>NZ_CP012100.1:300000-509170 GCF_001182785.1 Bacillus thuringiensis | reverse complement strand
TTTTTTACGTAAGTATTCACTTGACGATACTAAAAAACCTGCTGATCCCATCGCTGGGTCAATAATGATATCTTCTGGAGTTGGCTTCATTAATTCCACAATCATATTAATAATATGGCGGGGTGTACGGAATTGACCGTTTGTACCTGAAGTTGCTAATTTTGATAATAAGTACTCATATACATCACCTTGTGTATCTCGGTCTTCCATTGGGATACCATCAATGGCTGATACAACACGTTGCAAAGTAGATGGTTTGTTAATTTGGAAAATAGCATCTTTCATATAAGTAGAGAATGCGGATTCATCTTGTCCACCAAGATCTTTGATGAATGGAAAGATTTCTTGTACCATCTTATTGTACATATCTTCTGCATCACCTAAGTTTTTAAATACGTTCCAACGAAGGTACGGCTTATCTTTTGAAAAAATCCCATCATATTCTAATCCTAACAGTTCAGCATCTTGTTCTTTTGCTAATTCTGCCTCATCTAAACCTTTCATAAATAACAAATATGTTACTTGCTCAATATTTGTTAATGGATTAGTGCTTCCTTCTGTCCAAAGGGTTGTCCAAATCCCATCAATTTTATTTTTTAATTCACCTGTAATCATGTCATTACCGCCTTTTATTGTTTAATAATATTGTGAACTGTACATTTAAAATCCTTTTTAAAGGATTTTAAATGTATCTTGTAAGCCCATTTTTTCAAACACTTCAATGTTTAATTATTTTCGAAGTCTTTCTAATTCTTCTATCTTCTTAGCAATATTGATAGCTTCCTCTTCGTATTTCCTAACAAACTCTTCTTGTTCCTCAATAGATAATACTGGCACAGGAAGGTTGTTTACATCTTTTATTGGTAGGTTGAGAACCGTAGACCCTGCCATATGATTAGCAAAATAAAATTGTGAAATTGGTGATTCCAAATATAATTTTAAAAATGCTGGAAGCAAAGAATTCTTGCAACGAATACCAACAAAGTTTTGAGACATTAAGACATCTTCTCTATCTGATTGAACAACTATCGCTATTTTACGATGCGCATCACGAATTGATAATTAGACATCATTATTTAAAATACGGTTACTATCAATTTTAGCATTATTTTGGATATTATATTTACTTAACTTAACAAACTCAATTTTTTCATTTACATCATCTGTAATCTTCAATACTGCGTATTTCCCGTTCTCAGCTTCATATTTTGGAGAAGCGTTATACCCTCTATATAACTTAGCCATATCTTTAAATCCAATATTTTATTCCGATTTTTCTATTACTGAGTTACTCCAGTACCTCAATACAGTCATCAATACTAAACATATTAAGGTTGCTATAAATTTACCCCAAAAAGTACTCCATCCACTAACAGAATAAAATAATGTCGCAAAAGCTAATAAAGTGGAGGAATCTGTATACATTGCTACTAAAATATTATTTTTTAAAACTACTTTAGCCGCGCTTTTTATAATACTTCCTTCAAAACCAAACCATACTATTGAAAATACAGCATATAAAAATCCAACTTCTTTAATTTGTGTTATAAGAAATGTAACACCTGTGATTACAATTAATGCTAAAAAAGCCAAAGTAACTTTAAAATTTTTAATATCTGTTTCTTCGTCTATTTTAATTGTCTTTTCCTTCATCAATACCGTCTCCGATTAAAAGTTTTAAAAAATTCTTGTAATACTTGTTTTATAAATCTTTTTGATTTCAAGAAATTATAAGAGTGTTCATTACTCTGAGATGCTTTCCTCCTTAATTCTAATAACAGTATTAATTCTATTTATACAAAGAAATGAAAAATGGTATAAAAACCTAATGTTATACCCATCTTCGTTAAATAACTTTATTTGTTCTTAACTGAATTTATTGTTACTTCACAATATACTCTCTTTTGTTGTTTTGATAAACTGCATTAAAATTGCAGTACCTATGAAATTCAGTACAATACTTGTTCCAAGTGAAACTGCCCATAATACAGTTGGTAACGATACTGTTAACAATAGCATTAAGAATGTAATACCTACTGAAACAAAAGTAAGGCCCAAAGACATTTTGTTCAATCTAAACACCTCCATTGTAATTATAGTTTAACAGTATTTAACTTATAGTTACAAATGATATTTTAATATATAAAAACTCGTAATATACAGGTGGGTTTCACAAGCAAATGCGAGCTGTTCAAAAACTCTTACTTGTAACGATTGTATTAAAAAGAAGCATAAACCTGTATTTTAAGTAAAGTTATGCTTCCTGCTATAAATTCGAATATTTATAGCATAGATTTTGTACTAAAAAATAAATTAAATTATAAAAACATTACGTTATTATGTTATTAATTCTAATTCTCATTTATCATTTTTATTTATACTGTTTTATAAAAAGTACGCAAACGTCAATTTCGGACTGGGCTTAAACCCTTCATACAACTGGTTTTCAATCCCAAAATAGACAAAATACCACTCATAATTCAAACCGCCAAAAAACAAAACATCATTTTTGTTTTTTAAATTCAATCTCTTTCCAACCATTAAACTCATAATAAAAAGTTAAGGACTGTATGTCCTAAGATCATACATAGATTTAGCATCTAAACGTTTATATAAATCTTAATAAAACTAATCATATTTCTTCATAACAGGATATAAAGGAAATCCCATAATAAAAGTAAATTCTTCTAAAATCAAGAAGACCCTTTGCCCTTAAATAATCTGCACTAATATTTTTCACATGACGAATCATAAATAGAGGAATCTCTTGACCACCAATCTTAAAATGCTCTACCAAATTATCATCTAGCTATGTAAAACATTTGACACTAAATGTATTTGAGCACCATTTAATATCGGGAATGTTTCCCCCTCAAATAAATAGGTATTCCTGATTAATTTAACGAACTAAAATTGTGTTAGATAATTGTTAGGACTCTTTAAGGTTTGAAGTGCAATTTTATCTTTAATTTCATTCCCAAATGCATCTCCCACAACAATATCCGCCAATATCATTTGATTATTGATTTCTTGTAGCAATTCATAAACATCGCTTGATTGTAAGATGTTTGAATCTGTTATATACACACCCCCGTAACAAATGCTCTTTTCTAAAACATTATCAAGGTAACTGTGCTTTCCAGCTTTTTTAAATAGGTATTTGAAAACCTATTCTTTAAACTCAATCTCTCACCGCCTTTCAGGTACAAAAGAAGGGGTTTAACATCATGCCTAGGACGTTCGAATTCTATATTTCTCTTCTCCTAAACGATATTTAGCTTCAACTCGCTCTTTTCCATTTTCTATTTCATCTTCAAAAGATTCCCATGGTTTTTACATACAACCATTACTGTTCAAGATATTCTTGAATTTCAGAATCCTTTATCTCCCCATTAGATCTCTTCCATTCAGCTTTAAAATCAATCCTTAAAAAGTCCCCTAGCACAAGAACTTTATCATCTAGCTCTGTAAGACTATATAAATCACTATTTACATCTTTAGCAGTTATCAATCTAAGGAGACTACTGATTAAATAAACAATAAGATCGTTATTCTTATTTCCGTCAAGATTAGGACCAAAATACAAAATTAATAAAGTTCCGTTTTTTCAATTTCATTTTTTAATCTGATAAACTCTTTTTCTCTTTTCTCACTATATATTATGCTTTCACCATGAGCTTCAATATAATCGAACAAATTATAGCATGCAGACATAAAATCTACACGTTTCTTTCTAATCTCTGGAATCCACTCAATTCTCGATTTAGCAATTATATTCGCCTTAAAATTAGACTTATTTTTTTTTATAAACATTGCATATGGTTATAAGTGCTGCTATATAGGCCCCAAAAGCTGCTATACTTGCCATTGAAAATTTTTAGTAGACTTATCAAAAAAATAGCAAACCAATTTTCAGTGGACTCAGCATAAAAAATATTAACTAATCATTCCTCATACTCTTCTTCTAAAATAGCGTCTTCCATTATATTCAACGTTACTTTATGACCAATTAACATAGCCACGAAACCGTCAATATGTTTTGGTGATTTACGTTTTGATAGTGCTTTTAAATTATTTATATCTGTAATTATTTTTGCGTCATTTGCACAGAAAATAAGTAAAGAATTGTCCGTATTAATTCGGTACTGGAGTAATAAAATTTCAAAGTCATCAAATGGTTCATTCATATGCGGCGGATACTTTGGAACTTCTACACATTGAATTCCGAACATTTCCCACTGCTTAAAAAGCTTGTCAGCAAGAGCTGGACCATAGTTTATTTGACGTAAATTAAAATTTTCAAATACCCATTCCACATACTGATTTACCATTTTTTATCAACTGTTTTCCTAGGACAGTTACATTATTAGATAACTATCCAACTTAATAAAATAGTTAGATGTTTTAAGATGGAGGTTGATAAAATGAGTAACGAGGGTATCATTTTGGAACTGTTTTCTAGAGTTAAGTTTTTAGAGGAAAAAGTCATAGTATTAGTAAATCGATTAAATAATGCTGGTGATGAGGAAGAAGGAAACAATCCGCAAACATCAGGTGTTCCTAATGATCAAAACAATGACAGCCTAGAAAAAATCACCCTTTCTATTGCTAGACAATACGTTATTAACTGTCTTAATGAAACTAATACAGATATTACAGCAAAAGCCATTTAGAACACGTATCATCATGGCATACTGTTGGTTAGAAGGATATTACTAATAATGACATTGATCTTCATATTTTCACCTTATCTTACAATCATATCATTTTTACTTCCAATACAAAGATGGAAAGTATGTAGAGGATCGGGATCAGGAATACAACGTTTCTAAATTCTTTGACAGATGGACGCTTGTTTCAGAATTGATTTAATAAAGATCTAAAAAGGCATTTAGAGAGGGAAACCTAAAGATATCTCTTTTCTTTTAAATCCATATAAAAATCTTTAATATTAGTAGTTTATGATTTGCGATTTTCAAATGGAAATTTTTTCACATAATTCCTTGTATTATATTGTCTAAAATTGAAGGATATGAGATATTAGATAAGAGTAAGGTTCCAACATAGTGACCTCACGAGGTGTTCTAATCAATGGTACTTATGTATCTACAATGATTCCGACAGGAATATTCCATCCAAACCATCGGAACCTTACTCAATATTAAAGAGGTGAATATATTGGTTGAAGCAACTGAAACGAGTAAACACGACACTAAAACGAAAGGTACTAAAATAACAGAAGATTCGATTTATTCTACGAGTGAAACTTTAAGGTTTGATACTGAAAAAGAAATTGAAGAAAGCAGTACGAAAAAAAGAGATACGACTCTTTTACGAGAAATTAGAGACTTATTCCTTGAGATGAATAATTCAGAAAAAGAAGAAACTTCAGTTTTAAATGGAATTAAAGATTTATTGGCTGGACTAACCACTACTGAAAAATCAAATAAAGAAACTAGCCTTTTAAAGGAAATAACATATTTTAAAGATAATAGAGTATGGGTTACTAAAAAAACTCGGATGGAATCAGAAGTACGAATGAATAATAACAATATTTTTTCTTTATTTGTTGTTAATTTTTATACCTTGATAGTTTTGTCTTTATCAATATTAGGTCTTGTTATTACTAATCAAGTAATGGTAGACAAGATTTCTGTTCTGACTTTGATTTCTTCTGTAGCTTTATTTGGAATCTCACTGTTTGTTTCTTTATATGGTTACAAAGAAAAAGCAATCGCTTATAAACAATGTTATTTAGATTTAACGAAGATCGAAAGTCAATGCCAAGATCTTATACTCGAGGATTTAGATTATCCAAGTAGAATAATTAAGTTTAATGAAATTAAAAAGGAATATAGTCATATTTTGGATAAAACGGACAATCATAGTTCTGTAGATCGATTAGTTTACTTAAAAAACAACAAAAAATTAGATACACTGGAAGATCAAACTTCCTATAAAAAATATACAGTTAAAAATAGGATTTTAAAGGTATCAATATTCATAATTCCGATTATCGCACTTATTACATTATTTGTTTGGAAGTGAAATAAAAATGTCATTACCAGCTTATCTACATTTTAATGAGATGTATCAGCTAAAAAACTTAAGAGATTTGTATGGAAAAACAATCCATCATAATACTGCTTCAGGTATAGATAGAATGGTGAAGAGAGTTTTCGATAAGAACATAGACATTCATTTAAATACAATTAACAGAAAAGTATTTAATGATACTTACAGATTTACAGCTTATCGGGAGAAGTTATTTATAAAAGATAGAAGTAGCCCTCCTCGGGTGATATCAATTCCAACTGTTAGAGATAAAATTGTACTTAAGGGATTACACAAAATAATTCAAGAATCATTTTCAATTGAACAGCCCCTAGTACAAACAGTAATTGGAGATATGAAAAACGAGTTAAATAAATTTGATTCTTTTATTAAAATTGATATAAAGAATTTTTACGATAATATAAATCATAGTATTTTAGAAAAGAAATTATTTAAAAAGATTAGAACCCCCCTTGTGAAAAATCTAATTTTAAATGCAATTAGAACGCCTACAGTTTCTAAAAACCATTCAAAAAAGGATAGCTTATATTCAAACTGTATAGGTGTCCCGCAAGGATTGTCTATCTCAAATGTTTTAGCTGAAATATATTTTAAAGAAATGGACAAAAAATACAAATCAAAAAAGAGATTTCGGTATTATAGATATGTAGATGACATTCTAATTTTATGTAAAGAAAAAGATATACATAAAATTAAGGATAATATTTTTAAAGATATAGAAGAAAATCATAAATTAAAATTGAATAAAAGCAAATGTAAGCAAGGGAAAATAGATCAAGTTGGCTATGATTTTTTGGGCTATAGAATTGAAAAATTGAAGTCAATTGGGAAAATTGGGTTAACTATTAAGAAATCTACAAAATTAAAATTCGAGAAGTCTATTGTTGATATGTTTACTCGATACAGTCACACAAATAAAATTTCGCCTAAAGAATTTGTTTTTTATTTAAATAACAAAATAACCGGGTCTATTAGCAATAAAGTTAATGGAACTTCTGAGAAAGAAAAAAAGTATGGATGGGTTTTTTTCTATTCTCAAATAGATGACACCAATGTTTTTTACCACTTTGATTGGTTTGTAAAAAAGCTAATCGACGACTTTAATCTTAAAGAAAATGTTACAGGGTTAATAATTAAGAGTTTTGTAAAAACATATTATGAAATTATTTATAATAGATCCAAAACTAAATATGTACATAGACCAGATATTCTCACAGTAGAAGAAAAGAAATTTTTATTGATCGATACATTTAATGTTAAAGAAAAATTTCTCAAAACAGAAGAACATATTGAGAGACTCTACTATGCAAAGGTATATAAACCAATAAAGTTGTTAGAACAAGATGTACAAGATATTTCTTAAAACCTAACTCAATAAACTTATGTAAAGGCGTATCCATAGATGTGGAACGCTTCTTTTTGGTTGAATCAAAAGTGTCTATACCCCCGACTATATAATAAGACATATAGCACCACCAACAAACTATCCCGTCACATTCGACGGTATAGCTATACGGCATGATAGACACTAGGCAATAAGTAAAGTAAGCATTACATAAGGACACCACACGATGGCAACAGAACAAAAAACAAAAGAAAAGAATGAAAAAGCGACAGACAGAACGGATGCAATACGACACTATAAGGCTATCAATATAATACTATTCTTTTTATGTCCCCCCCACCATAGGGGGACATGAGTCTTTTTTAGGGGTATCTACTGGTTATAAAATACACACCAATTTCCTAAAAATAACTAATTGTAGAAATAGGATTTTTTAAAAGGTCTCTTTCACAATTAGAAAAAGACCTTGGAAGGTTTATGTTATCCAATTAGTTTTAGTTCTTTTAATAAGAAAATAGCCGCTTCCCTATTATTCACAACTTTATTTACTTGTTCTGCTTGCTGAAGAAACTCTTTGACTAAGACAAGTAATTCCTCAAGTGTATCCTCATCTTCAAGTAGTTCTAAAGACTAAGTAATTGCTGAATTGTACGTTTTCATTAACATTTACTGAGGGGATTCCAATGTCATTTTTTTCACCACCTTTCTAATATATAGATTTCGATAATAGAAGGAGAAATCCTTTTATTACCATTGTTTTTTGATTTTCCGCTGGTTATATTTCAAATGTTGCTAAGAAGTAACTTTAAATTAGGAAGGTAATTATATTACTCGATTCGCTGTACAGCTTTATAGAAAATGAATGTCTTTAAGTTTTTTGCTATAATCAAGTAACCAATTCTTAAAAAATAATTTTGCGACGGGTTCTAAAAACCTTTTAGGAGGTCTTGCTGCTATGACAGAAAATGAAAAGAAGATGATTGAACAGATATATGAAATGGTAACGGAAATGGCACAGGAAGTGAAAGAATTAAAAGGTGATATAAAAGAATTCCGTAACGAGTTCACCGATTTTAGAACTGACATGAAGAGATTCTATTCTAAGTTTCGTAACAGCCAAAAAGAAATTAAGGAGGGAATCGCTACATGGCAACTGAAAGAGAACTTGAATTAGCAAAACAGATACTAGAAAAGTTAACAGAAATGGAGACTAAGTTAGATAAAATAGAAGATAGTTTAGATAAGTCGGACAGTAAAATGGATAATTTAAATGAGGAAACCTCAACCTCAGCAGATAATAAGTTGGATGATTTAAAGAGTGTACATAAAGGGATACAAGAAACTTTCAAACAGGGCTTTGCTGATGTACATAATGGGCTAGATGAAATAAACAAGAATATAAAACAGATAAATAAAAACGGACAGCAAGTTCATTAAATTTGAATCCTGCTTTCCTCAGCTTTCTTTACATATTTAACTCTTGTTGGACGTCTCACATCAATCTCCATTGCTATTTTTGAAACATTCATGCCTTGTCCTACAAGTTCCTGCATCTTAATTATGTCTTCATCTGTTAATTTTCGTTTAGGTTTTAATGTACCACCACTCATACGAACAAGGTTTACACCGCAAACATGCTTCTGATCTTCTTGAGTTAAAATTCATACAGGATTGGCGTAAAACTCTTTAAGGCATCGACTACAACGGTGTAATAGCCTTTGCATGATGGTTAATGTACTTGTCCTTTACCGTAACAGTACCGCCATACTTCTTATTTAGTGCTTCCTGATATGGGGCTGTTCTTTCTAGTCTCTCATTTTCCTTTGCATTATGGCGGTCAGTTTGTTCTTTAGCTCTCATGTCTTCAATTTCTCTAAAAATCATATGAACAACTGGTGTCTCCTTGATTCAATTTTGTAGCTGTCGCTTCATTTGTTTCTTCATTCTCTTCTTACATTGTTTTGTTTTCTTGTTAGCCATAATAGTTCCTCCTTGTTAACTTGTTAAAGGGGTAGCTAGATGGTAGTTTTTCTGTTTTTACACGCAAAGCAATGGTTTTCCCTTCAGAATCACTCTCATCATAAAAAACCGATGCTACATAGTCGTTTTTAACCTCTTAATGTGCTTAGAGACGTTTGTATATGTGTTCCATAAGTTTGTAGTTGGTTCAAATACAATTACTGTTTCTTGTTCCTCTTTCTCGTAATAAGCTATTGTCTCTATCTCTCCTTAAATAAAATAAGATCACTAGTTTATTCACCAGTGAACTTTTTTGTAATTTTTTTTGCTACTGCTATCTTATAAGCGTGTGCGTGTGCTTCAATCTTTTTAATCAGCATTTCTTTGACATCACTGTCTTTTAAACGATTAAGGACAACCTCATTTAATTCTTTATCATTTACTTTTGATTCTTCGATATAGCTAGCCTCCAGCTTCATTTTGTAATGCCAGTCCATATTGCATAGCTAATACTAGTGGTAATCCTTTCAATACGTCTGTATTTCCCTTTCTCATTTCTTCCATTACATCATGTTTTACAACGCTTGTTAAGTTAGGTTTATTCATATTACTTTTCTTCATTACTAATTCAAACCTTTATATATTAGCGCTTTACCATATATGTATCTGATAAACTTGTATAAAAGTCAGATCTAATTTCATAATTTTTCCCTTGGAACCAATTGACTACAATGTCATGCTCAGGATTACATCTTTTCACAACTACTGAAGTAACACTAGTTCCCCTTCTACTAACCTCATGTTCCAGAAAAGCTAATAATGCACTACCAATATGTTTCCCATGATATTCTGTATTTACACATAAGGAAATCTCTCCTTCAGTTTGACCATATTCATTTACATCAAAATCAATCCAACCAAGTCCTAACGTAACCCCCTGTTCATCCTTGTAAACCCACCACTCATATAGTAATTGTGTATTGTCAGGAATACCACCCAAACCAAAAGATGGGCTATGGGGTAACAAAATCTCCTTAATGTCTCCACTCCAAGTTGGATTGGCAAATTCGGTGATGTTCAATTGCAATCTCTCCATTCTACTTATCATTTATCTTCTTTATTACTTCTGTTCCATACCTTAAACTTTCAAATCCCTCGCATTTTTGGATTTATTTTCATATTCCAAATACTTATTCATTTTGAACAAAAAAATTAAAACCTTAAACTTCAACCCTTATTGTCTGAAATATACTTTGTTTCGAACAGTTTATCCAACACCTCAGGCTCAGTGTTTAGCATATCAATTTTCTTGTTTGCCATTACCTGTATGTAATACAATTGTATCAGTTTTTAAATTTATCAAACTTCCACTTCAATAATTCCTGTGAAGGCTAATCCTTTTTCTGCATTGGTAATCTAATTTTTTCTCTGCTTATACTATCATCCTCATAATTAAGAAGAATAGTTCCGTCTTCACAGATTTTCAAGTCCCCACGGTCAAATGCTATTTCGTGGTTCATACATAAACAAATGCCATTTTCAATGGCCTCCGCCCCTCCGTTTGCAGCATCTTTAATATGAGCTGCACGTAAAAAACTATGATGCGATTGTCCACAAACAGCACATTGATTCTCATATACAGCTAGTACTTTTTTACGAAATTTTTTTAGATTTCGTTTCAATCCATTATTTTTCATTATAGGTCATTTTTAACAAATTTAAGATTCTGAAGGAAATTTAATTTCACTATTTTGATCTAGTTCAGCAATTGGAATCGTCGAAAAGCGGTCCATCGACATATCTAATAAAGCAAAACCAATTCCTGGCCCTAAAAACACTCGAGTTCTAACTTCATCAACAACATTATGTATCATTAAATACTCAATGGGAAAGTGATATCCATCTGGAAAAGCATCTAAAATTGATGGCTCAATTTATTGATTTCTTTTCTCTCTTTTCGCTGCATAATTGAACTCTATTAAGAGCCTTGTGGTTAAAAATTCCATACCGTTTTTCACATTTCTCCTCCTTATTAATATGAAATTTAAATGGACATGACATACTAAAGATAATAATAGAGATAAGATATTCAAAAATAGGCAAGATAAATTATCTATTGATACCAGAATAGTGTATAACAACTTGTCCGAAGAGGAATCTTTAGAAAAAGAAAGTAGATTAGCCATACAATGTTTCTTTTAGGGGGATACATTAATAAACTGTATCACCCTATTAAGTATACCAAATATTTATTAATCATTTCACAAAGTATCCATTTATAATGATTATAATATATATAAACTATAAATTTATCTAAAAAAATTAAGATAGCAAAGTTTATCAAATGGCAAAATAATTCGTTGAAGCCTCATTATCAAAAAAGAAATAATACATTTACTCCAGTATAATAAAGTAACATCAAAAGACTTATTAGACACTCACTTTATTCATTGGGTGATGAGTCAAAATACACTTATAGAAGTATTTAATTTTAAGGTTGATGAATCTAATTAGGAACATCATAAAAAACAATCTTCTCAAACACATCAAATTCAACAAACCCTATAGCTTTTGAAGCTAGAGTTCCTTTCTCAATGCAAGTATTATCTAAAAGCATATCAATTCATGTGAAATAATATAAAAAGTGTTACCATGAAGATTATACTCAAAGTTATTTGTACTTATCTCCCATTAATTGCGAAACCCACTCCTTTATCTACTATATTCTTCCAGCAGAGAAATAGACTCTAGACAACGAAAGTGAAAGGGTCACTTATTTACTTTATAAGCTGTAATGCTTTCATATAATCCTCTTTTCTCTCAAGAATCTTTTTTGCATTTTCTGCCGTTAATACATAATCTACTACAATATTTTGTAATAATTCCTTCTTAGCATTTGGCAGCTCAACCGTTATATCTTCCACGCTACTCTTATTATTTTCAATTGTTTTATTAAACTCTTGAACACTTCTGGCAAGCTCCGCTAATTTTTCCATATGTGCGGGATTGTTTACATCCAAAAAGATATTACTTCTAAACACTGCTGTAACATATTTTTGTGAATTTTTCTTTTCTATTTCTGCTTCAGCCTTTTTATCGAAAACAGCATCTCCTGTATACATTTGTTCAAACGTAAATAAATCATTATTCCCTTTTCCAGCATAATATGTATTGAATTTTTCTTTTAAATCATTCGCTTCTTTTTTTATTTTATAATTATCATTCACTACTTTTGGAGAAACTTGTCCATCGAATGATAATTGAAATTGTAAATACGGTTTATCTACTTGCTGTACATGGGCTATTCGTAAATCTGGTCCCAGTATATCCTTACCGTTTCCAATTGTTTCAACTTGATCTAGTTTAACAGAAAGACCATACTCTGATTTTGTATAATTTTGTGCTTTTTGTTCAATTTCTTTATTCGATATATCACATGATGTTAGTAGTAGTAAACTAATCATCATGCTATATGTTACTTTTTTTATTTTCATATGGTAGCCCTCTTATTTTCACTTTATATACACAAATGCTAATATAGATTTAGAACAAAGTCACGAAGTTTCACAGAAAGAAGAACAATTTCGAATAAGTTTGCTATATGTATAAAATTAAAAGGTTTACATATATTCTACTACTTCTTAAGGAGGCATTTATCTTGAACTATGGCTGGGCTGGAACTATTGAACAATTTAAAGAATTAGATTTAAAATCATTCATTCAACAATTGCAATATCATGTTTATAAAACCAATGCAGATGATACCAAAATAGCTTCTCAAAAGAGAGCATGGATTGATAGTTACAATAAGCTACAAGATTTATTTAATCGATTTCCTAATTTAGATGCATCACTTATTTTTGAATATGAGATTTTACGCGGAGGTGGCCGTCGTCCAGATATACTTTTATTAATTAATGGTTATTTGATAGTCATCGAATGTAAAGGTTTTAATCACGTTTCACCTTCTGAATACATTCAAACATCGCTTTATATGCGTGATCTCCAGCATTATCACTCAGCTATTCAACAATCTAACATGCAAGTCATAGGTGTTCTACTGCTTACAAACTATGAAGGTGAACGATGGGAATTCCAAAAAGATTATCAAGTAACCCTTTCAACAGTTGATGGATTGGAAAGTATTATTAACCGAATATTAGATAAAACAGAAGCACAAACGTTGACGCTAGAGGAAATAATCAATGGTTTCTATGAACCTTCACCTTCTATGCTAGAAGCTGCTCGTTCCATTTTACATAATGAACCACTCCCTGATATTAAAGCAATATCAAGCAGTAATTTTCCAAAAGTACAACAAACTATACGAACAATTATTCAAGAAGCACAAAATACAAATACCCATCACTTAATCTTAGTATCTGGTGAGCCAGGAGCAGGTAAAACATATTTGGGTCTGACCATTGCACATGAAATGAAAAATGCAGTTTATTTATCTGGTAACGGGCCATTAGTAGACGTATTGCAAGATACGTTGAAAAATAGAACGTTCGTACAAGGTCTATATGGATATAAAATGGATTTTCTGGAAAAGAAAATGATTCCAAAAGAACAAATAATCATTTTTGATGAGGCACAGCGAGCATGGGATACCAAAAAAGTCGACCAATCACTCACTCGAAGAAAGAGAGAAGCCCAGCACTTAAGTGAACCGGATATTATAATGAATATTACGACACATAATAAGCCGTGGAGTGTAACAATTGGCTTAATTGGGGAAGGTCAAGAGATCTATTCTGGGGAAGAAGGCGGTCTCCCGCTGTGGAATACTGCGATCGCTGGAAAAAATGTTACTGTTCACTCGAAACACCCTAATTCTGTATTCACAAATGCAGCACATTATAGAATTCATTCTCAGCTACATTTAAACTCATCTTTCCGTGCTCATGCAGCTTTAAAATACTATGAAATTATTAATACTTTATTAGATATTAATTTTGAACAAACGAAAATGCTTATTCATAACCTACCAAAGGAACATTATCAACTTTTTATTACGCGTGATTTACACAAAGCAAAAATTACTTTAAATCAGCTTTATCAGGATGATACAAAAACAGTTGGTGTCGTCTGTGCTGGTGGCGCTGATCGTCAAAAAGAAGTCCCTGTTCTACCACGAGATGAACGATATGAAAAGCCTAGTAAAATCGCTCAATACTTTAACTATCCAGGGTCTCAATACTATTGTAAAAATCTTAACTACAGCGCAACTGAATTTCAAACACAAGGACTTGAACTAGATATGGCGCTCGTTCATTGGGATGATGATCTTTATCTAAAGAATGGGGCTTGGAAGGGGCAGCACTATCAATGGGGTGTCGAAGATCCGTTCCAAATTAAACTCAATGCATATAGGGTTATTTTAACAAGAGGACGAGATGGAACAATTATTTACATACCACCAAAACCTATTCTAGATGAGACTTGGAACTTACTTAAAAATCAATTAAAAATCCCTGAATTAATGTTTTAAAACCTATAATAAGAGACTATATTCTAGATTCCCTCAGAATATAGTCTCTTATTTTTCTATTTCACAGCAAATTGGGAATTAGTCTTACATGGCTTAAAACAATTGCAAGAAAAAATCACCTCAAACGTCTAATATTTTTAGGGAATTGCAACTAAAGAAGTTGCTGTTTCTTTTATTACTTTAGAAACTTAATCACTTTGCGGTACTTCTCCAATCGTTTTAGGTCTTTATCTGTTATTCTAGCAAGTCTTGAGCGATCAGAATTATGTTTTAAGTCTGCAAGTTTAACTGTACGGGCAAGAGAATTTTCTTTCACTCTGCTCAGATACTCAAAATAAGGTGTGTATTTCTCTTTTGTCAGTACCTGCACTGCCTCAACTACGTTATGAGGTATACCAGCATTTAATAAATCAGCAGCTGTTATCTCAGTATCTTCAAGAACATCATGCAAATAAGCAGTAGCCTTCTCTTCTGTCGTATTTACAAAGCTAGCAACTGCCTCAGGGTGTTTGATGTAATCCATACCTGCTTTATCTACTTGTCCAGCATGGGCTTTTTTGGCTATCTCATAAGCTATCTTTATATAATTAGGTAACATCGCAAAAACTCCCTTTCTTTAAACAAAATCTCCCCCTCTAGCAAGCTGTACTAAAAGTGAAGGAGGAAAATATTGATATAATCCCTTAGCAAATCACTGGAGTTCATCTTGAAACAAAAAATTCATAAAAAACGCTATCCTCTCTGTATATTTCTACAAAAAGAATAGCATTTTTTGGTTATACGGATACAATTTTATTTTAATTTGAATTACGCCCTTTTCCCTTACTGGTATTTATTATATTAATGAAGAAAATTAGTCTGCAGATAAAGAATAGAAAAGGAGGGACCCATGTTCTAAAATTAACAAGACTTATAATAAGCATTATAATGCAAAGGATACAACCTATAATATCAATGCTAAAAGATAACTTTCCCTTTATTGTTTTCATTTATAACTATTCCCTTCCAGATGCCATCTTTAATTTATAATTCTCAATATGATAATAATATGAGTTTCAACTTTAACTATTTTTTACATTTAATTAATCATGTTGGTTCTGGTGCAACAAATACTGTTATTGTGTGTACTCGGGTAGCAAGATAGCAATAACCCCTGAAATTAAAATTAAATCTGAACAGATTGAAGAATCCACTACAAAAAATCTAACGAAGCAAAAATAAACAAAATATAGATTTGAATTATACTTCTCAACAACCAAAATTACTTAATGTGGTAAAAAATAATCAGGTTGGCACCCAATCTCATATTAGGATGGTTCCAGTCGCAGGAAGGCACCTTTAGGTGTCTTTTTTTTGTTTGAAACACATTCTGCCAAAATACCTGTATCTTTGTTAATTTACGACTCATATAAAACAACAAACTTCGTATATATAATTTGTTACCCTAAATGGGTTAACAATACGAACAGTTATAGGAGGATTTTGTGAATGGTAAAAACAGCATGTGTAAGTATGATTACTGGCATTCTTTTAATATGTTCAACAGGATGTGCCACTCAAACTGATTCCATTACAACTAAAACTCAATCAGTAGATGATGGCACATATACAACAAAAGAGCTCACAGACACATTTCCTGTAGGAACACCCATAACTACTTACATTCGAAAAGAAGAAAAACTGAACGTAAAACATCTCACCAGTATTACACTTACAGATGGTGGCATCGGTAGAGTTTGGGAAGCAACAGATGGTTTTGTTGTCGTATGTGGGAATGAAAAAGGAATTTTTGATGTGTTAATATTTAAAAACATGGAAGATGTAAAGAAATATGAACAGAATTTAAAGCGATAATCAATATCCATCTTATGCCTTTACACAGACATTGTCCTTCTTGTACTTGCTCTAGCTCTATGTACAGTATAATTGCATCATAAGTAATCACACGTTATAATAGTCACCTAATTACATATCAAGAGGTGCAGAAAATGAATAAAACAGAATTAACAAAAATAGTAGCAGAAAAAGCTGAACTTACACAAAAAGATGCTGCTGCAGCAACACAAGCGTTATTAGATACAATAACAAATGCGTTAGCAGATGGAGAGAAAGTACAGATTCTTGGCTTTGGTACATTTGAAGTACGTGAAAGATCTGCACGTACAGGACGTAACCCACAAACAGGTGAAGAAATGCAAATCGCGGCTTCAAAAGCACCTGCTTTTAAGGCTGGAAAAGAATTAAAAGAGGCAGTGAAATAAGTATACATATTGAAAAGGGTTCTGATATTTATATTAGGACCCTTTCAATAGCCTTTTTGTTCATAAATCAAAAAAGTATCATCCAACATATATTAGAAGATACCTCCTTTCCTACCTACTCACTGGGCTGTGACCCTTCACGCTCCTTGAGGAAGGGGTCTTCTTGGAAAAATGATAAAAAGAAACATATACCTGCAGAAAATAAGAGGTTATGTTTCTTTTTTGATATAGTGTGTAAAATATAAAAAATTAGAGTATATCTAATACAAATATTCATTGATTTGTACTACCTTTTCCTCATTTAACATTAGAAATTGAAATGGATGAGAACAGATTTGGAGCGCTATTCTCAAAAGCTAGTGTAAAGGAAGGGATTAGTTCATGTATTCTTTCTTGCATTGGTTTCTTATCTACTTCTCCAAGTTCGTTCAAAAGTTCATTCTCTTCTGAAGACCCCTCTCTATTGATTAACATCCTTAACATATCTGAGTTAATGATTTCATAAGGCGAATGAACTAATCCATTCATCATTATATATTTTTGGAGCATGGATGAATTACCCTCATTTGCTTGCTTTACAGCTTGTTTAAGATATAAATCAAAATATTTCTGTGCAAATTTCACACCTTTTAGTGGAACGGCTCCTACATGTTCAACACCTTTCCAACGCAAATCCGCAATTGAACTCAGCCACCATGCCGGCTCAATAGCTTGTTGCATACTTTGCAGCACTTTGCGTTCGAATCCAAGTTTATGAGTAGAATGTTCTTTTAAACAAGTATCTAACATTTCGGCTTCAATGGCGGCTACAGTCATCCCTTGTCCATAGATGGGATCAAAGTTACAAAAAGCATCACCTAGCACTAATAATCCAGATGGCCAATTCTCCATTTGTTCAAAATGTTGACGAGTTGACTCATGCGCTCTAAATCCTCTTGGGACACTAATTGGTTCTAACTCTTTAATTAACTCCCTCATCATAGGGGTAACTAATGAATCTAGTTCTTTTTCATATTCTGTTGAATTGGTTGGTGGATAGTGCGTACCTCCAGCAACAAATAGTAGCGCTTGAGCTATGTTATCTTCAATATATAATAGCCCTACAGCTCCAACGTTTTTGGCAGGATCTCCTTCAGAAATTGCACTCAATTTCTCTTTGATATGTGGGGGTACTTTATAATATCTCGTGCTATATCCAAAATTTACCTTTAAACATTCTGGTTCTGGAACATCATATCCCATAGATGTAAGCCATTTATTGAGTTTAGATTGACGGCCACATGTGTCAATTACCAAATCGGTTAACACCGTTCGCTTTGTTTTTAATTCATCTCGTTCTTGAATATTGACCCCAATAACACGCTTGTAATCAGACGAAGTTAGAAGTCCTGTCACCGCTTGCTTTGAATGAAAATGTACATTAGGAATTTCTTGTACACGTTGGCGGATTGCCCATTCTAACAATGCCCGACTGCTCGCTGCACCTTTTCGTTCTATAACTAGTTCAAGTGCCCCATAAGGAGAAAATCGAATCATTTTATCATTCTTGACATTATGGGCCCCTAAATTTAATAAATCATCAACATATCCAGGAAAGAAACGGTTCATAATTATTTCTCCGCGTGGTAACACACGATGAGGGTGAAAGTCTTGGGGTGTACCCGGTCGTTCTGATGGTTTTTGAGGTAACTCATCTTTTTCAACAACTATCACTGTCTCAAAATAACTGGAAAGCACACGTGCAGTAAGCAAGCCTGCAATACCAGCACCAATCACGAGTGCCTTTTCTCTTGTTTGCTGTTGATATGGTAATTGACTATCCATCAATAATCTCTCCTTTTTCTAAAAAGTATGTTTGTTCAGCATGAATCTATTAAAATTTTTCCAGAAATCAGAATAAACAAATGATGATTTTTCATTATTTTAGTAAGGAGCCCGTTGATACAATAGTTCATATAAGGAAACAAAAACAGATACATTTCAAAACACTATATCCCCCCTATTACAAGTGAGAAATAATTAACGTGAACAGTAGAATTGTAGTATCTGATAGCACCGATCTTAAATATTTTATTTTTCCGGTTATTAATGTGTCAGTAAATCCAGCACATTTATCGTTATACTTTCAAGCTCAGTTCTCTTAAAATATATATGTTTATATTTTTTAGATATACGATTTTAAATCCTTCTGAAAACCCAATAAACAAATACCCCGATATCATTACATTACAGAGTTCACCCTAAAATAGTAATCTGTTGAAAAACGCACTTTAACCAACAGTTGCTTTAATTAAATACCTATATTATTTCTGCAAAGGTATTACAATTTTAAATACGTTTTTCAATCCTTTGAATTCAGTAAAACAATTCATTTAAATAATAAGATTTTACTGCATGATAGGATACCTAAAGCGCTGTTGTTATTTCGTTTCATTATGCCCCCTATTGGGATCTGCCTCCATCATTCATCTTATAAAAATCAAGGTGGTTCAAGTCAAAGAAAGTACACTCAAATGAGTATCCTTTTTTAACAAGATTCAGGTTCATATAACCTGTATAACTGCTCACCGCTTATAATAGTTTTTTTAATACTGCTTTATTCCCTCTTTAATATTTTTTATAATTTGCACCTTAAATGTATCACTTTTATCACCCTTATTAATATCTAGGGTTTTTAGAAATATTTATTTGATTTTTAGTAATATTAGGATTCTATTTTATCAAATAGAAACTAAAGGGTTTGAGAGAAGTATGTAATAATACATAATAAATCAATCAGATATTATGATATACTTTCAAAAAGCTAATACAAAATTTCTTTAGATTGGAAAACTAAAGTCTTATCTACCTATTTGTGGGGACGCCTTATGGCGTCTTTTCTTTTTTATAATAAAAAACCCCCAAGCATTCATATGCTTAAGGGTTTATCAATTGAAAGGTAGAGCTGTTTGGAATTCTTTAAATTAAGAACAAAGCGGGATTACTCCTAAACCAATTAATAAAGCTGCAGCAAACGCTGGGATTGGCGCAGGAATCTCGATACCTTCTACAACTAAAAAGTATTGTCCATTTACTACTTTAAAACAAACTAATTGCATGGCTAATCCTCCCTTCTGTTAGGATTAATATATTATATTAATTAATCTTATTATTGATATAATTAAATAGTTTGTTTTTTTAGAAAATGGGTAATCAATATTCCGGGGAAGCACATTAAATGATCTCTCCCTTATTTTCAAAAGGACCTGCTCAATTCATACGTAAAAACATAAAGTAAAGTGAACCCATTAAATCACATGGAATGACCCCTAGTCTTTTTCTCTTATCTAAAGGGGGAACTATTATTATGGGATATAGTGGTAGTTGCGGCGAAGGCTGCGGTTTTGCTGGAGGCTTTGCTTTACTCGTTGTACTCTTTATACTATTAATCATTATCGGATGCAGTTGCTTCTGCTAAAAACTATTAGAAAAGGCACCTTAGAGTGTCTTTTCTTTATTTCTCAATATAAGAGCTATAAAAATATGCTATGGTTTTAATAGCAATTCCCTTGTGTGCAATGAGATAGTAGTACCCAACAAAAAACCCACCTATTTCCGTAGGTGGGCCTTATCTTTATTACACAATCCAAATTATACTCTGATTTTTTCATAAACTTTATGCAATTATACATATCTGTAAAAATTACACTAAATAAATATTACATATAGTAAAATAATAAATGTAGATACATTCTATAAAGCAGATTCTTTTGAAAGGCGTAACATATCAATCATTATAGAAGGTGTGGCGTCACTCTAATACTGATCTCAAATCTCTTGTACTTTGTGAACTAACAATCTGGTGTATATAGACGCTTCTGTTTTATAGAATGTGTTTACACGTATAACAAAGGGATAATACGGATAAGTTTATACTAAATGAACGTGGTTTAAGTCGGAGGAAGACACCTTAGGGTGTCTTTTTTTTTGTGCATAATAAAAGCCTCACCATCCCCTGGAAACGGTAAGTCCTTTAAAACAAATAACAATTGCAACTATATTAATTTTACATTACATTAAAAGTTAGAGAAAACTCTTATACTAATACAGTGCTAAATAGTAGGTGGAAAAATGGAATTTTACGATTTGGGTATTACCATTAAAGAACTTAGAATTAAAAGAAACATATCACAATCCGAATTATGTCATGGAATATGTTCACAAAGTCAAATTAGCAAGATCGAAAAAGGTGTGATTTATCCATCTAGCATATTGTTATATCAATTATCAGAAAGACTTGGTATTGATCCGAATCATATATTTGCACTAACTCAAAACAAAAGATTAAAATATGTAGAAAATGTAAAATACGTAATAAAAGATTGCTTAAAGCAAAAACAATATAAAGAACTTTATGAAATAGTAAAAAAAGAGAAAAACTCAAATAATTTTCAAACAAAAGAAGAGAAACAATTTCTAATATGGCATGAAGCAATCGCTATATTTGAGGTAAATAGATCAACAAAAACTGCTTTAACTCTTTTAAATCATGCATTAAAAATAACTTTAACCAATTCTGATTTTTTATCAGAAAGAGAAATACATATTATGCAGACAATGGCTATATTTCATGGGGAAAATAAAGAATATGAAAAAAGTATTACGATATTAAAAAGATGTTTAACTAATTTTAATAAGTTAGATTTTCCTAGAGATAAAGAAATTAAATTAAAAATCATTTTCAATTTAGCAAAATGTTTAGACTTCACATATCAACATGAAGAGGCAATAAAATACATTGATAGGGGCATCAAATTAGCAATTAATCTAAATACTTTATACCTATTAGGTGAACTATTCTATTTAAAAGGTCAGTGTTTATTAAAGATTAAACAACACAACGTAGAAGATGTTGTTTATAACTGGAAAAAATCATTATTTATATTTGAACTAACAGAAAAAGAATATTATATAAAAATGATAGCAGATGAACTTATTGAAATACAAAATAAAAAACACTCATAATTTCGTAAAAACTACTAAAAAATCCCACAGGAAAAGTTCCTGTAGGTTTTACATTTATAAACATCTTATTATTTTTTATAAACTTACTTTTTAAACGTTATTGCTTAATGTGAATTTTCGAATGAAAGTTTACTTAACGTATTTTTTATTTTGAAATTTGCATCCCTATTAATACTTTATACTTCTTTTCACTTGAACCATCTTAATTTTAAGATGGTTCAAGTGAGAGGATAACACCTTAGGGTGTCTTTTCTTTATGGATAAAAAAGTCTCATCATTCGTATACTATACGTCTCAAACATATAGTATGCAAATTACTACTCTTACTTTTCTTCACCGCTATCTACAATTGTGAACATTACATAAAATGTATCATCACCAGGTGCAAGTCCATTTCCTTCTCGGTCTACCACACCTTTTTGTACAAGATCAGGAATACTTCCATTTTGCGTAGCTACCTTTAATTCAGATAATGTAGTAGACCAAATTGGAACCTCATTTTTATCTAAATTCTTAGGTTATGTAGGTGTCAAATACTCCCCATCTAATATTTGCAAATAACCCATGAGATAACCTCCTTATATACTACATATGAAGTTTATCACTTAATATTTATTGAAGAAAAGACGATGCATACAATATTCAAATCTAATTAACATATCATTTGATTATCGGTTGCAAGATCAAAGAGACTCCCTACTCTTAGAAAGGAACCTCCAATTCATATTATTACCCCATACCCATCAACTTAAGAATTTTATAACACCCCAAAACAAAAAGTCATGAGCTAACTTTCGGGGGTCACCTCAAACGAGCCCACGACTTTTTATATGCTATATCACAAATAATCTGGGAACACTTTACAGCCCTTTTCTTGCTCCATATCATGTCCAAAGAAAATAATCGGATTTTCTTTCTTAACAACATCTTTTAAACGTTTTATTGAAGATAAAGCTAAATCCGAATCAAATCCAGCAAACGGTACTTCATTTTCAAAGTTTTCTTTCGTATATGATGCATCAATAGTTAGCAACACTGGACCTGATTTTTCCGTCTCAATTAATAATGACTGATGCCCTGGCGTATGTCCCGGTGTATATATTAATTGCACACCTGGCACTACTTCATAATCCCCTTCAATGATTTTATAGTTTAAATTCGGCAATATACATTCTTTCAAATATTCCTCTCTGTTGAGTGCTACCTCATATTCAGCACGCTGTACAATAATTGGTGTATTTGTAAAAACGCCATTTCCTCCTGCATGATCAAAATGCAAGTGAGAACTAATGATATAAAGAAGATCATCTGGCTCATATCCGGCACGCTTTAAAATATTTATGATCCTATCGTTCTCATTCATTTTAGGTAAAACTTGTCCTTCAACAAATGTACCTTTAAAAAGATTCTCATTATTAAGAGCACTTTCTGGCATACCTGTATCTACTAAAATAAGCCCCTCTTCTGTGTCCAAAAGATAGCACCAAACAGGTAAGTTTAGTAGTTTACCCGGTGTAAGTGTACTATTAACTGAAGAATGATCTAACATACAACGACCTGCTGGGAGGAAATAAAGCTTCTTTACTGTCATTATGTATCCACCTTTACAAATAATTTAGGATAAAACATTACAATATAATATTTCGCTTATTAGAAATGAACTCCTTCTCACCCTTCATTATTTCAACCATTATTTTTTCAATTGTTCACAACTTTTCTTTACAAATTCAGTGATACTGGAAAGCCTATGCAGGAATTCAATCCGCCTTTAGGCATAGGATAAAAGTGTCAACTTTCCGTAGAAAAGTAAACGTCAAGTAACTCCAAAATATACAATAAAGGTTGATTTTAGAGTTACTTTTCCACATTGGAATATCTTGTCTTATTCCCCTTTTTCGGTGGATGGGCACAAACACCCTAATTCTAGAAATTCATCAGTTTCCATAAAACCAAACTTTTTATACACTGGTCTACCCATTTTTGAAGCCCCAAGCCATATTTGTGATATAAGCCTTTTTTCCAGTCTTATTGGTGTAACAAGGTGGAAATTCATAAAAAATTACTGCACCACAAGCTATAGTTTCTTCATTATCTTCCACTAGCCATTGAATTAAAGTACTTTCACTTAGTTTATTTTTAAAGAAAGCATATAGTTCTCTACCAATATCTATATTAGGTTCTATCCCCCTCATCAACTAATTGCTTTTTTCTTAACTCGACCAATTTATCAATATCATCGATATTTGCTTTGCGATATTTCAACTTTTCACAACTCCTTTATAAAATTACAACTGACCAGCCCCATAGCATAATTAATTCTCATCATTTTACCATTGGTTCTTATTAAACTAAACTGCCATTAAGTTATTCGAGGTATTTGCTCTTCTTTGCTTGATAGCCATATGTGTACTACCACGAATAGAACGATACCTTTTATATATTTTCTTTCGTAATATTAACCCCATATTCCCTATAAAAATCTAAAATTACAGATGCATTCATACCCAAATCTAATAAATTTTCCGGAAAGTAAATTTTAGTATCCGGAACCACAATATCAGATGTTTGTAAAATATTCTCTGCTTGGACAGCTGCTCCTAAAGCAGTAAGATGTGTCTGTCCTGACGGATCTGATATGTTCACACATCGTCTATGCAATACACCATTAGCATCATAACCTTTAAGGTGAATAACTATGTTATGTGCACTTCCACTTCCGGGTTTATAAAGAATATTTTTTCGTAAGTCATTAAATTTTTCTCCACTGATCAGTTTCCAAATTCCTGTATTCACCAGAGAAACCAGTCCATATGTAGATATTTTACTATCAAAAGCAATCCGGAAGTTAGCCGAAACAGCATGAATTGATTCTGGCAGGGTTACGTGATCAGGAGTATCCAAACGATAACATTTGGTTATATAACCGTTGGGAAAGCGGACTTTGATTGGATCAGTCATTGGATAAGCCTGTCGCATTCCTTCTCGAGCTTTGACTTCAAATGGAATCGTTAACCGGTCCATATATGCTGTTGAATTTGGTCCTGCTTTGTCTTGAAGAGAATATAGTGCGTTGATATCAACCGTAACCTCTTGAAGTTCTTTTGAATACATTTTAGCAAAAAGAGCTGCTGTCCCTCCCATCCACCCTGAAGCTAATACAACAGGGGATTGGACCTCAACATTTTTTAATCGATCAATAGAACTCTTAAAACGTTCAGTCCAACGAGTAATGTCAACCAATGGAATTTTTTTTTGAACTGCAGATAGAAGTAGTCTATCTTGCGGGTCATTAACCGCATTAACAACTAATGTGAAATTATCATCCAAATTTCTTAACGGATCATCTAATGTGTTGTCTACAGTGACTATTTTTACTCTATCTGATTCAAAAGGTAACGCTTTCCCTAAAGTTCTTCCTCCTAATCTAATTTCCAAATCAGGATGTCGATCATGTAAAATTTGAGCAATTTGACTACCAACAACACCATACCCACCAACAATTAATACTGTTTTCTTATTCATCTGAAACCTCCATTTTAATTAGTGTGAGATCATAAGTTTAAATGATTAAAAACTTAAACATTTTAACGTAATGTCACTAAAAAAAGGGACAAAAGCTGTCCCTAAACTATAAATGAGTACCTAATTCTTACATTCATCTTCAACTAAAGAAACAAGTTCTTTTAAAAGATTTATTGTTTCATAAAATTCAAGACAATAATACATTTCAGTGCCTTTTTTCTGAACTCGAAGTAACCCTGATTGTTTCAATATTTTCAAATGATGAGATACAGTAGGTCTTGACATGGGAATATGCTCCGCAATTTGTGTCACATTCAAGCTATCTTTATCAATTAAAAGCGATACAATTTGCTGACGAGTTGGATCTCCCAACCCTTGGAAACATGGTCTTAAATTTTCTAAAATATGCATTACTTTATCATTACAGTTCATTTCGCTAACATTACCTTCCGTTTAATAATTTAATCATTTAAACGTATTATAAATTACATTGCTATCTAATGCAATAAAGAAGTAGCACCAACTTTAATTATAAATATTGAAAGTTTCATAAACAGCCATTATCAATTTTCCAGATTTGTAAGAATGTCAGTTTTTTTCTGTAACAATTGTCAAATTCATTCCAGCTATAACCAGGACAAACCCACGAAATTTACGAAGCTTATATCGGATTGTATCAAGAGCTTTCAACTCAAGTAATCCTGCTTCGCCTGTTTATCCTCCTACAGAAAAACGGCGAAAGTTCCACTGTTATGAAAAAAAGAAAGTCTTTAATATTTTAGATGTTGCCTATAATTGTACTCTGTGTCACAAGAAAACAGCATAGCAATAAATAAAATAGCCTAACTTCTCATAAATGACTGTTGTAGTGATATAAAATTTTCGTTATGGGGGTAATTTAAAATATTAACTTGATAGCTATGGGGTACCGCCACATGCCCATCAACTTAAAAATTCAAAAATAGGGACTTTGATTTGTCTTGCAATCCCATCCAATGATACTTAGCCTTTTATGAAGATCATGTTCCTCAGAACATAGATTTGTCATTGTCTGTCTCAACAATTCGGGTCTGGATCCCTAGAGAATATATGTATGCTAGTTGTGCTCAAGAAAAAATATAGTATGTCTTCCTACTTTATAAATCCCTTAACATTTCCTGTAACTTTCCTCCGTGTTTTTCAGCAATTCGAAGTCTTTCGCACTTTGAATATCCTCATCAATGTCCCTAATTATGAGGGGTCTAAAAATTTGAAGAAAACAACAAAAATAGTGTAAAAAAGCTACATACTATTTTTGTTGTTTTCTTTTTTAATCCGTATAAATTTGTTAATTATTACAAGCATTTAATGTATTACACTTTTTTCGTCCTTTAATTTCCGCCGGCTGGGCACCAAGCCAATAAGTTGGAAAAGCAGTCCCTTCAGTAACACCCCCATCACGATGCATGTAATAACGCTCATCATGGTTAGCTTTAAAGTTTCCTTCAAGTGCAAGTTCCACCCACTCTGCACCAAAACGAAAAATTTCTGCAGCTACTCCACCAAGTGGGTGAAATTCATTCTCATAGACGCGTATCTCCTTTGGTGCTTCTACAAACTCATAAAGACTTAATGCTTCTTCCAAACGGGTAAGTTCATCAAATTCTCCTATTCCCATGAAGACTGGACAAGTAATCTTTGGTGCCAATTTCCACAGGTTCATCTGGCTACTCAACTCGTTTTCAAAAGCAACTTCATCAGTGTAACCAGACATGTACATAAAATTTGCTTTGAAACTCGGCTGCGCTCTGTTAAAAATGGTATCAAATTCACCATATACACCTTCAAAAGTCGCTATAGCGTTTATACGATTATCACTCGCAGCAGCTCGCATCCCCCAATACCCGCTCATACTGATACCAAAAAATCCAATACGCTTTGAATCAACCTCAGGTCGTTTTGATAGGAAATCGATATAACAACTAACGGCACGTTCGTAATTAGTCAAATCAACTTTTAGACCTTCAGATACAGATTCACCTTGACCCGGTCCTTCAATTGATAGAGCTACAATACCACGAGACGTATAATAACGTTGTGCAATCTGTATATAGTCCTCCTTAATCATATCCATACCTGGACCTAATATTACTGCTGGTGCATTCTGAACTTCACCTGAGGGCAAATGAAGTAGTGCATATATCTGTTTGCCTTCAAATTCTAGTACTATACGTTGTACTGTTCCTCCTCCAAGTGATGAAATAGCTGCCACACATTCGTTACAACGTTCTCGAAATGCCAATTTTC
Source organism: Bacillus thuringiensis (assembly GCF_001182785.1). Classification (NCBI taxonomy): domain Bacteria; kingdom Bacillati; phylum Bacillota; class Bacilli; order Caryophanales; family Bacillaceae; genus Bacillus; species Bacillus thuringiensis. Next base: position 481,224 of record NZ_CP012100.1, on the reverse strand, counting down.
GTGGATCATCATTAAAATATGAGTATTGTGCACGTCCCCACATAACAGCAGCTCGCTGATATAGATCACGAGCAGTAACAGTGAATCCCTTTTGTTCATAATGTTTTGCACGTTCTTGAGCCTGAGAAGCAACCGTGGCCCATGCTTTTGGTATCATTGCTCCACTCTTTACTTGAGAAAAAACTTTATCAAAATCAGTGTGGTCGTGTCCTAACTGTTCCATAGTTGCCTTTGCTTCAGGATGCAAAGCATCAAACCCACCAAGTGCAAGGGCTATATCTAAAGCCCATCCTTGAGATTGTGAACGTTGAGTCATAATAATCATCCTTTACGTTTTTAATTAAGTACTTAACAATTAAGTACTTAATTAAAATAATGAAGTATAATATGTACTTTTGTCAAGACTACAAACCAAGTCGTCTTATTATTTTATTGATGATTTAAGGTGAGCATATATAATATTGCTTGGAAAATGAATAGCCAGTCTCCACTTAATTTGACTCTACTCTTTTTCATATGTTAATGTTAACACCATATAATTAAGTACTTAGTTAATGGGAAAATGGTGATGTTATGACAAATTCTTCAAATAAGTTAACTGCGATAGACGAACTTAGTCAGGCTATATATAGTCTGACTGCAGCCGATGGACGTTTAAGAGGGCGAGCTACTCGTACATTAGGGGCAGTTTCAATGGTCCATGCTCGAACCCTTAAAGTATTAGCTGAAGAAGGCGAATTGTCAGTCAAAGAATTAGCTGATCGAGCAGAAACTACCGCCGCTGGTATTACTCAATTAATCAATGGATTACAACAGGCTGGTTACGTTGAGCGTGTTCGTTCAAATAAAGACCGGAGAGTTGTCAATGTCCAACTTACGCCTAGTGGTTTAAATTGTCACTTAGAAAGAGAGAAAAAACTAAAACATATTCTTAATGCGAACCTTTCAAATTTTGATCCAGAGCAAATCGAGAAATCCTCTGAAATAATTAGATGTCTAGTTCATGTTCTTGACCAACTATAATAGTATTCTAAAGCTTTCTTGAGTTTTTAGAACTAACACATCGCTATTATGCTAAAAGAACTAGTTACCCCAAAATAATAAAACCGCATCTCCAAGTATTAGATAACTATCTAATACATTTGAGGTGCGGTTCACTTAGGTCATTGATGTTTCAGCTATTCTCTTTATTTGAAAATTACATCTACCATACTAATTTAATATTATATTCCTGAAGCCAACTATTAACTTGAAGTAAATAATCTATTATACCCCGTGCATCATTACCTGAAATTACTTCGTCTTTTCCTTCTGCAATAGCACGAACTCTTTCTACATTAATTAATGGCAAAATAGGTGATTCAGGATTGTTCAACACATGTAACATCCAATCACTAATACCTTGTAGATAAGAGGCATCCTTAGTGCTTGGATATGCACTTTTTTTGCGATAACGTACATCTTCAGGAAGTACATTTTCAAAAGCTCGACGTAAAATACCTTTTTCAATATTGTCTATGCTTTTCATTTCGAATGGAACATTCCATAAGTATTCTACAAGCCGGTAATCGCAAAATGGAACTCGTACTTCAAAGCCATTCATCATACTTGTGCGATCTTTTCGTTCCAGCATAAATGGCAAGAAACGTGTAATAAACATGTAAGACATTTGACGTTGCTTCATTTGCAGATCACTTTCACCTTCTAAAAAAGGAACCTCAGTAACTGCATCTTCAAATTTTTGTTTTTGATATTTTTCAGGGCTAATCTTCGCTTTAAAATCCTCTGATAAAATTTCTGTACTATACCATAAATTAACACTCCAAGGGAATATCTCTGCATCTAAAAACTTCTCTTGATGGAACCATGGATATCCTGAGAATACTTCATCTGCGGACTCGCCTGAAAGTGCAACTGTTGCATCTTTTTTCATTTCTTTAAATAGCAAATAAAGAGACGTTTCTAGTTCTCCAACTCCAGGTAGATCACGCGCTCGCATTGGAGTTAATAAATACTCTATTAAACTATCTGATCCTAACTCTATAGAATGATGCTTTGTTCCTACATATTCAGCCACACGTTTCACCCAAGGTTCATCACGATCAAAACGAAGGAAGTCTTGCTCAAAGTCTTTTTCATCATTGATGAAATTCAGGGAATATGTATGAAGGCGTTCCCCTTTATTCCCAAATTCATTTCCTGCTAAACCTGTTAAACCACTGGAATCTAAACCTCCGGAAAGCATAGATACCACTGGTTTATCAGCAATTAACTGACGTTTAACCGTATCTTGTAAAATGGAGCGGATTGTCTCGACTGTTGTATCAATATCATCTACATGTTTTTTACTTTCAAGTTTCCAATACTGTGTCGTAGTCGATCCATTAGAGGTAAACGTCATATAATGGCCAGCACGCACTTCATGTATATCCTTGAAAATAGCATGACCAGGAGTACGTGTTGGTCCAAGGCAGAATATTTCAGAAAGTCCTTCTTTATCTACCTCAGCATCTACAAGTGGATGCGAAAGTAAAACTTTTAACTCTGAACCAAAGAGAATTGCGCTTCCCCTTTGAGCGAAAAATAAAGGCTTCACGCCTAGATGGTCACGACCAAGCATCAATTTCCCAAATCTTTCATCCCAAATACCAAAAGCAAATATCCCATTTAAGTGTTGAACACAATCTTCTTGCCATTCTAAGTAAGCGTGTAGTAATACCTCCGTATCTGACTTGGTCTGAAATTCATGACCTTTCTCCTCAAGTTCTTTACGTAATTCTTGATAGTTATAAATTTCTCCATTGAACGTAAGGCCAATCGTATCATTTCCATCTTTATACAGCATAGGTTGAAGGCCACCTTCAGGATCAATGACGATGAGACGTCGATGACCTAATGCCGCTCGTTTTGAAAACCAATGCCCCTCTGCGTCAGGTCCTCGGTGAATGATAGCATCTGTCATTTTTTTTAACGTTTCTTGTTCATGAGACAGGTCTTTAGACCAGTCTATCCACCCTGCAATTCCACACATAGTGTCTACCTTCTCTCAAATAGTATAGAAACCGACTAAAATCCAATATCAGTCGGTTTTACGTAAAAAAATCCGACTAAAAGCATCTTTTAGTCATGTTTATATAATAAAACGAATTGAGTAAAAAATCAAATTATTCAACCGATGAGGAGATCGCCATTTCCTTTCACTTGAATTCTCATCGTCCAATTAATAACTTATGATTTCATACTCTCATTTCTATTCTTAAGATGTAAAATCGTATTCTATTATGGTTATATACTAGATATAGGAATGATGTGTGTTATTCTATAAGAAGCAACTAGAGGACTTTCTATTAGGCGTTAATAAATGACAAATAGACTGATAGAGAATGTAATGAAAGAAAACTTCGCTAAATATTTCAAGGATAGGGTGTAGACGATGATAAAATTAGAAAAAGAAAATAAAAAAATGAAAATCATTCAATCTGCCACAATACTGTTCTCTACGCGTGGTGTCCGTAACACAACGGTTGATGAAATTGCAAAGAAAGCTAAAGTTGGTAAAGGAACTATTTATTATTACTATACAGATAAAACTCAAATTTTATGTGACTGCTATATGCGTCATATTCAACTTAAACGCTCACAATTATTTGATTTAAATAAAGAGGAAAAGGATGTTTTACTACGAATACAAAAAATCCTTCATTATATCAGCCTAGAATATCATCAAGATCCGTTTGTTTCTACACTCTTTCAAGAATATAAAGAGTACCATTCACCTGAAATTACAACTTGTTTTAAACAATCTGAAGAAGAAGCAATTAAAATGATAAGTAATTTGCTTGAAAAAGGTTATCAGCAAGGGACTTTTCATAAGATACCATTACCGCTAACAGCTTTTATGTTAGTGCGAATGATTTTTAACTATGAACAGGATTATATGAAAGATGATAAAAGTGATAAAGAATTTTTGCAGTTGCTAAAACATATGCTTCTTACAAACTAATTTTAACCACATACAAAAAATAAGTGCGGTGCAAATATATGAAGAAGTACATGAATAATAGCGGTTTTTTATGAGTTCTTTTCACTCTAGACAAACATACGAAATATCCAACGCTTATGTAGAAATGAATGAAAAAATAGTCCAGTAAAAAGAGCGTGTTTTCATCTATCTAAACACGCTCTTATAAATATTTAGCCCCCATATGAATTGCTTATTCCATTCTAATTTTCTTTTAACTCATGCATATCTTTTTATATACGATTATCATGCCAGAAGTTTATTGGAAAATGATTATTCTCATCATAAGCTTCAAATTCATACCCTTTTTCTTTTAATCCTTTTATAATTGCTGGAACTGCTGCGACAGATTGTGGATGAATATCATGCATTAAAACAATTTCTTTTGAAGACGTCGCACCTGCTAAGACATTTTGAACAATTTTTGCGGCCGCTACATCCACAGGTAATTTATTGTATTTCCAATCTAGAGAATCAATTGTCCAATCCCATATTTTTAAATTATTTCCGACCACTTCATTTCGAAGTGATTCATTTAAGCCAGGCATTGATCCATATGGTGGACGTGTTAATTTTGGTATGTTTCCAATAACATTTCTAATTAATGATTGATCTTCTTTCATTTCCTTAACATATTCCTGATTGGTGTATAGCTTTTTAAAATCATGTGTCATACTATGCATTCCCACATAATGGTTTTCTACATGCTCTCGTTTCACTAAATCTGGGAACCTTCTCACATTATCGCCAATTAAAAAGAATGTTGCTTTCACATCATTTTTCTTTAATACATCTAATAGATTAGCTGTATATTTTCCTGGTCCATCATCAAAAGTTAAATATACAACTTTTCTTTCTTTACCATCAAAACGATTAGGTATCGATTTTTTTAATTCATTTTTAGGTAGACTGCTCACTTGTTGAACACTATTTGCCTCTTCCGCATTTACCAGCTTAGGATTCGTAATAGATTGAAACATGTAATACCCTATTGCTACTAATGTAATAGCCAACAATACACTTATAATTCTTTTTTTCTTAAGCTTAATTTTCATATTATAATCTTCTTTCTATCAAATCATTCCACTTTATATTGTTTAGTTTTATTATCCTAATAGCTTATTAAGTTTTTTAACTTAACCAATCTCAATTTTGGACTAATCATTTTCATAATCTATATAGGTGAAAATTAGTGCCCTGCACTAGCGTTCATGGCATTTCCTATAATAGTTAGAACTACTGGAAATAATACTGGTCCTAAGGTAAGGACAATGTTTAAAAGTATAATAAAACTATATAGTAAGCTGTAATTTTTACTATTACGGTTTTCGAATACTAGGATGACTAATGTTATTATAGTAATTAAATGTAGTATTAAAATTATTAACCAATAATACATCATTATAGTAAGATTCCACTTTCCTAATAGTTGGTATGTTACCCCTATTATTATCCCTAATATAGTAGCATTAAAGGAAATAAACAAAGTTCTTTTTAGTATTTTAGGAAATGTTTTGTGATCCACAGTTTTATTATATAAACCGATTAAAATGCCCAAAGATAGATATGCCAGTAATAGCCCTACCCAATTCCAGATCCAATCTTGATTCCCCATTAAATTAAACAAAAGCGAAAGGATCCCTCCTACTGCAAAAATCAAGGAGATCATAATACTATTTAAAGCTAATTTCATACTATTTTCACTTCCTTAAAAATTTTACAATACCGCATTGATGTTTACTCTTAAGTTGTCCTTTACTTATTAAAATTCTTTTCATTAAAAATCTTGTCTGGAAATCCCATCATATAATCAGGTCATCATACCTAATAGCATATATGAAGAATGAGTAGGCCCAGCGAAATTTACATGTATATGCTCCCATACCATAATTTTCAAACTGAACGAAACTCAATCAAATAGCACATTTGATTCTTATTAACTTGTATTCTTTCTTCTACCGCTTTACTATAGCCCGCTGTATATTCAAAAATAGTAGCCCCTTTGTTTCTAAGTAAATCTTTTTCCCACTTTTTCGCAGCTGCTGCCATATGTACATATGATATTTTAAAATTAATCATAATTTATTATAATTAAGTATATATTAACAATTTATTAAGTATAAGTAAATAAAATTAATAACATTTTAATTTTATTTACTTATTTAAAGGGGATTACATATATGAACGATATTAATGTTGGTCACAAAATTAGGGCATTTAGAAAAGGTGCCGGATTAACCAGTAAGCGTTTAGCAGAGTTAGCTGATATAACACCTTCCATGTTAAGTCAGATTGAAAAAGGAATCACAAACCCTTCATTACAAACACTAAAATTAATTTCTGTAGCATTAAATATTCCATTGTTTAATTTTTTCTTAGAGGATACCAATACAGAAGAATTAGTTGTACGAGCTAACCAAAGGAAAAAAATAACTTTTCCTGAAAGCGGCAATGTTTCGTATGAGCTATTATCTCCTAATTTAGATGGATCACTAGAATTGGCTCTAATGAATCTGTTACCTCAAACTGCTTCATCTATGGAGCCTGTAGCACATAAAGGGGAAGAAATAGCATTTATTATGGAAGGAAAAGTGAAACTATATCTAAATGATGAGGTTTTACTTCTCAATACAGGTGATAGTGTTAAAATTCCACCTTATGCAAAGCATAAGTGGGAAAACACTTCTTTAAACAAAGTCACTGTTATATTTGGAGTAACTCCACCATCTTTTTAATTTCAAATACTAGCGAATAAAAGTTAGAGAAAATAATTCTCTAACTTTTATTGTATACATAACTTTATTTTAAGAAAGTAAAAAACTTGTCTCTCAATTATATGAGATTAAAACTAGTGAAATAGATCTTTTTAATTACATACTTAATTTATTTTTTAATGTCCAATATTTTTCTCCATTAGCTTCAAAAGAGAATTCTACCCATCCATTCGGATCTTCACGATAAATAAAGATGGTTGTTCCAGGAGTTACTGTACCAACTTCATTCTCCTCGACAGCTACATCTGGTCTACTTTTAATTTTTAAATTAAATGGATAAGGTACCTGATAGTAAGTAGCTGATGATACAACATTTGAGCTTGAACCGTCTGCATACATTTTATATGGAATTTCATTAGATAACGCGTCGACATCTAATGTTTCAGGATTCTTTGGTAATTTTTTTGCATATGTATAATCTTCTACATGAAACGGTTTAATACGTTCCATAATACCCGCAATTTTCTTAGTCCAGCCTTTATCTGATGCATATTTCACATTCATGCCAGTTAATGTTGGGCCGTTATAATACATACCACTTTCTTCTAAATATCTTTCTCGTACATAATTAGCGTTATAAGCAATGCTATCGCCGTAGCTTGGTAAATATTTCGCATATTTAAACGGATCTCCATCATATGCACGTAGACCGAATAGATTATGTTTTTGATATGCAATTTCTGATTTTCCGTACCCAGATTCTAAAATCGCATGCGCTGCTAAATAATGAGCACTCACGCCATATTGATTTTGCGCACTAATAAAATCTTGCCCATGTCCAACTAAAGGACTATCCGAATGATATTTCGCAATAAAACTATCAATCTCTTGAGCTGTAATTTTCGAAGCCAATGTTAAATTTAAATCTTCATATGAGGTAGCAGTAATAACCTCTTTTTCATCGTTTAAATTTTGTTGTAACATATCTGTTTTTGCAGTAAGTTGAGCAGCTTCAGCACGTGTTATAAATCTATTTGGTTGCCAACCGTTCTCAGTACCATTAGAAACTTTTAAATCTATTAAAATATTGGCATATTTTTCTCCCCAATGCCCTTTTAAATCTTCAAATCTAACCTGCTCATTATGATTCGCTGTGCTTTGTAGTTTATATGCATTTACTAGCATTGTAGCCATAGCAGCGCGAGTTACTTTTCCGGATGGATTGAAGATTCCATTACCTTCCCCTTTAACAATACCGGATTTTTCAGCAGCAGCAATATAAGGAGTAGCCCAGTGATTTTGTGAATCTGTAAAAGATGGTTTTGCATTAGGATCAATTTGTATACCTAAAACTTTTGTCATAATTTTTGTAGCCGAAGCTCTGTCTAATGAGTCATTTGAACCAAAAGTCCCATCTGGATAACCATTCAATACCTGTTTATCCACTAAATAATTAACCGATTTGTCCGCCCATGTAGGAACATCAGGGAATTTATGAGTATCTGCTAAAATATTAGAAGAATAAGATAGTATAGCTCCTGCAAGGATACCTGTTGCAATTAATTTGTGCTTCATTAAAATAAACACCTCTACCATTGTATTTATCAAATTGAGATTTTCTATTTTTATATTTACATGTTTGTAATAATAATGAAATCGTATTAACACGCATTCAATTTGATGTAACGAGTATAGTTACTTATATACACAAGTGTCAATGAATGTCTTTTACAAAAATGCATAATTTTTACATTGATTTCAATTTACATGATCTTATAAATAAATTGTTTAAAGGCGCTTTTGATAGATTACTTATTATCTTACCTGAAGAAATCTCTTAAGTTAATGGATGTGTGAACGTACCGCTACTAAAATTCTTGCTTTTAAATCATTATTACTGTATTATATTTACGTAGTAATATAAGGATTATGTTATGTAAAAAGGAATCAAATTTATAAGTAAGATTTAAATCCTTTTCCAATGCAAAAAAATTTTGCTAAAATCTAATATAATTTATGCTTGTCTTTTTAATATGTATCTAGTAAAAACATATTTTTTATCAATAAACTTCTGTTTTCAATATAAATGGTAACTTTAAATAGAAGCTTATTAACTCTCAATAATAGGAATTAATGTTCTAGAATATAGAGAAACATGGCACCGTAAAAAGTAATCTGACAAACCTAAGAAATATTGTATATTGTTTGCCCATCTTCAGGTTACAATAAAAGAGCCTTACCTCTCTCGGCAAGACTCTACTAGTTTAGTTGTATAATATTTATATAATAACTAAGAAACAGAAAGCATATAACACCAAATAGCAGCAACCTATTACTCCTCCTACAGCTAATACCTGTTTAACCCAACTCTTAAATTTTTGATTACTGTAAATCGCTTGCACTCTTTCCATATTTCCTCCTATCAAGGAGAACCCTTAAAGACTCTCACCTCGCTATAGTACCATTAAAAAATGAATAATAGAGGTCTAATGTATAAATATGCAATATTGCATACAAAAATGTATCGTTATTATTGTAAGCGCTTACTATAATAAGGTTATAAAGATTCACCACATCTTAAATCCAACTCCTCATTATCATCACCAAAACGCATTAAACCAATTTCCTCGTAATTCTTTGCTAAGAAATAACTGAAATCGTCTCTAGCGAATCTGTCGTATGGAATGACATACACCATAATCCCACCTTCTTGTAAATAAATGAACAAAAAGTTTTAGCTCATTAGAAGCATATCATCAAAAAAGGTGGAGTCCTTAATAGAACTCCACCTTTTTGTATATAACGAATCATTAAATTATTTAACAGTATGTTTTTTAAGTCTCTATCTTTTAGAAAACTTAACAATAAAACCATACTTCCTTATTTTTTTGAAGAAACAGGATCCATTTTTAATGTTTTTATTCCTTCTTTTAATGTAAACGCATCTGCTCTTAATGTTTTCCAGCTGTCTTTGGCTGCATTCAGATTAGGTTTTAAGAATTTAAATTTATTTTGATCTGCTTTTTGGGATGCTTTATCAATATGATTAAGTACTCCAGAATATTGAGAATCTAAATCATGCCATTGTGCTGACATATAGGTGAGAGCATTAATAGCTGATCCAATTGCATTTTGCATTTCAGCAATATTATTATACGCAACTCCAACTACACGATTTAATGTTATTTTATAGTCTACCGTTTGGCGTAATTGCGCTAATAACGGCTCTAACGTACCTAAATTATTTCTTGCTACCCCTATCATTACACCTCCAGCAATCCATGTAGGGATTGAGGGATATGATACAGTTATTATTCCATCCGATTCTACTTGTTTAAAATGTCTTATTTGCTCTAAAACATCATTTAGACGTTTTTCATCTTCATCTATTCCAGATGCTTGATTTTTTAAAATCGATTGCAAGATATCTTTATGACCTCCAAATGCTCGGACATCTTCTCCAATACTATCTCTTAACTTAGCTAGTTCTTGTATTAAATTCTGTGTATATGCTTGATTTTTTTTAATCTCACCTTGTAAATCTGTAATGCCTTCTTTTAATGTATCTGCATCTCCTTCATTAATTGCTTCTACTAATGTATCGTAATAATTGTCAAATGTGGTATCATACTCTACAATTCCTGTAAGGGTATCTAAAAGTTGTTTTTTTATGTGCGCATCCCATTTTGTAGCATGCTCTCTTGCATTCTTTTGATCTTGTACAATTTGACTAGGTAGATTTGTATATCCTTTAATATCAATTCCTTCAAAATTAACATCTGGATTATTAATTAACAAATAAGAGTAATCATTCATGGATTTTGCAAATACCCCAGCATCTTGCAAAGCTTTTTTCATTTTTTCGCTGTTTACAGAAAGAGATATATCTTCCGTACTCGTTTGTTCTATTTTACTTTCACTTGCAAAAGCAGCTACTGGAGAAACTACAGTAGTTGTTGTCAGGGTTAAAAACGTCGATACAGCAAGTAGTTTATAAGGAAAATTATTATTCACTTTAATTCCTCCTAAGAATATATATTAATTTCTAGTTTCCTTTTTCTTGTTTAAAAGCAATGTCTTTTGAAATGAATTCTGCATCCTTATGAATATCATTCCAACTTTGTTTTGCAGCTTTTAAATCGTCAGGTATTAACGAAAGTTTATGTTCTTGCATTTGATCGATATTATCATATAAATCTTTATAATTAGCCCCCATTTTATTCCATTGTTGCTGAATACTTGTTAGAGACATTATTGCTTGATCCACTGTCTGATACAAATATGTTAGAGTGTCTTTCGTATTAGTAAGTGAAATAACCGCTTGATTAGCCAAATCAGCTTTCATACTTAATTCTCCGATTTTATTCGAAATTTCATTATAAGAATTCATATGATTAGATGCCTCAACACCAGCTGCTGTTCCTAAACCGATACCAGCGGCTCCTAGAGCTGTAAGACCACCAACAACAGCTGGTGTAGCTGTACCACCAGTCACAACAATTACTACCGCTCCTGCAATCGTTCCAATAATTAAAATAGCTGCTCCTAATCCACCACCAATTGACCAGGCTAATACATTATCAAAATGTGATTTCTGTGTAGAACGTAAATTCTCAATTTCGGCCTGAAGTTGTGGGACTAGTGCTTGTTTTCCCGCTAATATAGCCGTCAATCCTCCCTGTCCATCTGGACCACCAACATTATTTTTAAAATCTACAGTATTTGTATACAACTTTGTTTTGAAAGCCTCTAACATCTTAATGACTTCCGTAACTTCATTTGAATTTGTATGAATTGTATCGATTAAATCCCCTATTCCTTCTTTGAGGCTCACCTTATCTTTCTTTTTTACAGTATCTACTAATGTGTCGTAATAATTTTGAAATTGCTCATCATAATTTACAATATTACGTGCTGTTTTTTGAATGTTTGGCTTCGCTGTATCTAACCAGTAATTTGCATTGATTCGTGACAGTTCCTGATTCAGGTGAATATTTTTGATTAATTCTCCTCCTCCTGAACCTAGATCAATGTTGGATAAATTTACATTTGGTTGCTTAATCATAGTTTTTGCGTACAAATCCATTACAAGAATATGAGAGCCTGTTTCAGCCAACGCTTTCTTTAATCCTTCAGGTCCTAACGCATAATTTTCTATTTTCTGTTCTTGAGCTGTCTGTTCTTGTGCAAGTGCATGAATAGTACTACCATTTGTAGCAGTTATAACCGTTGCTAAAGTAGCTAAGGTTATGACCTTAAATGGAATTTTCATCATTTGATTCTCCTCCTTATTTTCCGTTTCGTTATAATTCTTTTGATAAACCTAATTTCTTAATATCAAAATTTATAAACTTGTTCTTCAAGTTGAGTTGTTACACTTTTTAATCGTCTTAATGTATCTTTTTGAGACTGAGTGTTATTGATATCAACTTCAGTCGATAATTTTGTAATACTATTATTTATTAGATCCAAATCCTCTTTGTAACGCTTCATTAGCTCAATTTCTCCATCTACTTGGTTAGCAAATGTATGCAAGTCATTTTGCATGAAAAGAATCATTGATTTTTGTAAATCTGCTACTGTTAATTTAGTTGTTAAGTCATATAATTTCTGATTTTGTTTCTCTAAATCATTTAAATATGCTCGTTGCTCCGCCGTTAGTTTATTAATTTCAGCAAAAGTATTATATGTTTTTTTTACTTTTTCAGGATCAATCACTTTCATAAGATCATACTCTTTCGTTTTTGTAACTGCAGCTGCAGCGATTTCACCTTTTTTACTTTTCTCTATCGTTTCACGTGCTTCTTTTTTGGCAGCCTCAATTTCTATAGCCGATTTTCCCTTTTCTTTTGCTTCTTGCTCTGCTTTCTTCTCTGCGTCTACAATGGCATTGTTTATTTCTTTTCCTTTGTTATACGCTACTACTGCTGTTTGAGCAGCTGGTTCAATAATATCTTTCGATAGACTATAAATTTCTTGGAATACCTTTAGTCCTTGTTCATTTAAAGCTCCTGGTAATAATGCTATTTGCTGTAAATCATTTTGAATTGATTTTTTTGTATCTAGCATTTCATTTTTTAACTTATCTATTTTTCCTGTTCCCTCTGAATTAAGGACACTTTGTGCTTTTACCACATCAGTATCAAGATTTTTCAACTTCTTATCTACCTGTATTTTTAGATCTGTTAACTCATTAATTTGACGTTGCACACTTTCTTGGTTTGTTATGGTCATATCTTGAAGGACTTCCAGTCTATCTGTAAACCCTTCTTTATCTTCCTTATTATCTACAAATCCTTTTAATGTTGGATAATAACTATTAAATTTAGTTACAAATCCTTTACTTTTTGAATTTAATAGAATTAATTTAGGATAAAGTTCGGATGACCACTCTTTCATATCTTGTTTAATTAGAAATTGGTTTGTATTTAAAGATGGAACTTCTTCAAGCTGTACATTCGGACTTGCTAAAGCTCCATCAATAAAGGTTTGTGTTAACTTGGAGTGTGCACCTATTTTTCGTAATGCTGAGGAAATATCTACATTATCTTGTTTTGTTTCTGCCTGAACGATTGGCGTTGCTAGAGTATTGATAGGAATAGTCGCCCCGGTAACAATTGATGTTATTAAAAATCCTGTCATAATTTTATTCTTCATTCCTTACACCTCTTCACTATTGTTTTTTTACAAGTTTTAGTCGTAAATGTTGTACAACCTAACGTTAGAATTTCTTCACACACACTTGAGGATAGAAGTTTTTTCAAAAGAGTAATTGCATCTCGTTTTTTATTTATTTTTGATAGAATATAAGGTCCTTACTTCCCCCCCATTTTAATCACTATGCTTTTCATAAGTAAACTAGAAAATTGCACATCTTATATTTGATTTTTCTGACATTAAATTTTTTATTTTTTTCTAATTATACTTAAAAAGTTTTCATACTATTATAACTTCATGAAGTGAAATAATTTTACTACTATAATTAAACATAAAATTTGTCGATATCATTAAATCTTAATAAATATCATACAAAAAAATGTTTTCACTATAACTTTATGGGATTTTATGTATTATGTACTTTATATGAATATGTACAATTGCATACTCATATAGAGTACTATCCTTCAATAACATACAAGGTAGTCACTATACATTCCTATCAACTTAAGGGTTTTTACTCCCCCAAGTGTAAAAAAGTTTTTATTTCTAAAATTTAACTAGAAAAGATGATGTTTTTTATCTATCTTTCAATTTAAATTGAATTACAACTATTTTTTATAGTTTGTTCGAACTGGAGAATACAACCAAATTAATTTAGATAATATAGTGACGAAGTTTTTTCTCAGAAAGAAGGAACTGATTCTAAAAATGATATAACTTTATTGCTACTCAACATTTCCTTAATCGATCTTTTAGTTCAGATCTTCTTTTCACTATAAAAACATCCCTTTAGGTAAACAGATCCCAAGGAACAAAACATCGCAATTTTTTTAAACATCGAGACTCTATTCAAAACATTACGTCTCTCTCGTAAGCAATGTAACTTTATATAGATTTTATCGATTCTGGAACGTGATTGACTTTGTCCTAATCAAGTTAAATTTTTTACTGAAACAAGATATAAATCGTCAGTTTTAACTATATAGTTGAGAAGGAATGCATAAAAAAGGAGGAAAATAATAATGAAATATCAAACAATATTTCCATCGTTAAAAAAAACCTGTTTTATCTTAATACTCTCTTTCATTATATTAATTCTTGCACTTCCAGCACCAACTTTTGCACAATCCAATAACAATGTTACATCTGGAACAGATTACTATGTATCTCCGGCAGGAAGTGACCTCAACTCCGGCACATTAAATCAGCCTTTCGCTACCATTCAAAAGGCTGCTAACATCGCCACAGAAGGAAGCACAATCTACATAAGAGGCGGAGTTTATAACCAAAAGGTACGTGTAACTCATTCTGGAGCCTCAGGAGCACCGATTACTTTTCAAAATTACCAGAATGAAAAGGTAATTCTCGATGGTTCTAAAGTCAAGTTAGAGGATGACGGATTATTTACCATAGAAGATAAAAATTATATTCAGGTAAACGGGTTAGAATTTCGCAATTTAAAATCAACGAAAGTTAGCGAAACCCCTATCGGTATTTATATTACCGGAACAGGGAGTAATATCGAGATTAGAAATAATTATATCCATCACATTGAAGCAAATGTAAAGAATGGAAACGCACACGGGATTGCTGTCTATGGTACTTCATCTAATGCACAAAATAATTTAAATCATATTGTCATTGATAATAACGAAGTAGCAAATTTAAAATTAGGACTAAGTGAAGCAATTGCTGTGAATGGGAATGTAGATTCCTTTGAAGTTACCGATAACAAAGTACATGATAACAACAACATCGGAATTGTTCTGATTGGACATGAAGGCGTATCTCCAGTAGCTGCTTTAGATCAAGCACGAAACGGAATTGTTCGTAACAATATCGTTCATCACAATTCATCTTTCAATAATACTAGTTATAATGAATATTCAGCTGATGGTATTTACGTGGATGGTGGGAAGGAAATTATTATTGAGCAAAATCAGAGCTATGAAAACGACCTCGGTATTGAAGTAGCTAGCGAACATGCGGGAAAAAGTGCAAGTCAAATTACAGTTAGAGATAATACAATATCTAACAATATTATGAGTGGCATTGCACTTGGTGGATATGACAGTCAGCAAGGTTATGCCGAAAATAACACAATTACAAATAACATTATTTATAAAAATGACACAAGAGATCAAGAGAGTGGGCAAATCGAATTAAATTACGATACTCGCAACAACGTAATTACCAATAACCACATCTATGCAAGCAATAGCCCTATTTTTATTAGCAATAATTTTAATAAAAACACCGGAAACAAACTTGATTACAATCATTACTATGGTGAATTCGATCAAAATAATGGCTTATGGCAATGGAAAAGAAAAACGTATAAAGGATTTTCAACTTATCAAGCAAGTATGAATCAAGAAGGAAATGAACAACATAGTGTATTTAGCAAATTATCCCCTTCGTTCAAACTAATTTCAAAATAAAACAAATCTACTAAAACTTCTCTATTTCCATCCAGTATCTCTCCCGTGTGAAAATTATACAAAAAACAAAAGGTTGTAGTTTCATTGAAACTACAACCTTTTTATTTTCCAAACTCATTACAATTAAATTATAACAAAGTACTATTAGTGATGATCTCCATCTGCAAATCTTGTAAACTCCGTATTATGCTGTTTTTCTACAGATGTTTGTACGCCCAAAGTTAAAGTTAATATCGTTATCATTCCCATTAAAATAGTCATTGTTTTTTTCATTTCAAAGCCTCCTTATCAACTGCTTTTTTTCTCGCCTGTGTACTTAAATAAAAATACTTACTAGCATTAGAGTGATTATCTTCTTGATAAAACTTAATCGCTAACTCTTCCATAGACCCTTGCATGTACATGTATAACTCTTCTCTCTCAAAATACTTAACTCCTTCTAATACTACTTTTTCAAACTTTTCAGCAGGAGCATCTCCATTCAGCGCTTCTAAAATCATAAAACGATGCTGATATTCCTCAAGTTTCAATTCATTACAGATTTCCAATCCTTTTTCAATAAGTTCTCTTGCTATTTCATGTTCCTTAAGTTTATAATGCTCCTTCGCTTTAACAAAGATAGCTTTATAATGTTTAGGCTTCTTCTCAACCACTTCAGAGAGATAACGAATTGCTAATTCAGAAAGATTTTGACTTGCATATAATAGACCAAAGTTGTGTCTAACCATTAAAATATAATAGTCTTCATCAATCTTTTGAAATTGATTCATTGCGGCTGCAAAATGTTCTTCAGCTAGTCCCCACTCCTTTAAATGGGTACAGGCCAAACCTAATAGGTTTTCACAAAAAGCAATGTTTGTTTCACATCCATTAAATTTACGGTAAATCTCTTGTTCCTTACTAACATACTTAATTGCTAAAAGTCCATGAAATATATCATAATAAAACGAACCTAATTTGTAATAGAATTCAGCCTTTTCCAATTCATCAGATATATTCTCAAAAAAAACTTCTGCCTTATCAAAATATTCGCTCGCTTCATTATATTTACCTGTTACACTCCTATGAATAGCTTTAAAAAAATAATAATAATAAGATAAAAGCTCATCCTCTGGCATTTCAAAAGACTCTATCTTTTCAAAGCTTTGTTCAGATAAGCTTACATTATCCACTAAATAACCATATCGAAACTCGAGAAGAGAATAATATAGTAGTAACTTCTTAGCTTCTAATGAATCCCATTCATCCTCTTTTAATTCTTGAATCAGGCTATCAATTTGCTCTTTCATACGGTGCGCTTTAGAAATGTTTCTTGAACGAATTTCAACATACCAATTATTCAATAACTTTGTAACTTGTTCGCTACCCATAATTACCGACATATAAATCCCACTCACCCATATTATGTATATCCATTTAATTTTACCAGAATATTCTATTTATATGGATACCACCTCCAATTCTGATATTTCTAAATAAAAGATTGATTATTCAGAATATATTATTTTGCATAATTAAAATAAATAACCCTCGATTTAGGAATGCATTATCAATAGTTGTATCATTTTGTAGAGAATTTCATATGAGGGTTTATACGAGGTAATAGGATTTAATTACAATCAATAAAAGCAGAACCTTGCGAGGATTCTGCTTTTATTGTACTTATCTCACATATACATATGCTTGATTAGCAGTGACATAGTACGTTTTGTCCTTACTGCTGTGTAATTTGTATGTATGGATAGATTAAACTCAACATATAGTAGATAAATATCTAATTAATAATTTAATAACTACTTTTTCTCAATAATATCAATTGATACTTTATTATTATTTGTATAGATTTTTGCAAATTCAGTAGCATTACTAATAGGATTAATAGGTTTGTTATCTATTAAAATATCACTAAATGTAGCTCTATATTGGGTATTTACTTTAATATTTTTCGTTTGACTATCATCTTTTACTGCAATTGTAGATAACGCTTTCCAATTGTTAACTTTACTAATATTAGTATTCTTGATTTCAGAAATTAACCTTCCTGTATAGCCTTTTCCGTTTGTTCCCCAGTAGGTTGCCCTAGTGTTGCCATTTAAGTTCTTATAAATCGTAAGTTGGACTTCAGTTCCTGGTTTAAAGCCATTCAAGTTCGTAAACTCATCTTTCCCCTCAATATAAATGGGTTCTTTATTGCCGCCTACTTTCATATAAGGTTTCCAAACATTATATGTTTCACTATACAAAAATCCAATATCTGATTCCACCGGACCAGAAAAACCAGAATAAATATAAAGTTCACCACCTTTCGCTTTAAGTGTTCCATTATTATTTTTGATTTCTGGTAATGTTACTTTTGTAGTTAAAACTGAGCCTGTACTATTTAAGATTGATCGGCCACCAATTCCTTTTTTAATCGGTTCCGCTTGGAGCGCCTTCACATATGAATGCGCTCTCATTTCATCGGCATTGGCTTGAGTTGTACCAATCCCCCCCAATCCACTAATTACCATCCCACTTACTAACGCAACACCCATTATTTTTCTGAATTTACCCATTATAATTCCTCCTCTTAATTTTATATATTACAATTAAAATATATCATACATTTTATTCCATGGGATTATATAACATTTTTATAAAATTTATACTAATTATTAAGAAAATTCAATCTTTAGATTGATACTTGCATTAATATCCCTATTATGATGTGTAAGGCAAGAAGGACAGTCCCATTTACGTAGGTTTAGATTTTTAACGTCTTTGTTTTGATATCCACAACAAGAAGTGCACAGAAATGGAAATATCCACAAAAGAACTAAAAGAATTACTTATGAATGCGTGATATAAACGGGAGGCATCTCTATAAAAGTTGTACGTTCTATATTTAATTACATAGAAATAAAAAAAGCCGCCCACCAGGACGGCTTTTGTTTTATTTCAAATACTCGTACCACCAGTTTCTTTCGTCCATCCAAGCTGTAATCTTATCAAGCTCACCATTTGGTAACACTTCGGTTTGCAAGTATGCTAAACCAGTTAATGGATTAGAAATAACTTGTCCTTTAGTTCCACGCTCATTCATAGCATTTAGAGCTTCTTGAACCAATGAAATACCAAAACCACCAGATTTAACATATTGATAACCGCCATTAGCAACAGATTGTTTCTCTCCGGTAAACCAATCTAGCGTTTTGTCACCTTGCAATAAATTAATATCCACTTTTCCAATACCATCAATATAACCATTATCGGTATATTGCCAAATGTCACAAGTATAGGATGGTTTCTTCTGTGGACTACCATCATTTGTTCCGTATCGTGGTAACCAAATAAAGTCAGCTTGTACACTTTGTAAATTATAGTCACCGTACATATGGTGTGCTACATAAAATCCTACTTTCCAACCTGCAGCTTTACATGTATCAATAAAAGCTTGTGATGCTTTAGCTAAATCACTAAGGTTTCCTTTGCTTTTCATTGACTTTACTGTGTCATCTTCCACATCTAATACAAGGAATTTAGCATTAGGATTTACCCTTGCTAAGAAATCCTTAGCTTCCACAATTGCATCTGCTACTGATACGAAACATCCATAAGCATATGCAGCATGTGGAATACCGTATTGTTCTGATTTGGCTACATGCTCATTATACAAATGATCTACTAGATTTGAACCATATTGTACCCTAGCAATTACTAAATCTAATTGCGCTGCTGCTACATCCCAATTAATACTTCCATTCCATTTTGAAATATCTACAATGTGTCCCATTACTGAACATCTCCTTCAAATAGTTTTTATTTAATTTCTGTTACGTCTTTAGAAATAGATCCAAGGGCTTTTCCCTATTCTTCAATAACTTCCTGGTTCTTTTGAATAACAGCTTGGTACTGCGCTTCACGCTGTTCATTCTTTTTTGTGTAATAAAAAGCATCCACACAAATAATGCTGCGCATGCTTCCTGTTGAATAACTGAAATAAAATCTCGATAAACAAAAAGAGCACCTCAATTGAGACTGCTCCTTTTGCTATCATTTTTTATATTTGTCTATATTTAATTTTTTTCTTTTCTAGAGTTTGATCTTCTAATTTTCGCTTCAATTTCAGAAGATACACTTTCTAACAACCAAGTAGGAATCCATCTATCCCAGCCAATCCGTACACAATTGGCTGTAAAGCTATTAAAAATATGATAAATTAAACCACCCGTTACCATAAAATAGAAAAACTCTGGTAGTTTAAACGCAATATCAAATAAATGCGCTAAAGAAGGTAATAAAAAGAGCACCACAGTTCGTGCAATGCCCTCAATTCCATATTGTGATGAATACGTACCATCTAATTTTGAAGCCTTACTACCAGTTATCCAATCTAATACAACTACCCATACCAAAATGATAATCCAAATTAAATTAGATTTACCATATAAAAAATTAAATATAGTTCCCAATCCGCCACTAATTACAGAAGCAACTTTAAATTGGGTGGTATTAATAACATCAAGTACATTTAATGTTTTTACAAGCTCATGAATTCGTTCCAAACTTTCACCCCCCTTTTTACATTTCAAAGCAAAATAAAAAAGCCTGCTTTGGCACGCTATTGTATAAAAGATTTACATATTCATTTTCTTCCACGCATACTCTAGTGGTTCAGTTCGTGGTGGCTTCATTACTTCTTTTTCAGTAGTTCCTTTCTTACTTTGAGATAAATTGTGCATAACACCTTGACGGGTGGAAATCTGCCTAATACCTGTTCGTATCCAATCATCGGGATTTAAAATACCACCTCGATGTGTTAGGAGTTGCCTAACACCTGTATGTGAAAAATCGATTGGATTAACAATAGCCCCTTGACGATGTGTATTGATTTCGCGTGTTCCATCATGATATAGCGTTGTTGGAGATATGATTATACCCTGATGTGTATTAATTTCGCGTGTTCCCGTACGGTATAGATTTGTTGGAGATATGATTATACTTTGAAGTACTGTCATATACTTACCTCCTTCTTACTCGATGCGTAAAGCTATAGCATATTCAGCAAATGAATTGTATTGTCCGCTTACAGATGGAGCATACGTATAAAATAATTTATATTTTTGAATTTCATTATTCTCTGGGACTTCTACAATATCACCGTAAATATAACCACTCCCTTTATATATGTAAAAACCATCATATTTCCCTCTGAACCCATCTGTCGAATCACCCAAATATAGCGGTGTGAAAACTATTTTCCCCTCATTTGAAGGAGCTCTTAAAAACACCTTATCCCAAAAGAATGTTGAAACTGAACGAGACACTGGTGATGGTGTAGCAAATTTGCTTTTATTAGTTACTTGTGCAGTTTGTTGGGAATAGGCTCCAGCGCTTAATAAAACACTAAAAGGATAGGAATAAGGTGTAAATAATTCCGGTTGATATAATTCGTCAGGTATTCCTAGAAAACCAATTGTTGTTTTTCCTTTTTCGGATGGGATTTCATCATCATTTGCATATACACAATAAATGACTGTATCCTTATCAACGTATAGATATAGATCAACCATATATTTTTCATAACCTAAAGTAGTTATTCCGCTCGAATTATGTACTTTTCCATGATGAAATACTAACGGAAACCATGATTCTTCTCCGGTCCCATTATTAGTATCTTTATTGTAACCTCTAATCAGTCTATAACTCCCATCTGCACGATTCCCTTTTGGATCCCTTATATCATTTGCGCTCGATAGTTGGTCGTTTTTAGAGGTTGAGTCATTAGGACGCAGCTCAATATAATTGTTTTTGGTTCCATCATTACCTGTAGAAAACATAACAAAAATATTATTCTTATCCGGTTTGTCAGCATTTAATTGCTGCCATCCAGACTTTTTCATTTCATCAATAATCTTCATAAAGACTTCTCTTCGTTCTAGTCTGTGTAACTTACAAATTTTATTTGTCATTTTATATGTTCCTCCTTAATTTAAACGTATTGCTTTCATAGAAACATTAAAAGTAGAGTTTGCTACGCCCCTATTTTCTATATAAAGATGTACCTTGTTTGTATGATCTTTATCCTCACAAGGAATAGCCAAAATATCATATGTTCTTTTTTCTGATAAGCTTTTATAAATCTGATTCCCATTCTCTTTTTGATCGTACATAAATAACATCGCTTCAACGTTTGAATCATTTGTAACTTGAATCGTACGAATATCGTATTTGTTACAACCTACATCCAGCGGAGCATATAGAACTTTCCCTGGTTCAATTGTAACTTGTACATTCCTCTCAATAAGGATTGATGGTGTAATCTCACTTTCGGATGTATATCTATATAATTTCATTACAGTTCCCATATTGTATTCACCTCAGTTATGTTTTAGATGAACATTAAAATAAATTGGTTCAAATGCTAGGAATTTTGTATCCTTCACAACCTTTACCCAAAAATCTCGCGTACTTTGTGCGGCTATTGAATCAATCTGTATTTCATTCAAATAGTTAGTACCACCTAATGAAATAAGTACCCAGGTGTAACCAACTTTCTCCATGTATTGCTGGATTGATAGTTTTATATTTGTAGCAGCACCGATGTTATCATTTACGATTGTCATTTTTACAATACGCTCATTATTCAACATATAACCTAAATTCGTTGGATCTGTTGTATTTAATTCATCGTTATTTATTTTGATTTGTAGGGATGAGCCCATACAATACATATCCCCACCATAGAAGGTAGTTTGTTTCTTCGCTAGTAGTTCGTTTTCTTCATCATATATTTCTATGATTCCCTCAAACTCTAAAGAAGGAAGTAGAATATCAATGTCCGTATGAGCTGCCGCCACAATATTAGTAGACAGAATATTATCTGCAGTATCTTTTAATACAATCTTATAATTCTCATATAGTTGTCGCAGACGTAACATGTTACTTGTTGTGATAATAATTTTATCGATGTCTAGCGATGCAAACCCTTCTGCAGTTCCTCTTTTTAGAACAACACCAATTCTTTTTGCATCTAATGAATCATTATCCATATAATCAAAAAATGTATCTGTCTTTGTGTAAAAGTCCCATTGATCTTCCTTACATATTGCCATCCACTCTTTATTGCTTTGTGAACCATTAGCAGAATAGGATTCAAGGAACTCGACTTTATTCTTTTCATTTTGATAAATCAGTAAGCCGCCTTCATCTCCTTCTTTTGTAGGAGCATAATCCGCAATAACTTGGATTGCAAAGTTACCTTGTGGTTTATGAATTAACAGCATAACGTCTTTATCTGCAGAATGATTCATACGTAGGAATCCTTTTTTAGCAGCATTGTTAAATTCATTTGATGGTGACATAAGCCATTTTGGATTTATGGAATCAAAATCATCTACAAATATTTTTCCGCTTTCTTTTTCGTATAAGGATACTTTTGGCTTTTTAATTAGGTCTGATAATTGTAATTCTCCACCGAATACGTCAATTGCATCAATAACATTTTCTATAGCTTCTATCCTTATTTGATGAATTCCAGGTTCTAATTTTAATTTTTCATAAACTAGAGCTTGCCATAAAACTTTTGAACCTATTAAAGAATATGTCTCTGTTACACCGTCTATAGTTATAGCAATAGGCGCTTTGTAGCCACCACTCCCATCATAATTCCGACTAATTATTCGGAGTCCCGTACCATTAAAACTAAACTCACATATTACAGGTTCTGTTCCATGTGTAGTATTTTTATAAATCCCTGTTCCGTTGTGATACCGAGAATCATTATGGATTTCTTCCCAGTTCCCAGTATATTTAATCCTACGATCAGTATTATCAAAACGATTCCATCCTGATTCTGGTTCCTTTAATTCCTCACCTTTTTTAGGAAATGTTAAAAATTCCCCTTGTGCATCTATATCAAACGCATTAAATCGGTGACTATGACCAGTTGTACTCTCAATTTTAATAATAACTTCATGTATCTCCCATTTTAATAATTGCTTTTCAAAAAGGAAAGTATATTCCTGTAAACCGCCTTTTAAATCTTTATAAAGGCTAAAATATTCTTTTTCACCACCATCAATTGATATAGAAACATTCCCTGGTCCGCTACTGACTTCTGCTATTACACGTAGTTTCTTCCCCAAAAACTTAAATCGTAAATAACTATCTTTTGTTGAACCAAAATAATAATTTTTATAAGTATCATTGACAGTAAATCCATTCATCTCAAAAAGGAATGAATGAGATGGCATACAATCATATCTCCTCCATCCAACTTCTGGATTCCTCAATATATCCCCAATTACAGTCATTACATCACCTACTCTTTTTCTCGTTTCCTTCCAATTGAAGTTCTCCCATCATTATTAGTGACTATACAATACTCATAACTTCAGATTATTATATATTTTTCTATCTAATGCTCTTTCCAATGAAAATATTTAGTCATCTTCCATAACAATTTTTCGTCCTAGTTACATTCAAATCGTTCAAATTACTTTGTAATGATTTCTAAACAAAACAGTATATCCATCACTACTGACTTTCAAAAAAATATATCCCTTAAAATTTATTTTTGTTAGCTGTTACATAGTTTGTCCCTCCTTTAATTTTATTTTCATTATTTTTTACAATTTGAAATTAATATGTGATATTTTCCTATTAATTTCATTACAGTCCCCATATTATATTCACCTCAACTATGTATTAGGTGAATATTAAAATAAATCGGTTCAAATGCTAGTAAATTTGTTTCCTTCACAACCTTTACCCAAAAGTCACGCGTACTTTGTGCGGCTATTGAATCAATCTGTATTTCATTCAAATAGTTAGTACCACCTAATGAAATAAGTACCCAGGTGTAACCAACTTTCTCCATGTATTGCTGGATTGATAGTTTTATATTTGTAGCAACACCAATGTTATCATTTACGATTGTCATTTTTACAATTCGCTCATTATCCACCATGTAACCTAAATTCGTTGGATCCGTTGTATTTAATTCTTCGTTATTCATTTTAATTTGTAGGGATGAACCCATACAATACATATCCCCACCATAGAAGGTGGCCTGTTTCTTTGCTAGTAGTTCGTTTTCTTCGTCATATATTTCTACGATTCCCTCAAACTCTAAAGAAGGAAGTAGAATATCAATGCCTGTATGAGCTGCCGCCACAATATTAGTAGACAGAATATTATCTGCAGTATCTTTTAATACAATCTTATAATTCTCATATAGTTGACGCAGACGTAACATATTACTCTTTGTCATAATAATTTTATTGATGTCAAGCGGTACAAATCCCTCTGCAGTTCCTCTTTTTAGAACAACACCAATTCTTTTTGCTACTAATGAATCATTATCCATATAATCAAAAAATATATTTGTCTTTGTATAGAAATCCCATTGATCTTCCTTACAAATTGCCATCCACTCTTTATGGCTTTGAGAACTATTAGCAGAGTAGGATTCAAGGAATTCAACCTTATTCTTTTCATTTTGATAGAGCAGTAAGCCGCCCTCATCTCCTTCTTTTGTAGGAGCATAATCCACAATAACTTGGATTGCAAAGTTACCTTGTGGTTTATCAATTAACAGCATAACGTCTTTATCTGCAGAATGATTCATACGTAGGAATCCTTTTTTAACAGCATTGTTAAATGCACTTGATGGTGACATAAGCCATTTTGGATTTACGGAATCGAAATCATCTACAAATATTTTTCCACTTTCTTTTTCATATAAGGATACTTTTGGCTTTTTAATTACATCTTGTGATATTAATTCTCCACCTAATATATCGATAGCATCTAAATACAATGCGCCTGTACCAATAGTGACAGTATGAGAACCTGGTGCAAGATTTAACTTTTCAAATAGAATACATTGATATAATACATTTATAGAACTTTCATACATCTCAAATGTGCCTGCGTCTACTCCATCAATAGTAACCTTAGTTAACTTACCTTTAAAACTTGTCGTTCCGGATTTCACTGCAATTAATCGTAGACCCGTACCAATAAACGTAAACTGAATTCCATATGTTCCTGGCATGGAATATGATTTCATGTGAATTGAGTTATTGTAGTAAATACCTGAACTACTTTGATGCACCATCCAATCGCCAGTATAATTAATATTGCTATCCATATCATCAAACCTTTTCCAACCTGGTTCTGGTTCTTTTAGTACATCACCAACTTTAACAGTTGTAAGAAGTGCTCCCCCTAATATATCAATTGCATCTATAATATTATCTTGAGCTTCAATTACAACTGTATGAATTCCTAAAGTAAGGTTTAATTTTTCGTATGCTAAACATTGTTGTAAATGAGTTATAGGTGAAATTGTATAAGTTTCAGAAAAACCGTCAATCGTAATTTTTATTGGGCGGTGGTAGCTGCTGGTACTATTATGATATTCTGAAATAATCCGAATTCCGGTTCCTGAAAAGATAAACTCACACTTAGTTGGTTCGTTACCATGATCTTGATGCTTGTACGAAACTGATTTATTATAGTAACCTGTAGCATTTGTATTGTGTTGCCAATTTCCTGTATATCGAATATTGCTATCCTTATCATCAAACCGTTCCCAACCAGGCTCTGGTTCTTTTAATACATCACCGACTTTAGCATTAAAATTTGCGTAATCAATAGCTGATAAAAACGTATAATGATTCTCATTTGAACCAGTAGTGAAACCATCATAAGTTACCTCTACTCTATGAGTGCCGCTAGGTAAATCAAATTTTTCAAAACAGACTCTAAACATTGATGGAGAATTAGAAATTACTGAGCCTTTAATCCAATTCCCACCATCTATTCTTACTTTTATATTGTAACGATGTGCTGAACTAGATTTTTGCATTATTCTTAAAGCTGTTCCTGTAAATGTGAATGAAAATATATCATCACTTGTATTTCGGGGGCCATCACCTGCAACCCAACAGTCTTCTGCAGAAGGATTACTATTTTCACCTACTATAAACCAATTAGCATTTGGGTATTTATCCTTATCTCTTATACCTTGAAAAAAAGTGTTAACGTTATCGCGTTGGAAATACTTACGATTCCATCCAGATTCCGGTTTCAGTAAACTATTGCCTAATTGAATTGTCACTCTATCACCCTATATTATCTAGTTTTCTTCAATGTAAGCTTGTTAACAAATAACTAATACTTCACATAGTTTCAAACCTATATTTTCCCTACATCCTCTATTTATTCTCCTTTTTCTATGCCTAGCACTCTCTCAAGTAAGGTAACTATATCTGCAGACTAACTACTTAATCGTTCTTTATTTCAAAAAAACAATCCATATTCTCTTTTTAGTTCTCTATTATGATAGAATTCACAGAAAGTTCTCCGGCTAGACTCAGGATTTATTCAAATGATTACATTCTACATCTTTGTTATATAAAAATCGTTTTTGGGGTCAATTATAATTTTAAAATTTCTTTTCATTAATCTCGTTACTGTATCTATATCTTATTTACCTCAATTATGTTTTAAATGAACATTAAAATAAATTGGTTCAAATGCTAGAGAATTTGTATCCTTCACAACCTTTACCCAAAAATCACGTGTACTTTGTGCGGCTATTGAATCAATCTGTATTTCATTCAAGTAGTTAGTACCATCTAATGAAATAAGTGCCCAGGTGTAACCAATTTTATCCATGTATTGCTGAATCGATAGTTTTATATTTGTAGCAGCACCGATGTTATCATTTACGATTGTCATTTTTACAATTCGCTCATTATTCAACATGTAACCTAAATTCGTTGAATCTGTTGTATTTAATTCATCGTTATTCATTTTTATTTGTAAAGATGAACCCATACAATACATATCTCCACCATAAAAAGTAGTTTGTTTCTTTGCTAACAGTTCATTTTCCTCGTCATATATTTCTACGATTCCCTCAAATTCTAAAGAAGGAAGTAGAATATCAATGCCTGTATGAGCTGTAGCTACGATGTTAGTAGAAAGGGTATTATCTGCAGTATCTTTTAATACAATCTTATAATTTTCATATAGCTGGCGCAGACGTAACATATTACTCTTTGTCATAATGATTTTATTAATGTCTAGCGGTACAAATCCTTCTTCAGTTCCTCTTTTTAAAACCACACCTATTCGTTCAGTTGATAATGAATCTTTATTCGCATAATCAAAGAATGTATCTGTCTTTGTGTAAAAGTCCCATTGATCTTCTTTACATATTGCCAGCCACTCTTTATTGCTTTGTGAACTATTAGCAGCATAAGATTCAAGGAATTCAACCTTATTCTTTTCATTTTGGTAGAGCAGTAAGCCACCTTCATCTCCTTCTTTTGTAGGAGCATAATCCGCAATAACCTGGATTGCAAAGTTACCTTGCGGTTTATCGATTAACAGCATAACGTCTTTATCTGCGGAATGATTCATACGTAAGAAACCTTTTTTGATAGCATTGTTAAATGCACTTGATAGTGACATAAGCCATTTGGGATTTACGGAATCAAAATCGTCTACAAATATTTTTCCGCTTTCTTTTTCGTACAAGGATACTTTGGGCTTTTTAGCTACATCTATTGGAATTAACTCTCCAGTATCATCAATATCGATGGCATCTAAATTTGCATAAATACCGGTAATTCTCACGGTATGAATTGAATTTGATAAACCTAATTTTTCATAAGTGAGTATTTGAGCAGCAACTGTATCTCTAGAACTACTGAACGTTTCTGTTACGCCATCTATTGTAATTTGTAGATCTTTATCATATATCTTACTTACAAGGGTAATAAGTCTAAGTTTAGTTCCTTTGAAATGAAATTCGATTGCTATTGGCTCTGTACCATGAGAACTATGCTTGTAATGAAGAGTTCCATTAAAACGGTCTTCAATATTTTGGACAGCAACCCAATTACCTATATATTTGATATTGCTATCCGTATCATCAAATCGTTTCCAACCTAGTTCCGGTTGTGTAAGTACATCGCCAACTTTAGCAAGTAAAAATAAGTCCCCACCCAATATATCTATACAATCAAAATCAAATGGACCTTTACCGGTCGTGATTTCTACTGTGTGAACATCCTGGTTTAAGACTGGTGATTCAAATAGTAATGTACAAAATTGATTGGATGTTCCATTTTGGTTATATACATATTGAACACCGTCTATTAGAATCTTAGCTTCCTCATATTTAGAAAGGTTTGTAGTAAATCTTGTAGCAAGAATTCTGAGTTGGATTCCTTTAAATTTAAACTTAACTTTTAAACGTGGCATCCCTACATGTTCTTTATATGTAAGTGTTCCGTTATAGTAATCAGTAGGATCTACTGATATTTGTATCCAAGATCCTCCATCGGGGTTTTCATAAAATATTCTTTGGTCCCTATCATCAAAACGTTTCCAACCAAGTTCTGGTTCTTTTAATCTTTCACCTACTTTAACAGGAGGAATAAGAAATCCACTTCCATTAATATCAATTGCATCTAAATTAATATATTCACCCCATATTGTAACGGTGTGTTTTCCTTCAGTTAGGTCTTTTTTCTCGTACAAAAGAATGGATCTTTCAGTTACTGCGGAATTGAAATTTATTTCATCTAAAATCTTACCATCTATGATGATATTAGCTTTTTTATAACCCGTACTTACTAATCCAATAATCCTTAATGATTTTCCATAAAATGAAAATGTAACACCAGCATTTTCTACAGTGTAATGTATGGAGTTATTATAACTACCGGTATCTGCTAAACTAGAAGACCACGGACCACTATATTTAATATTGATACTTGTATCATCATAGCGGGTCCAACCTGGCTCTGGTTGAAGTAAAGCTTCTCCAACTTTAATTAAAGGCACAAGGTACTCACCATCTTTTAAATCTATAGCAGATAAATTTGATTTCCCAGAATTATTGGCATCAATTTCTACTGTATGAATACCTAAGGGGAGATTTGCTTGTTCAAAAGATAGTAGGTCTCCATCTGCATTCCCTCTAAAATTATGGAAACTTGTTTTACCATTTATGGTTATTTTCGTATTCGTTGCAGTGTCACTAAAGTGCGTTGATATAATTCTGATAGCACTACCATAGAATTTAAATCTTAAATAACCAACATGATTTTTTGTATATGTATAATCCCCAGAGTCTCTTACTATCCATGCACCTTCCGGATAGTATTTTATAGCTTCTGTACCATCGTCTAATTTTTCATTAAACTTATGTCGCTGCCAACCAGGTTCGGGTTCTTTTAATATTCCCCCTACTTTAGCTTTTTCTACAATACTTTCCCCCTGACCCACGTCTATAGCATCCAAGTTTAAATAATAGTCGTACATATCAACAGAGTGAGTACCTGGACTAAGGTCAGTCTTTTCAAATACAACAACAGTCTTTACAGATGAGGGTTTATCAACTCTAGGTATGTCGTAAGTAACTCCGTCAATTACTATTTTGGTGTTATCAAAATAAAGTCCATCTGTTCTATATGCTAGGATTCGTAACTTGGTACCCGTGAAGTTGAAAAATACATGACCTAATTTATCTTTGTCATTATTTTTTATATGGTAACTACCCAGATAACCGTCACCGGAAGACTGGTTATTATAAATTTGCCAATTCCCTTCATATCTAATAGCACTATTTCTATCATCAAAACGACTCCAACCTGGCTCCGGTTGTGTAAGTACATCACCGACATTTGCGCTTAAATCCGCGTAATCAATAGCAGTTATAAACGTATAAGCAGTTCCAGGTGCCCCAGAAGCATATCCATTTGTGGTTACTTTAACGTTATGTTCACCTTTAATTAGATCTAGTTTCTCAAATACGACAAGAGAATATTCGCTAGAATAAGCAGGTACCGAACCAACATAGCTTATATCATCTATAGTGACTGTAATATTATATGCATGAGTTGTAAAATTTTTTAATAAAATACGAACTGAAGTCCCTGTGAATTTAAAATAAAATGAACGACCTAATGTATCACCAACATACCAGGCACTATTCTGCTCTAATCTGTTAGTATCACCTACTGCACGCCATTTATCACCCGTAATTTTATTATCTAGGTCTACATTTGAAAAAAACATACCTGGTTTTGCATTTTCTAAAAAGCAATATTCACGAGTCCACCCTGGTTCTGGTTGCAATAGGTTTTTTCCTAATTGTCTTGCCATTTTATCACTCTCTCTTTATCTCGTTTTCTTCCAGTTTGAATTTGTCCACCAAGATTGACGGCTATGACGCAGCCATAACTTCGGATCATCATTTTCCTTTTCGATAACTATTAATTCATCTGGTTTTACTGTATCTAGCACTCTCTCCATTTTGAATAGTTCATTATCCTCTAGAACTGATTCTCGTTCTGGTGTACGTTCAAATCGTTCATATTCCTCTATAACGCTTCCTAATTCATGTTCCCTATCAAATATACCTACTTCATTAACTACAACTTCTACACTAGCCCGTCTTTCTAATAATTCTTTTTCACTAACGATTGCATATCGTTCAGATTCCCTTACTACATCTACAGTTTCAATTACATTTGTATCTGTTGTTATAACTTCTTTAACAGCTGGTGTTATGTCAGAAATAATTCCACCTTCAAATTCACGTATAAAGTTAAAGGACTGTTGCTCCGTAATAAAGGCTTGTTGTGTAACTTGTTTATAAGAAAAGTCTAATAATATATGTTCAGCATCTAAGATAACTGGAATGATGTCAGAAGCTACTTCTTCAATTACTATAGTTGTATGTTCTTTCATTGCTTTTTCAGATTCAATTGTTTGATTTAGCTTCATTTGCATCACATTTAATGATTTAGATGAATCATTAAGTAAGGAAATACGTGTTTCTAGTTCTTTTTGAACACGACCAAACAAATCGAATTCTGGAAGATATACGGGGATACCAAGGCCCTCAAATAAATCAAACTCTTCTATGATAGCTTCTAATTCTTTTTCTGTTTTATTGGCAACTTCATCAGTATCTACATGGGTACTAATGAAGAGTTCTTTTAATTCGAATAAAGAAATTTCATCTATATGTGTAAGCAATGCAGTATCTTCTTTATCTGCATAATCCAGTTCAACTACAGTTGCTTGCAGCTCATTTTTCACTTCTGCAAAAGTAAAGTCTGGCGATACGCCTTGTAATACTTTTAAGATACGATGAGAATAATCTGCAGCAGTAATATCAGCATTTATTTCATGTAATCTCTCTGCTTCTTCTCCGACGATTGTCTGTATTTCAAATATGTTTTGCGATTTCTTTGCGTCGTCAGTTATGGAAATATCTTTAACAGATAATACCCGTGAAGCATTTTTAACTTCTTGCCCTCCCTCTACAGCTGCTGTAAATACATGTTCTTTATTGGCGAATTCTTGTTGATCGGCATAAACAGAGTCAAGTGTTTCTACAATACGTTCAAATGTGTGTGTTGTAACTACATTCGCATACTGTTCTTTTGTTCTTGTAAATGATGCAGATTCATTTCTTCCAGAATCAAATATATTTATTTTCTTGCTTACTTCATTACTTGCAATAACATCTGCAGCAAGTTCCTTTGTTCGAATATAGTGATCCAGGTTAATTTGCGCTACATCGATCTTACGAATTAAATACGCGCTTTCAATATCTTCATAAGGAAGCAAGTCCACATTTTCAATTTCTTCTACGCGATTCAACTCATATTGTTTAACGATAGATGTTTCAATGTCTCTTTGCATACGAGCAAATAAATCATAATCCGGAAGATAAACCGGTATACCCATACCATTGAACAAATCAAATTCTTCTATGGTTCCTTTAACTTCTCGCTCTTTTGTACTAAATTCGAATTGTGCCGGAGCATGAAGAAGTATTTCTTTTTGCTGTATATCACCAGTTTCCTTTTCGATAATAGATACAGGTAATATATTTGGAACTACTGTAGATAAAGTAACTTCTGCATGTGTAGCTTTTAGCTCCCTGGTAACAATATCGCTTGCGTCATTATGCATTGATACAGCTTTATAATCCTTTGTAACTCTGACAGCCATAAGTTCATTATAGAAACCCTCACCGTATACAATACGCGCAACATTTACCCATTCCGGTAATACTTCTACACCTGCAGCGAATTCACGTAACTTACCTTTTAGTAAATCCTGATTTATGATCGGTGCAGCTTCGTATTCATTCGTTATGAGATTTGTTTTATCAGAAGCGTGTACCATTGCTTCTATCTCGTTTGGTTTTGTGCTCTCTACCCCTTCGATATGGTTTATATCGAAAATTCGTCTATGTTGTGGTGATTCTTCTGCAGAAATTAGTTGAACAGAAATACTGTCCATTCGTTGCGAATGCTGCATTTCAATGTTGGCCACATTTATATTTCGATTTAAATCAAAATCAGTTGTATTTGAAATATAGGCTTCTACCTCTATTTGTCGCAATGCATTCTCTATAACATCTGTTAACATCCCTTTTGCCCTTACTTTTATGGCAGTTACTCCTGCGTTATCTTCTTTAACAGCCTTATATCTCGTATAGGGAGCAATGCAAATTGGATAATCAACATCATTTTTGTTTTCTGTATTTGCTGGTGTAATAGAAAAAGAATAAACTTTTTCATTCCAATTAGGTCCAGAACCAACGACAACAACATGACTTTTTTCTTTGGTACATATAGAAGGGGAAGCAATAGAATAAACTTTTTCACTCATTCTTCTGCTACCCCCTTATGCTTAAATATCTTCTTTGTAGATTGCTAAACCAATTGGATTAAATGGTGTTGCTTTTGCTTGTGTCATAGGACAAACAGGCGTTGTTGGTAATGTGTAACGATATAATTGAGCCATTTCATAAGCGCCTGTGATTTCAGAACCAATAACCGGTGCTTCTTTAAATGTAACGGTCTTATCTTCTGCATTGTATACATAATCCGTTTTTTCTACTTCTTTACATGAAATGAATAGTCTTAACGTTTCGCCCTTTGACTTATGTTCTAAATGAAATACTTTACGGTGCCCATCGCCTTTTCCAATTACTTCATCTACAACCGTTTTCTCAATTTCTAGTTCGTCGGCTTGCTGGATATTCTTCGGATGAACCGCATATACATCATCCAACTTCCCAACATAGCCATCATTAGGATGCACAATATAAATTTGAGATAAATGGTATTTACCACTATAAACGGATGGATTAAAGCGTCCTTGCCCACTATCTACTGACATATCATGTGTAATGAAAGCTAAGTAATGGTGTTGGTACATTGCTCCTGTACTTGATTGCGATAATTGGACCGTTTCGTTCCCGTTTGATGTATCAGAACCGTAATCAAGTGGCGCGTTACCGATTTTCTTATTTTGTGAATATACAAATTGATCACCTGGTCTACAGCCACTTAAAATAATCATGTTTTTTCTTGGTGCAACATCGAATGTATATAATTTCCCGATATACAACGGAACGAATAATGCACGAACTGGATTTGGCGTTGGATCTACACGCATAAACATAATCAAGCGGTCCTTGTTTGCATTCCCGTATAGATAAACAACAGAGTCACGATTTAGCTCTTTAGAGAAACGCTGCTCTGGTGTAAAACTAATTGATGTATAAGGGGATGGATTCACAAAATTAATCGTAGAATAAACTTCGCCCATAATACTTTCCATCTTTTGTACATCAAAGTTTGTTTTTGCTGTTAATGCATCCAGTGTTCCATCTTCTTTTGGTAATAAGAAATAAATACCGGAAACCTTAATTGTTATATCTGCTGCAGGTGCTGTTTTAAATACAATTTCTTTTTCAGTGAACGAGTACTCGCTTGGATCAACAATAGTATTATTTTTGTAAACTATCGTTCTACTTTCATCAAAGTTAGGAAATGGCAATGCAAAGTTCTTTTTCGTTCCATCTCCTTTTCCTAATTCACCTAATTTATCACCAGCAAGAATCTCTTTTTCGATAAAATATCGATTAAAAGTAAATAGCAACATGTCATTGTTCGGCTCATATGTGTTGGTAGCTAATCTGTATTCGCATGTTACTTTATCGCCTTTTGCAATAGCAGTAGTGAATGTTACTTTACCTGTAGTTGCATCCACCTTATATTTACTCTTTTCTTGCTCAAACCCATTTACATATACAATGACAGAAGGGCCAAGAACAGGAGAAACAGGGATGAAGAAGTCTTTCTTCACTCCATCCCCCATCCCTAATTTACCTAATGGAGAATCTGCCGAAATAAACCGACTATCAGTGAAATCAGAATCAGCAGTATCATACGCATTTGCTATACCGAATCTTCTACGTTCTCCATCACTTCCTAATGATTCAAACAACCTTACATCAATAAATTTTGAAATACCGCTCTTAATTTGGAAAAATAGCGTTCGTTTCCAACCGTTATCAGCAAATAGTTTTTCTAATTCTTGCGGTAATGTCTGTAAATATACGACTTTATCAAACCACATATAAGTCCACTCCTTTATACTGTTTTCTCGAAAATACCTAATCCAGCAGGACGATATGCCGTAGCAGGTCTTTTTGTAATTGGTGAAATAGCATCTACATTAAAGAATTTGTAAATGTCGTGTGAATCCGGACAAGTATTCTTCCTAACCTTTAACCTATCGCCATTTAATAGACCTAGTGGAGACAATAGGATCATATAAGGTAAATACCCACGTACACCTTCGTCTGGATGAACAATATAAGCGCGTGAAGTATGTACTTTATTACTATAAACAGACGGATTAAATTGATATTTGTATTCGTCATTATCTTGAGATTGCCATGCTAGTGAATATTGACCGCCATCTTTACCAACGCGATCTGGTGGCATTGCATTAGGCGCTACATTCCATGCAATAAAGTGAGCCTGGTACCTTGCTCCCAGTCGTGAACGTTTAATAATTACGTTATCAATACCATTACCAGGAGAACGCGGATAAGACTTCATGACAGGCATATAGTTTTCTACGTTTCTATATGGTTTTGTGTCATTAAAATCGAATTTGTGTGATGCTGCTTCGTTTCCAGTATCAAATGCGGTTCCTGCCCATAATGCATCCCCTAATGTATCGTCGTTAGCATAACTTTCTAATTGCCCCATATAAAGCGGTGTAACTGGAACTACATTGTTTTCAAAGGCTGGTGTATTATCAGCTTGTATTAATAAAACAACACGACTTTCATCAACTTGGCCATTAATTCGGACCAATGAATCTGGCCACCAGTTTGTTTGAGCATTGATACCTTGTAAATTTGTATTTCGTAATGTTACTTTTACCCAAGGAGACATCATGACTTGTGTCTCTGCTTCATCATAGGAGTAAACTTTGTAAGTACTACCACTATTTACTCTTGTAGTAACTGTTATTTTAGTTAATTCAACATCTAATAATGTTTTTTCGAATTTATTAGATTCATAAGGAAGAACAAGAACACCCTCATCTGCAACGCTTGGTTCTTTTTCAATCATGTAAACATAAAAACAAGAACGATCTCTGCCGCTTTCTAAACGTTTTTTACCGTCTTCGGCAAAAGCTTTCTTTCCTTCTTCATTTGTGAAGTTGTATTTAATCTCTGACTTTTTAAGGGACCATTTTGAAATTTGAGCAATTCCATAAATAGAACCGCTTTTATTCTTCACTAACATGTGCTTACTCATGCCAAATTCAAATTTTGTATCATCGTCAGATTTTACGTCTAAATCCGGATAAACAGCTCTGAAAAACGATTTTACTTTCTTCCATCCGTTAGCGATTACCAATTTAACGATTTCGTCTTGGAATTCGCCTTCTGTATACATTTTCTCAACGTATGCCATCTATTTCACGCTCCTAATCTCTTAATAGTTGGTAATTAAGCCATATAGCTTTTTTCTCTGCAGATGCATTGTGGTATTCGAACTTTAACTCGGCATTAGCAGGTATAGGTTTTACAATAGAGAAATTAAATCCCTCCGGCACATCTTTTACATAAACCTCTTTAAACACTTGTTGGCCATTAATAAATAAATTCCAGTAGTCCGAATCACTGTAATGTGAAGCAGCAACAGAAAAAGCAATCATTTCTGTTTCGAATGGTAATGAAAACTTATCTATATGAATTTCATCATGAATACCAACCCTACGCCCTTGTATGAATGGCTCTGTTTTTGTCGGGAAGTAAGGCGCGTCGAATCTTCCACCAGCCATATAATTAATTGCAAAACTCATAAGTACGCCTCCTTATCTTAAAAAGTGCAATTCAAACCAAACAGTTTTATCAAGAATTCCTTGGTTATGGAATCGGAATACAATTGTATCTCCTGCTTTAACCGCTTTATAAACCATAAAATGCATCCCTTCTGGAAGACGCTTTGTATAAATATCTTGGCAAACAGTTTGTCCATTCACGATTAAATCCCATTTATCATCTAATTCGTAAATGGAAGAACTAACACTAATTGCGTAAATCTCCATGTCTGCAGGTAATATATATTTCACTTCATCCGTTTTATATGATGTGGAATCCATAATGAATCCAGGTACGAATGGTTCTGTTTTTGTTGGATGAAAAGGTGGATCTAATCGACCACCGGCTAAATAGGTTGTTTCAAACAAGAGCAATCACCCTTTTTCTTGTATTAAAAAATTCCCGTGCATCATTACGACACATCGGGAATTGTTAAATCAGATAGTATACCATTACCTTTATTAAGAAGTCTCGGTTGCACACGTTCTAATTGCTTTTGTGCATTGTATATTAATTGTATCTCCATTTCTTTTCCTGTTACTTTATGAGAGACAAGAACCTTTTCTAGCATGCTGTGTGCATTAAAAGCTAAATCATAGTGTAAATATTTATCTCCATCGACTGCAGATAAACGAGCACCATCACGAATAAGCGTATATCCTTCGGTCATGCCTCCTTTAAATACCTCATTTGGATCATTACCAGGTATTGGTTTTCCACCGCTGTAAAATTCCCTATCAATTAACCCTTTCATTAAATACATAATAGGATCATATAAGTTTTTTTGCATTATCATTGAATCACCCCTAATTTACCCTCGTAACAGACCAAGTTTTTGCTGGTCGTTGGATATAATAGTGATCTTTGTTTTGATTTACCCGAGGAAATGATAAATCTGGTAACGAACCATAATCAAACAAGATATTATTTTGCTTATCTAGTACTTGCAAACGTCCTGTAAGAATTCCTTTAGGGTTTCGCACTGCTTCAAATACGATAATATTCACGCCATATTCAAGCGGAATATCAACATACGTCGGATTGTTTCGGATGAAATAATTTTCTTCGATTAATTTATCATTACAGTAAATATTTAATAAATCGCCATCCTCTACATCCCAATCCCAAAGTTTTAAACGTAATGTATCTACATTTACTGTAATACCAGTTATATCTGTATATGGAGCTGGTTCATACCCATAGTTAACAGATAAATCTAAAGTTTGATAGAATCCATCATCAGCAGATATCATGGTATTAATTCCTTTAACAAAGTAGTTCCATTGTTGCCCAGAATCTCTATTGTAAACAGAAACCACATCGAATAATTGAATCCTTGGATCTCCAATGACCGCTACAGTTAATGTTCTGAACTTCTGGATTGCTTTTAAATGATAAGCTGCAGCAACCGCTCTTCTTGCAAAGAACGTTGTCGCCCAAGGAACTTCTATCATTTCCTCTCGTAAATCACCCTGCGATACATTTTTTAATAGAAACGAATTAAGAAATCCGTTTGCATAATCTCCGCATTTAACAACAATGCTATTACTTATATCCTGGTCAGTTAGCTGCATATCTAAAGAGATAAGGTTTTCGCCTTCTCTAAAACTAAACTTTGCAGGCTCATTAATTGCATAGTCTGGCATTTTCATAAATGTACAACTTCCGTCTGGTTCGTGTTTAATATAATGGAATGTTGTATCTATGATATCTCGAACAATCTCATCCCATTTTTGAAATCTCTTTCCTGTTGCCCCTTCAATAATCCAGCTTTGATTTGTACCGGGAATGTTTACCCTACTTCCGTGTAATGTAACTCCTGCTTTTTCAAGGAAGAATTTCACTACATCATACACATTACCGGTAGGTGCAACAATTTCATCTGATCCCCGCGTTGGAATTACTGATTTTTGTAGAACCTTTTTATAAGATGTTGTGCAGGTAACTGATATTGTGCCGCTTTCGGCATTCACCTTTATGTCAGATACAAAACCATGTATATACGGTAAAGCTTCTTCACCATAACCGATAGAAACCTTAAATTCAGTCTGCGGATATAGTTGGTTTGTGTTTGTTACTTCACTGTTGTAAAACCATTCTTGAATGGAAGAAAACTTACCATACCAGTTATCAGGTGCCATTTGCCCATATTCATTAGCAAAGGTAATAGAAAATGTACTTGCGAACTGATCTGCGTTCTCCTGCACTTCCAGGCCCATTACACGATGTTGTATTTGTACATAAGACGAAGATTCTCTTTTTTTCATATAAACAATTAAATTAGGAGCATTATTCCCCACTTGGAAATAGCTTCCCAACATTCTGATTAAAGAAATAGATCCTTCTCTCACATTCCATCAACTCCAATACCTGCTTGTGACATAGATATTAATTTACACTTTGCTATTACTAGCGTTCCTTTACGTATTGCATCAACTTCATTAGGTGGAATAATACCACCATAGGTACCGTAATCACCTGTAATAATATGAGGGCGATATATTTCCCCCATGAACTCACGCCAATGACTGATATCATTGAATAAAGCAGTAAATTCTACTTCACATCCTTTATTACCAGTACTTTGGTAACGAGGATATCCATGCATAACATTGTAATTTTTTAATCCGTTTAAGGATTTAGGCATTTTCGTTTGTTCAATCATTGCAATTGTAGGTATAGGTCCATATGCATGATAATAAACATCACGCAAATAGGCTACGTCAGAAGAACCGTAACCGCTTGTTGTAAATTCAATTGTTTGTGGCCCTGCACCAACAAAAATTTCTCTTGCTTCCCAGGCATAAGCACCTCTTGCTCTAAATTTTTCAATACCATTTACCCGAACAATAAAGTATTTATCTGGTAACATACCATCAGAACCAATAGGAACTTGGGACATAAAAGAAAAATTATATGTCCCAGGCCATGAAAAATTAATAGTATATTTAATTGTACTTTTTAATTCTGTAGCATCCCATAAGAGATGATATGAACCAGCTCTTCTATGCAATGTTTTTAATATACTCATACATTCCGCACCGCCATTCCCATTAGATCGTCAGCAACTACGTTTTGTAGTAATTTTCTCATTTTCACAAAATCCTCTGCGGTTTGCAATTTTTCAACAGCAACTTTGAATGTAGCATTTTGAATTGTAACACCTTTATCAGTTTTCTTTTCAACAGAAGAGTGCCCACCAAATGGATGTGCAGCTTTTCCAATCATATCAGCAGAATGTGCACCCATTTGTCCAATTCGAGTAGATACATCTGTTACTAGTTGCATTGGTTTTGGTGGAACAACCGCTTTATTTAACAATCCAGAAGCCTTGTCTACAGCCGGAATCATTTTTTCCATCCCTACACCAAGACCTTCTGTAATATATCCGCCGTATTCCATCATTAGACGCGAAGGAGATTTTATACCAAAGAAACTTTTAACTGCTTTTGGTATTCCGTCTACAACGCCTTTAGCTTTATCAACAACCCAGCCAGCCATAGATGTCATACCTTTACCAATACCAGCAATAATATCTTTCCCCCAGCTTACAGCGTCGTTTGCTATCCCTTTAACTATAGAACCAACTTTACCGAATACATCCTTTACTGTATCAACAATGCCGTCAAACGCTCCGACGATAGCTTTTTTAATTGCTGCAAAGTTACTTACTATGAAATCTCTAATAGCACCAACAACACTAAATATTGTGTTTTTTATCTTATTAAAGTTATCCACCACAAAGTTAACAAATGTCCGAACAGCAACTATTATTGTTTCTTTAATAAAATTCCATGCGGTTACAATAATAGACTTTACGATATCCATTACAGTCGTAATTGTGTTTTTTATAAAATGAAATGCTGTAACCACAAAATTCTTTATAGTCTCTAATACAGTTATAAAAACTGTTTTAATTACATTCCAAATCGTAGAAATAACCGTCTTTATTCCATTCATTACAGTTGTAATTATGCTATGAATTGCTTGAAACACACTACTTACAACTGATTTTAAGAAGTTTAATACAGTCGTAAAAATTGCCTTTATTCCATTCCACACTGTAGAAATGACGGTTTTTATCCCATTCATCACAGTCGTAATTATGCTGCGAATTGCTTGAAATGCACCACTTATAAATGTTTTCAAAAAGTTTAGCACCGTCGTAAAAACTGTTTTTATAATATCCCAGCCAGTTTTAAAAATATTTTGCCATGTTTTAATAGCAGTAGAAATATAGCTTTTAATAAATTCTAAAGCAAACTTAACAACACTTTTTATTACGTTTAGCACTGTATTAAATATCGTTTTTATTAAATTCCAACCAATTTCAAATGTCTTTTTCCATATGTTGATATACATTGTAATTACAGTAGTAATTATTTTCCATGCCCCGCTAAGTATTTTATCTATAAACGATACCGCAGATTGGAATACTTTTTTTGTTCCTTCCCAAAAACTTGAGAAAAACTTTGACAAGCTATCCCATACTGACTTCGCAACTTTAACGATAGCATCCCAGGCTTTAGAACAAATATCACTGATCCATTGCACTGCCTGCTTTGTATATTTCACAATTGAATCCCAATTTTTATACAGCACATATACTAAACCAACCATTAAAAGTATTGCAATGCCCCATGGACTTAATACTAATGAAAACATTGATTTTCCAAGACCAGTCAATATCTGTGCGAACTCACTAAAAACTTTAATTAGTTTTAAGGCATCTTTAATAATCGCCGTAATTGCACCCGGTATTTGCATTAATGTTTTAACTATATTTACAAGGCCACCAATGATTTCACTCGCCTTAGATATAAGACTAGAAACAGATTTGATTAACTCAACCGTTTGCTTCAACGATGGTATTACTATATTGGAAATCTTCACGACTTGTTGAGCGATAGGTTGAATAGTTCCAGCCAAACTCTTTGCATCTTTTTCAGTTAACCCAAGCATATCCTGTAGTTTTTTTTGAGAACCTTCCAAATCGGTAGCAAATTGTAAAGCTTTGCTATTGACTTGTTCTATAGGTTTTGTAACTTTATTTGAAATAGTGTCACCAAACGTTTGCATTTGCTTACTAATATTCCCAAGAGAATCTGCTGATTTTTGGATTTTTTCTTGCATTGTATTAGAGGCTTTTTGCACTCTCTCTTCAAACTTTTCTACACCTTTATATGCCTGATCCGCTTTGTTACCAATCTTCCCAAAAACATTGGTCGCCCCGTTACCAAATTTTTGAATTTGGCCATTTATTTGATTAAGTACTTCTGCTGGTTTTTGAAATTTTTCTTGTATGTTTTTAGAAGCCTTTTGTAAACTTTCCTCAAACTTTGCTAAATCCTTATAAGCTTCATCTGCTTTAATTCCAATTGTACCAAACAACTGGAATACTTCTGTAAACATTCACTCCCCCCTTTCTAACTAGGAAGTTTTTTATTCCTGATCGTCTTCAAACTGAAACTCTGCAATCAGCTTATTTGCATGGTTGATACATTCATCTTTGGACCAAACTTCCATAGTCTCATTTTCTTCCCCATCCGACGTAGATTCCGTAAGTCCAAAAGCTTGCAAATAGTCCTGAAAAGTTGTTCCTTCTTCTAATTGCCTTGTTTGAAATCCGATAAAGGCCATCTTTTTCCATTCATTTAATTCTTCTTGCTGCTCTTCCTGACTAATAAAAGAAAATAAGTCCATTAAACGAGAATACGGTATGGATAAGACATAATCATCTGTCCATCCATACCGTTTTTGGACTTTATCAAAAGCCCTTAGCATATTTTGCTCTGTTTCTTCTATGTATTTATTAGAGTCATTTTCTACATTTCTTGTTTGTTCCACTTGAGACTTTGAGATTTGATTAGACCCTTGACCTGATTGAAAAAAGACATTAAATCTTCGCTTTCTAATAATCCTTCAATAACTGCTACCATGGCTTCTGGTGGTAACTGATCGAATTCTTCACGCTTAATCTGTAATAGACTAGAGAAAAATTCCGAAAACTCATCTTCACATTCCGGAATCATAGACAATAATTGAAAGACAAACTCTAAACCCTTTTCTTTTTTTTGTTTTTCAATTTCATTTAACTGTTCTTGTTGCTCTTCATTCATTTGGGCCAATTGAATTTTTTCATCGATTTCATTCTTTTCTTTCCCAAACTCCATAAAATCAGTCATTGCATGACGACCAACTTTAGAAATAATCTTAGTAAAACGCCAAACATCTTTTACATTTAAACGTCTCATCTTCATCTTCTGACCCGAAATTGTAATTTCTGTACTATTATGCATCATTTTTTCTAGCATTGTTGTCATATTCAATATCTCCTTTTATAACCTAAAAATAAAACCTACAACTTATTTACTTGTTGTAGGTAATTTAGGTGCTTTTTTCTTTGGTAAATAAATTTCATAAGGGGGTGTATTAGGCGAACTTTCACTATAATGACCAATAAATTTGCATTTAAGTCCTACAGTTCCTTTACCATCTTTTAAATCAATTTCTACAGAAGAAACTACCATTGCATTTCGGATAACAAAAATAACCGGAATATCACTTCCTGAAACTACACCTACTATTGCAATATCACTATAACTTGCGTCTTTAATTTCATTGGTTGGTTTTACAATGTTATAATCGTTATCAGTCGTACTATCTACATCTACGCCTGGTAGAGCTAACTCTAAATTTTCTTTCGTAAATTCTACTAGTGTAACCTCCATATGTGGTTCATCTTTTAATAGCCATTTTCCGCGAACTAGTTTTCCTAAAACACCATCAATATCAGCATCATAGTATTCTCTAGTAAACCCGACTTTACAGCCACCTGTAGTAGCTCCTAACATCTCACCTAGATCTTTTACACTTTTAAAACCTTTATACATTACACCCGGTCCAATGACAAAATTATCAGTTGTACCCTCACGTACACCATTAATAAGCTTCCAACTCATTTTTTTCCCTCCTTAATATAATTCCATTCTTCCTACCCGTACAAGAAACTTAATACTAATATGAATAATTGATGGATCTTCATCTGGAACTGTAATACTGCCTGCTCGATGAATCGTAATAATACCAGAATCTCTTAACAATCCCGCTTCTCTGTCTAACAAATGTTCTATTCGCCTTGAAATTACATCCGCTTTTTCATAATCACCTTGGCCACAATATATATCAAAAGTGAGGATCATACGATCAATTACCTCTATATCATCCGGATTATTAGATTCAATTCTCATTACCACATAAGGCATTTTCATATCATTTTGTGCAGTTTGAAATGTTAGAGCGGGCTCTCCTTCATATTTCGATAGATTACTTTGCACAATTGTATCTTTCTCAATAATATTTCTAATTGTTGCAATCGCTTTTGTCGTCATTGTTCTCCTCCCAATGTCCTTTTTAATTCCCCACGCTCTTTTTCAAACGTTTTTAAGAAAAAAGGTCGGGCTTCTACAGTACTTGTACCATTTTCGACATACACCGCTCTTTTTAATTGACTTCCAATCGTTCCTACTACTTCGTTATCTGTAATATGTAAGCCATATTTAATAGAATCTTGTAATTCTCCCGTTCTAGAAGCAAATGTCTCTCCTGGTTTTGAAGCAATATATGTGCGACTTGATCGTGGAATTTTATACTTCACACCATT
Source organism: Bacillus thuringiensis (assembly GCF_001182785.1). Classification (NCBI taxonomy): domain Bacteria; kingdom Bacillati; phylum Bacillota; class Bacilli; order Caryophanales; family Bacillaceae; genus Bacillus; species Bacillus thuringiensis. The sequence continues at coordinate 436,499 of NZ_CP012100.1, read as the reverse complement.
GTGACTACCTGATACTGTTTGTTTCATTTCTCTTTGCAGTTGATTGCAAGCACTTATAATTCTTTCTACCATCATTTTATTAAGTTGTTCTTTAACCTGTTCTACATTACGTGTAACCATGAATTCTGATGTATTCGTCATTTTATTCCAACAACTCACAATACAATTCAATATGATGATTTAAAAATGATGGATTTCTTGGTTCTCCTCTTACCTCAAATACATAATCATGAAAATAAATTACATCATTTGTATGGATGTTATGTTCTGCAGAAGTATAAATTTTAAAATTCGGCTCAAAATTTTGTTTATTTCTTTTTAACCTTTCATTATCTACTGCTGTGTGTGTTGTTACCCGACACTTCATTCTTTCATAAATAATGACAGGCTCTTCTTTAAAATTTCCTGCCGGCTGTTTTACCTTTTGATTCCTTTTCACAGTTACTTCATGTATATATAATTCTTCCATATCTAATGCTCACAGCCTATTCTTTCATTCATAATGCTATTAAAGGGTTTCTACTTCGGTATTTTTTTAATACTTTTAAAATCTTTTTATTAACAGTTTCTTCATCTAGCGATTCAATATTTATTTCATATGAATAATCTCCGATATTTGCTGATTTTTTCATATTTTCATATTGTAGATTTGTTCGAATTACCGCATAACACGTCATATCGATGATGCATTTTTTCATTAAAGTCAAAAGCCCATCATAATCTTGTATGGTATACTCAAATTCATATAATTGATTCTCACTTAAACCATATACAGTGCAACCATCAGAAAAAACTGAACTGGTAACTTCTTCTCCAGAACCAATATGGATTACCTTGATCAAATTTTCTGCTCGAAAAGAAAGCCAAGCCAATTTACTTGTTCTAACTTTCTCTTTCATTGGGTTACTTGGCTTACTTCTCAAATAGTTTTTAGTAATCAATTCATATTGACTAATGAGCTCCTGGATTACCGTATCGGGCATTCGTTGAACATTTACCCTGTTCTTTATGTCCTGTACAGTAATTTCCATCCTTCCACCTCTTTTACTTCTCTTTCTTTTTAACCTCTATACTATCTATTAACTTAAAATGTCCTGTACTTAGTAAATAGTTTGCTTTCTCATTTGCAACCTTTTCCTTTACTCCGTTAAAAAAAGTATAGCCATATGCAGTATATGTACCGCCTAGTTTTAATTCTATAATCTTCATATGCAAATTACCTTACTTAATTTCCAAATTTATCAGGTATATTAGTAAGAATTGCTACTGCGTCCATTTCTTGAATAACTGCATCATCATCCAAATGAATAACATAGAATCGCTTATCTTCCATAACAGCAGATTTACCTTCTACAGTCTTACGAACTCGCGTGTCATACGTATTTACCGCAATAAAGTTTTTAGGATCTGCAAAAATAATTACATCATCTTGAAGAGAAGGAACTGTAACAATCTCATACCCTAACGGCTTATTAACTTGATCCCCTGTACCTAATAACGCAGCATCACCTAAGCCAGTTGAACGAGTTGTTAAATATTCAATCCACTTCTCTCTACGAGCAGGTGACATAATCCACTTTAAACCTTCATTTTTATATTTATTAGGCATCGCCTTAGATAAATTAAAGATTGAGTCTTTACTAAATCCGGCGCTAGCTTCAGCATCTCCCGTTCCCGTCACTAATTTAAAATGATCGACAATATGAGATTTACTTGATTGTTTAATTTGTTTTAACCAGCCATCATTAATTTGAAGAAATGGATCTTCTGAAGTTACATCCCCATTCCAATGAAGATCTTCAAGGTCAATACCTAACTGAGTTGACATTAATGTCATAACAGTATCTTCATATCCTTCACCTTCGATATTTTCTCGAAGTAGCTCCTCCGTAATCTCCCATGGTAAACGAATAGAAACTGTATCATATTCAACTTTCGACGTTTCTACACCCGCTCGATAGCCATCATCACTATTTTCCATTTTCCTACGTAAAATTCGACCACCGATTGCAATTTTATCTAATTCACCTTTTTTCGCTTTACGAATCTCTTTGCGATGCAATTGAGAAAATGGAGTTGCATCAAATACCATTCGGAAAAATTCTTTACTTTGTTCCGGATATAATAGCCCCGCTTTCATTCCTCCTGTTGTCATTGTACTCTTTTCAATTCGTTCAATACGTGCTAATAATTCTTTATTATTCATAGATTCATTTCTCCTTATCTTTATAGATCTAATCCTACCCATTTATTTACTGGTTTTCTCATCTCGTTTGTTGGTTTGGCATCAGCCCCAAGACTTTTACGAACTTGTGCTGATCGCTCAATTACTTCAAGTCTCTTTGAAATGGGGTCTATTACCTTCTGAATAAATTCACTTGTCTTTTTAGATTCTCTGTCATTTTCTAATTCATTAGTATCATGAGTTGATTCAAGTTCTTTATTTAACTGTTCTTCCAACTCCTGTAATCTCTCAAGAAAAGGACCCATTTCTCTCTTTACAATGTCTGCAATCTCATCTGAATTTTGATCTGCGTTTTTTTGTAACTTATTTTCTTTAATTTGGTTCATCAAAGAAATTATTTCATCAAATTTTTTATCATTTTTCTTATATAAGATTTTGCCTACTTCATTTATGGAATTAATAGTAATATCTTCCGGCGAGAAATCTGTATCACCACCCTTCATTGTATTTAAAATGTCCTTCATTTCATCTAAGGTGGAAACCATCTGCTTAATATCTACATTTCCCTCCCAAATCCCAACATAAAATACATCTTCAAACAAATTAAATACCTTTTGCATCTTAGAGCTTTGTTTACTATTTAATGACTGATTATCCATCTCCTGAGTTTGTTCCTCGTCATAATGTGACTTGAAAAAATTAAACATCTTACGAATTACACCTTTCTCATCTTGTGTAAACTCATCCATTTGTGGCATCTCCATTCTTTCTCCAACCCCTCCCATCGAAAAGCCTGTGATTTTCCCTTTTTTGATCTCTTTCCATGTTTCACTATCGTCTACTCGAACAGTCATAAGCCATGTTCCTTTTTTAATATTTTGTTTCCCAACAACCGTATTATTTTTAGAAATCCAGCTTTCTACTACCGTTCCTTTTCCTGCCAACTCGTCATGGTTTTTATCTATGTATCTATATTTCTCCAAAAAATTATAAGCCGCTCTTTCAATTTCTTCAGCCGTCATAATATCACCATGTGCATCTTCTATATTTGGTTCATAAACAACCCCTGTTACAAGTTGTTTTTCATCTTCCCTCTTTAAAATAGGGACATTTTTCAAAACGTTAGAGCCATTCATGTTCATACCCTTCATAATTGCAAATGGCCTACCATTAGCCCCCTTTGTTACTAATGAAACATAACTAATTTCTACATTTTTCAATTCATTTGGCATAATATATTCCTACTTTCTAGCAAGACTACTAAATCGAATTTGAATCTTCATTTAAAAATTTATCTCCTTCTAGAACTGGTTCGTATCCAATAACTTTTCGGCATTCATTTCTTGTTAATATACTCTTTTCATATCCATCTATTGCATATTGCATATCACTTGCTCGATCATCTGTATCAATTTCATTTAATTGAAACTGCCAGTCCAACTCCCCCAACGTTTCTGTAAACTCTTTAAATAATTGTGTATTTAATCGATGTTCTAAAATTTGTTGACCTGGTTCAATAATTGATCTTTTATACATTTCATTCATTTCTTTTGCTGTCGTCTGTCCAAGTGATCCTGTCATAGCCCAACCAATTCTATATGGTGGAACTCGATGAGCTACACAAATTTCCATAGCATTATCTTGGCGATATAAACGGAAGCTCGCTTCTTTGACATCAGGCCCTAATTTCTCTAAGCGAGCTTTTGCTCCTTCAGGGACAGGAACAACTGCTAACTTATGATGTTCTCCTTTTGTTTCGACAGAGAAAAATGTTTTTAATTCTCTTTCAACTGAATCATCTATTTCATCAACACCCTCAACAAACAAAACAGCATCTGGAATTGTTTTACCAGTGAAATAATTAATATTGTAATCTCTTACAGCTTGTGATCCTACAATGGAACCAATAGAACTCACATAATCCGGAATACCATAGTATGATGATCTAGAACCAAATTTACGAATTACAATAACTTCACCAGCTTTTTCTTCAGTGTCTAATAACGAGTTTTCATTTAAGCTATCACTAATTGTTTCTCCATCTACTAACCTAAAATCATATGGATAACTAAATCGTTTAAACCATCTCTCCTCATTATTTACAATTTGCGCAAATCGAATCTTATCTTTATGCGCACGAACCGTATGTGCTGGAATATGGTGAAGCTGCGCTGGTTCCCCTTTCAAGTTACGAACAACCTCTATAATTCCCCAACCTACAGTTTCATAATCCTCCCAAACTGCCCTAAGTATTTCGCTACTTGTCATTTCATTGTTGCAATACCTCATAAAACGCTTTAATTCTTTATATTGTTCTTGATTTGCCTCTGTCACTTCATCTAGCGGTGCAAAATCAAATCCCATACCAGCAATATCATTTACTTTTGCACTAATACATGCCGAGTGAATAGGGTTACTTTCTCTCAAATTTAATAATACTTGCATATCATATGGAGGCTTTACTAGTTCTTTATCACCGTACACTTGTGCAAATGGATCAATTGCCATTTGTTTACTTTGAAGTTCCTCATTACGTAAATTCATCTCACGATTTTGTAATTTAAGTACTTTCACATTCTTAATTGCTTTCTTATCAACCATAAAACCTATGCCTCCTTTCATATACAAATCATCTATTCAATGTTTTTCATAAAAACTTTACCAATATAAAAAAGCTGAACATTACATGTTCAGCTAAACTCTTTTTATTTTTCCACCCATTATTTTTTTTTGCTTAGTAAAAAAGTATTCTAAGGCTTGTGACGTTGTATCTACTTGATCATTATGCTTACCAGATGGGAAAGAAGCTAATTCATCTACATAATCATATACCCACGATTGTATTTTAGGATTAGGTATATATACATTTCCAGATTGAAATTCAGGGGATATCGCCTCAGCACGTGTTTCTTTTGAACCCTGTGGATTTATAGGAATAATACCACTTATTTCATTCTTCAATGAACTAATAATGGCAGGGCCATTTGCTTTTTTTTCAACTAATTTCGGAATGGACTTTTTAAAACCAGAATTCCGAAGAATCGACTCATATTTATGATGAAAAACAACAAATACTTTCTTTGTTTCTAGGAAATTCATTTGCGCTCTCACTTGATCAATTAAATATTTGTCTCCATCTATTTTTCCCCAAATCTGTCCAACCACAAATGAACTTTTATTTGTAGTATTATCAAAAGCCATATCCCAGGAAGTAATAATTTGATCAAATTGTTCCCAATTTGGTAACACATCATAATATTGAAACCAGTTCCTTTTAAAAATATTCCCTATATCACTCGATGGTTTTTGTTGCCATAAAGATAACCAAGAGCGTGCAGAGGAAAACTTCTTTTTATCTTCATAATAATTTTGGCCATAGTGTTCAACCCATAAACCTCTGCCTATTTCTCTGTTCAATGGATCATCCCTTGACTCTGCTATAGCAGGAATTGATAACACAGTCCATTTCTCCTGTTCTTTCTCTAACAATCTACCAGCTAAATCGTCCTCATGCCATCGCGTCAAAATTAGAATTACCTTTGCACCTTTTTGTAAACGTGTAGATAAAGTATCTTCCCATTCATCCCATAGTCGATTTCGGTATGTAATTGATTCGGCCTCTTGGCGATTTTTAATAGGGTCATCAATAATTAATAAATCTGCTCCTTCCCCTGTAATCGAACCACCAACTCCTACAGACAACATTCCACCAGAGTGGTTATGTAGTGCCCAATCTGTTACGGAACCTTGCCGCTCATCAATTCTAATGTTAAATATTTCTTTACCAAACTCTTCAATCTTAGCACGATTTCTTCTACCAAACTTTTCAGCTAAACTTGATGCATAAGATACCTCTATAACTCTCTTATTTGGGTAATTTCCTAAATACCAACTTGGTAATGTTTCTGTTATAGACTGTGATTTTGAATGCCTAGGTGGCATAAACACCATTAATCTATTAGTCGATAATTTCTCTTCAATTAAATCTTGGCAAATCTTTGTTATTAATTTTGTGTGCTTTGCATGTTTATAGAATCCCTTATGTGTATACTGAACATAGAAAGGGGTAGTTCACTTTTGCCAATTCCTTAAATGTATTTTCATCTATTAACTTATGCACATTCATCCGTGTCATGATTGTAATTCTCCTCCTTGAACTTTCTCAAATAATTTCATAGCTAAATCAAGCATTTCCTCATCACACCCAATTTTCATGGCCATTTTATTATGCTCTACTTTCATTTCTCCTGAATGATTTACGTTTGCTTGCAATTGATCTTTCCTTCCCCATTTAGTTGGGAATTTTCTTTCTAATCTCCATGCTGCCGCTTTCCAATTAGATTTTGCATGCTCCCCAATTGTCTCAACGTCTCTCGCCTCACTAAATGCTAATGCTTGATCAATTTCCATGACTAACTTCACATAAATCTTATCTTTTCTCGGTACTACTTCACCTGTCTTTTCACTCGTTTCAATTGCCCTACGCCCTTGTTTTAACCAAACATAAACTATACTTCTACTTATTCCAACTAACGCACATGCGGTTTCAATATAATTCCCTACTTTAATATATTGGGTCAACCTATTTATCAGCTCATCATTCAATTTCATTGGTCGCGCCACTAGCATTCCCTCCCGTTTCAACTCATCATTTGTATTTCTTTTTCTAAACACTCAATACATATTGTTGTTATATTGTCGTCAACTACCTCACGAATTAACATTTGTTCACAATACTGAATTGTGATTGGAAATTTCAAAACCCACAAACATTTTTCAAGGCAAATTGAACATATTGGCATAGTATCTATATCTTGTTCTAACATCTAATCGCATCCTTCTGTAGTTTTTCATGTACTACTACCTATTTTGTAGTAAATAGAAAGATGCCGTCACTTTTAAAATCTCTCATTTAATTTATAGATATCCTTTGGATTACTCTTTCTTTTTGCTAGTATCCATTCTTCATTTTTTATATTTCATTTAAACTTATTTTATTACTCTCTATTTATAGGTGGCACTATGGTGACAAGAATGTATTTGTAAATAAAAAAAGCCTTAACTACTTTCGCAGAAAAGACTTTTTCTTACTTGTTTAGCAATTTTTATTTCAGATCTATATAGAATCGTTTTAATTGTGCTTCTTGAAACATTCAAATATTTAGCAATTTTCTCTTGTGTAATGCCTCTTCCTCTTGACATGATATATATTTCTCTTTCATATTTTGTCAAAGTAGAGAGCGCATCTTCTAGTTTTATTCTCTCCCATTCTGAAATGACACTTTCTTTGTTTTCATCATCCCATTCATATGTTGTATCAGTACTACGAAAATACCTTTGCATTAACAAGGAATCATATGATTTCTCTCGTTGATAAGCAGCTCTACGTTCTATTCCTCTGCGATTCCCCGGCATCTTTGCATTCTTCATCCACTCCAAAGCATATGTGACATCACTAATCATACTTGTTAATATTTTAATCTCTTCTTCTTTTGCACTTATTTTTGCACTCTCTAGCTTACATAACGTTTCTTTATATTGGATAATTAAATCTCGCATATACCATTCCCACCCTTATAACAAAGCAAAATTGTTAAAAATAGAGACCATCTAAATCTACATTTAATTTCCATTTATTTTTTTTCATCAAAAACTAAAATTATTTTTAAAAAATCTTCCTTAATACTATTTATCATTGCTACTTTGTACTTATATGATATATGTATATAACGATTCGTTTTTATCTCTTTTTCATCATTTTTTTACATAAAAATAACCACCTGTTTGTTTACACAGGTGGTTATAATCCATATTAAAAACTTATTTATGATTAATAATCTTAACACTCCTCAACCTCAATCCCTAATGCATATGCATAGTTGTAAAAAGCAGTATTTCTTTTTCTATAATAATCTCCCTCGGATAAATTCAACTCTTTCATAACCTCATATCTATTAACTCGATTCTTTAACAAATATTTTTGAATAATTATTCTATCACTTTCAATATCTAGCTTTTCTAACCCTTTGTTCATCGCAATAATATAATTGACCCGCTCTTCTTTCGCATTTTCTTTTAATATATTTTCTTTCGAGAGTACCGTTTCATTAAGATAATTACACTTCATAAATAATCTGTATTTCTTTATAGCTTTCAGTACATTTTCTTTAGTAGCTTCTTTATTTAATACTGGTAATTCTATATTTAACATGTTAAGCCCCTTTCTTATCATTTATCCTGAATCATAATTTGAATTTCACATATCAAAATCATTACAATGATTTGCTATTAAGGCTTATATCCCTCATGTATTATTTCATACATTGTATTGCTAACATTTATTTTCTTATCCTTATAATTTTTGATTAATTTTATTAACTCATCACTATTTAATTCGTACAATTGTTTATCCTTATATTTGTAAATTCCATTTTCAACAAGTTGATTAATTAAAAATAACTTCATCTTGCTACACCACCATATCTTCAACGAAAAATTGAATCTCTATATCTTTTGAATTATAATAGCAAATTGCACCCCCATTAATCGGAACACATCCTACTATAATTTGAGATTCACTTCCACTTTTTACAATAGCCACTTTATACAATTTATTATCTCTTTCAACTACATCACCAAGTCTAAACTCATCTATTTTACGCCCTTTGATAGCGAATAATTTTGCCCGTTCAAATAATAATTTTTCACTTTTTTCAGCTTTCCTAATTTTTAATTTCGTACTCTTTTCAAAATGACCATAATTATTAGAGAACTCCTCTCCATTAATCCAGAACCAACTACTATGCTTTATTTCTTTTTCATTTTCTTTACAATATTCAGCGATAAATTTTTCACCTTTTTCATTTTCAATATACAATAGTTCTCCTTTTCGAATAGTTTCTCTACAATCTATAAACTCATTCTCAAAGAAGAAATTAATTTGTTGATAGCTTTCTTTTTTACCTAAATAATCAGCAATCACTCTTTCTCCTTCTATTTTCCAACACATCGGTGTCTCTTGAACTGTTGTAATCCAATTTGTTTTCATTCGTTTAATTGCTTCAAATCCTTTATATGTTCTCATTTTCAAGATGCCTCCATTTAATTATTTAAAACATATTAAATAAACTTAAAAACTGCTTTCAATGTACATATGTGGAATTTCTGATTAAATGCTCTTTCCATTCCTCATATTCTTTCTTAACTTCCGAATCACTTCACTTACTCGCTAATTAAAAGAACCAATTCATACAGTACAAATTTCTTGAACAATATGTTTTCATCTGCATCTATATTTCCTACACAATATATATTCTTTTCCTAAAAAGGTAATTTTCTCTTACGCTTATCTCTTGTTTTTTTAAATTCTATGTGTCGATATGTATTAAACATACGAGATGTAACTCTTTCATCGTACGCTTTTATAATTGCCTCACCTGTTAAATTCGTTGTGATAATTGTTTTTTTCCCTTGTCGTCCATCAAATAGTTTAAATAACACACGATTTACAAATGCTGTTGCTTTTAAATCATTAATATCCATATCCCCTAGCTCTGCTCCTAGATCATCGATGACTAATAAGTCCATAGAAATTAGCATATTTGTTATGCTATGCTCTGTTTCACAAGATTGCGTATTAAATGTCGAACGTATGTAATCAAAGAGTTCTGAACTTGTAACATACATAACTTTATCCGAACTTTGTTCATTCATTTCATGCGCTATAGAGTAGGCAATATGACTTTTTCCGGCTCCAACTTTCCCCACAAGAATCAAATTAAATCGAATATCATTTAAATAGTCTGTAAGAGCCTTTTTAGCTAAAATTAAATTCTTTTCATCCTCTTCACATTCTGATATAAATGTCGAAAATCTAGCTAATTTAATAGTTTCATCTTTAATAAGACTATGATCGTAAAATATACTTTTACGTTTTCTTTCCTCTTTCTCATAACGAAAAACATTCATTTCTTTTTCTAACCTTCTATTTTCTTCTTCTAAACGACATACTGGACAAATCGTTTCACCCTGAATCTCCATCAATCTTACAATTCGCTTCCTCTCCTGATTACATATCACACATGTTTCAGAAAGGAAGTTCATTTTCTTCGAAAGACTTTGTACTATATCTGTTACCTTTGTTAAAGCCATTTGATTTCACCATCTTTCTCTGCTGCAAATATCCCTCAAATTTAGTTCCAAATAAGGTTTCTGGTCTTAAATATTTTGCCTGTTCTGTATAAAGCCATTCCCTCGCCTTCGTCTCAATAACTTCTTTAAATTCATTTATATTAAATCCCTCTTGTAGTCTAGATTTAATTAACATTTGTGTCTTTTTAGTTGAAATACGATAACTTGTATTACATACACGGTTGAGATAATTAATTATCTCTACTATATCTTTTTGAGTGGTATTCTCTGAGTTAATCTTTTGTGTAGTCTCTGGTATTGGTTGAGACATATTTTCATTTTCCATTATGACAATATGTTCTTTTCGTTGAGACAATTTGTCACAATCGTTATCTATTTCTAATTCAACTAGTCTGTTATAATTTATTGAATACCATTTTGTTTTATCAAACTTTAATTTGTTATAGTTACCACTTATCAATAAATTAAACTCTTCTAGATTTTTAACAATACGTTTCAATGTTCTTTCATTCCAAAACGGGAATTGTTTATGCCAATTTGTAATGCTATTATAGACCCAATAACGATCATCATAATAATGTTTCGAGCGCTTGAGCCAATAATGTATTTGTTGAAGAAAAATTGCCTCGTTCAACCCAATCTTACTTGCTAATCGAGGTAATACTAATAGTGGCTCATCCTGTATTAGCAAACTACTCATTTTATCTTCCTCCAGAACTTTTTCTTAAAATTAATATATTAAATTTCCTAAATATTAAAGGTTTTATTCTCCAAAACCTTTAAATTTCCCAACCTATTAATACTTTTATAGCTTGATTAGCTTGCTTCCTTGTAAGATCACTTAGTGATTGAATTTTAAGTATTACTTTTAATTTATTTTTGATTTCCTCTTTTGATATTACTCCATCATATTTCAATGCTATTATATGCATTTTGGCATAAATCATTTTTAACTGTTTATGCGAAAGCTTTTCCGATTCAAAACGAATAGTATTACTAAATTCTTCATTTTCATAAGTACTCTTGCTGACATATCCTTGTTTTTTTGTCACTTTAAAAACCATAATTAATCCCCCCTGCCATAGACTTTCCTATAAGATTTGTTTTTTAAGACGATTGTCTTTCTTTTCTTACACCAAATTCTCTGTTAGCTAATTTAATAAAAATGCCTTCGTTCCTTTAGCCGAAAAATACCATTTTCCGTCCACTTTAAATTTTTGTAAACGCTGATCAAAAAAAGAATTCTTTTTAAATAGTAGTCCACGACATGCACGTTCTTTTTTTAATTCACTTGTATCCCAAAATAAAAATTCTGTATCCACTTCTTTAAGCTTTTCTTCTAATTTTTCTCAATATAATCTTCTGATCGCTCTTTCATCTACTTGAATATTTAGTATTCTATATTTCACCTCAATTTTTATAACCCAAATACACTTTAGCGTTTCATTTTTTGGATCTCTTTCCTTCGTTTCTAAGTAAAAACTATATATAAAGTACCTTTAATAGTAGGATTATTAGATATTAGGTTTAAAATAACCCCAAAAAACATCCTATAATCCAGATATAAATACGTGCATTTTTGTCACAAATTATTTAAAAAAAGATCAGGGAATAACTCTTCTATAGATTTCTCTAAATAGCACGATAACATATGTGCCTCTTTCAGAGTGAATTCACTTTTATTATGTTCTTTTGCCCAATATGTACGTGGAGAAACATTGAGAAAATCAGCAACTTCTTCAATAGTTTTTCTCTTTAATTTTCTTTCTAAAAATATCATCTTGTGCATTTTTGTCACCTCTTTTCAAATTCAAATATAGTACTACGTGACAAAACAGTCAAGAATTTTTTTACCAAATAACGAAGAAAGTTGCATTTTTGTCACACCAATTATATAATCAATCAAGACGGAGGTGACAAAAAGTCATGAAATCATTCGGTTTAAAATTATCTCAATTAATGAAGAAAAATAATATGACAGACGAACAGTTAGCTGAATTATTATCTGTTAGTAGAACTACTGTTTTACGGTGGAGAAATGGTGAAAGAAGCCCTAAAATGTCAAAAATATCTCAAATCGCTAAGATATTAAATGTCTCTGCAACCTACTTTATTGATGAAAATGAATCCTATTATCCTGAAGATCACGCAATTACCAAACGGAATATTCCCATTTATGGTACAATCGCAGCTGGTAAACCCATTGAAGCTATAGAAAATGTAATTGGTGATATACAGGTACCTGATATCATTTTAGATAAATATGGATTTGAAAAACTATTAGCACTTCGTATAAACGGAGACAGTATGAATAGAATTGTACATGATGGACATATAGCTGTACTTGAGAGGACAACAAATATAAATAATGGCGACATAGCCGCTGTACTCATCAACGGATATGACGCCACTTTAAAAAGAATTTACAAAACCAATAATAGAATTATCCTAGAACCAGATTCTTTTAATCCAAGTATACATCCATTAATGTTTGATTGTACAGATATAGAAAATTGTCCAGAAATAAAAGTAGTTGGAAAATACATTTGGAGTTGTGCACCAATTCAATAATATTTCATCAATGAATTAAGTTGTTTTTTTATAAATTTTAAAGTAAGGGGGCTTTCTCCCCTTCTTTTTTATAGTAGGGATTTATCTTGTCTAGTTTCAGGAAATCTTGATTTTTTATGTGAACATTTTGTGGTTGAATTACTCTTCTTTCAAATAAAAGTGTTTTACCCACAACATAAAAAAACCTCAACACGTTTTGTGTCAAGGATTTGAGCCTCTTATTATAGAGACATATACTGTCCGCTTTCGCCTCTTAAACGTTCAATCATACTTGGTACTTCTTCAAAATCTATACTTGAATGCTTTTTCTTACTCAATACAAAATACCTCCCTTACAAATTATAACAAATTGAATCTTGGTAAAACAAAAAGAGATGTCTTAGTAGTATACCTAGGACATCCCCTTCATTTTATAATATCTAGATTCAATACATCTCTAACAAATAAATATTTATTCTACCTAAAACATCGTATTATCATTAGCTGCTTCACTTGGGATCTCTTGAATTACATCCCAGTGTTCGACAATCTTTCCATCCTTGATACGAAATATATCGACTATAGCAACTCCCTTATCTTGAGAATTAGTACGAGAATGTACATGAAGAGCAACTGTATCCCCTTCAGCTACTACACGTTTAATCTCTGCAGAGGAATTAGGGGTTTTAACAAAATTCTCCTTAAAGAAATCCATAAAGGCTTTTCGTCCATCAGCAACAAAAGGATTATATTGCTTATACTCTTCACCTACATATTTTTAGTAAAAAAACTCATAGTTGAATTTAATGTATCTAATTCCTTTTATTATCAGAATAAGCCTTTACAACAACTATTGATTATTTTTTATATCATTAATTCTATAATTTCTTTAATACACTTACCATTATCCATTGTTATATCTAATTTCCGTTTAAATCCCTTATTTACATGTTTATACCTATACATCGTGTTAAATTGAATTATTGTTAGGTAGTTTCTACGGTATGATATTATCACACAATTAGTTATACATATAAAAAGATTTCCTGCTTTGTAACAGGAAACCTTTTACGTATTATTAACCTACAAACCTAGAATTTCAACAATCTGACGGGCCTTAGCATTATCTATATAATAATGCATCTCTAACCCTCTTCTTTCTGAGCGGAGTACGGTTCCCCTCAATTTTGATAAATGTTGTGAAACAGTGGATTGTGGAAGTCTCAATATCTCCGTTAACTGTGTAACATTGCATATTTTATGGTGCATTAATTCATTTACAATTTGTAATCGAACAGGATGTGCCATTACTTTTAATACATCTACATCGTCTTCATGGATTTCAGCTAGATTTCTTTCAGATATTAATGTTATCATTTCGCATTCTCCTTTATTATTAATTTCTATTTTCCTTTTATCCTTATAATTAATACTTATAGCTAATTACCATTTGTCCTGTTGAGAAAATATATTCTCTCTTTAAAACAAAAAGGACACCAATTCATAAGAACGTTTTTTACTGCTTTAATGAATTGATGCCCTCTAATTTTTTGACCAGAATATATCTTGTTTTAAAGGATATTTTCAATTCCTTTTTCTCAAATCTAGTAAAAAATTTGTATTTTCTTTAAAATCCATATTAAGAATATTCTTCAAATCCTGAAAGCATAAGTTTGCGGAAAACTTATGCTTCCTATCACATTCCACACCAATCAGGATAATTAACACTATCAATGTAGTACTAACTATCTTAATTGAATATTGGTAATAGTGAGTCTAAATATTATCAATTCACTTTATATTACATGTATGTAAAAATAATGACATGATAAGCTTTTTCAAATTTTTCTCCTTGTAAAGATTTGAAAATAGCATTTCAATACTCTCCTTACTGTTAATATGCCTAGAAAAAGAACCCCATAGGGTTCTTTTTCTGTTCATTCCCTAAAATCCCATATTAATAAAAAAAGAAGAGGGATATATCCTCTCTTCACCAATAAAATCGAACATCTTTACATTTAAGGAAGGGCATCCATTCATCAAGAGATGAAAGGAATAATAATAGTTCACCTAGTGAATTATAACACAAACCCAATTCCATTAATAGGTAATATTAACATTATTGGAATAATTGTTACAAAATTGTTAAGTATCTTAATATTAAAAGGCTTTATATGTATGTAAATTGAAAGTGGATAGTGTAAGGATAAAATATAAGGGGGATATATCATGTTTAACAAAAAACAAACATTCGTAACAACGGTAACAGCTTTAACACTAGGTTGTGGATTTACATTCGGATTAACACCGGCCTTTGCAGATTCTAACAAGATTTCCGCCAACAATATTCCTGTTCATTCTATTCAGAACCAAGAACAAGAACCTTTTACTGGATATGTCATTTCAGTGGAGAAAAATTATTTAGTAGTTGCTGCTACGTCTACAAAAGATGAAGCTCTTGCTTATCAACATGATTGGTGGGATCTAGTTTCTCAAAATAAGATTTTAAGGGTCCCTGTTTCAGATAGTGCAAACTATACATTAGGTGAGAAATTAAATGTATATGCAGCTGCATGGACTAAATCTCTACCACCAATAGCTGTTATGCCTACAATTGAAAAAGTATTTCAGTAGGTAATATTTTCAATAATTAAGCTATCTCATATAAAAAGGAGTCGTTATTCGACTCCTTTTTCTTTTGACGTTTTCCAGAATTCTTTCCCCTCTCTTACATCTAATATTGGATAACCCGCTTTTTCCTCACCAGCTAAAGCAGTTTTTACCTTATACTCTCAGTAACACTTATCAAAAATAATATATAAAGAGGGCTAAAAATGGGCTATGGGTACTTTCTTGTAAGTGCACAAGAATAAAATCTAGATACACAGATTGAAGAGCTCATGAAATATAGCGTATATGAAATTATTAAAGAAAAAATAAAGGTATGTGAAATTATTAAATTATGTATAATCATAATTTTTTATTAAATGAAAAAGCCAAATGAATCCCACTATACATCTAGAACTGCTTTACACTGTTTTGCGAATATTGTTATAATTAGATAAAACAAAGCATTACCCCATTAACAAAAAGAGGACGTATATAATACGTCCTCTTTTTGTTTTATATTTGCTTATCATAAGCTGGTGCAGGCGGTCTTCCGTGATCCAGAGTAACCAATCCTGCGCTTCCATATAGCTAGCAATCATAGTGTTATGCACAGCTTTATAGAAATGGTAGTAATATTTTAAATACTCATCAATAGTTTTTGTTGTAAGTTTTTCAACTGCATCAAAATCACTACGAGTTACATATGATTTATTTATTAACACTTTATAACTATAATCCAATAGAGAATACTACAATAAGAGATTTTGATCTTGTAGATCCCGATTTTGTTCGACCATTAAGACACTAATCTTTTCATCAACTTCTTCTTATGAGATAACTATTCTCTCAAATAGACTATATTTATATCAGACGATATCATCAACTTATTGAAATTGGTTTCCATAGGGATAACGAGAATATCCAATTTGAATCCCCATTCCCTTGGTAACTTTGAACAGCTTCATAGATTTTCCCTTGATACTCTACTCTATCCCCTTTTGTATATGCTTTCCTCGGATCCCATTTTTCATAAGAGGTATTTTGCTCTTTTGTTTTTACACTAAGAACACTGCTTTGAATAGACTCATTTCCAGCTGCATCTATCGCCTTCACAGTATATTTGTATTCTATGTTAGCAGTCAGTTTACTATCAGTAAATGTGGTTCCCTGTACCGTTTGAATGAATCTCCCGTCACGTAATACTTTATATTCTTTTACACCTACGTTATCTGTTGATGAATTCCATTTTAACTCTACGCTATTTGCAGTAATGTTGGCTGCTTGTAATCCTTCAGGGCGTGTAGGAGCTTCCGTATCTGGACTAGGGTTAATAATTTGATCAACTTTCTTAAGACCATTAACTGTAACTTGATACACTATCTTCTTACCAAAACTTTCCTGTATATTTTTATCCACATTTATAAGAGTCGCCCGGTTTCCACCCTCTAAATGTGTAAACTCAATATAGTCTCCGACTTTCATCGGAATTTTTTGTGTTTCAGCATTTTGTTGCCTGTTTCCATAAATATCTTTATTATATACCACTTTTCCAGATGAATTTTGGACTTTCACACTCGCATATGTACTATCAAAGTAATGATGTGGTACACCTGCTTTTAATTGAATTTGCATTTCTTCTTTTGTCTTATTAAAATCCAATTTTGCAAACTCAAAATCTCCTATTCCTTTCATTGACCATACAAAATGGTTTCCCTCTAAAACACTTTTTGATATATCTGGACTATATCCTAAATTTGACAGGATTGACTTTAAATCTGGCAAAACACCGATTTTATCTGTTAATGGATTTTGGGATTTGGTACCTGTATTTGGATTACTTAGTATATTTCTTAATTCAGCTGGTTTATATGGACGACCTAAATGTTCTTTAGCCACACCTTGTATTGAAGTCGCTGCTCCAGCAATAATTGGAGAAGCACTAGATGTACCACTAAAGCCTGTTGTATAGAGATTTTTAGTAATCCTATTAGGTTCAGCACGAGTTGTATCTACGTTCTCTCCCCAACCATAAACATCAATTCTACTACCATAATTTGAAAACCATAAACGTTTATGAGGAACAGTTGACGATGCTGCTCCAATCATTATAGCTCCCGAATCTTTAAAGTCCGGACTATTGCGATTTAATACCTGTTTTCCATTCCGATCTCTAAATTGATCCAGGTCATTAGAGCCATTCGCCCCAGCTTCTATCACAATAATTCCTTTATCTGTTCCAGCTCGTATTGCATCAAAGATATCTGGCTGTACTTCAACAGGTAAATATTTATCTCCATATCCATCATAAGAAGCTTGTGCCTCTAATAATAAAATATCCCCAGCTTGTAAATTATGTACAGCATTTATTATCGCATCAGCCGTATTATACGACCCATCACCTCTTATTTGGGATACTACTTTTACCTTTGCCTTTGGTGCAATTCCTATATTACCAACCTTATTATCTTCAGCAGAAACAATCCCAAGAACAGAAGTTCCATGGCCAACGTGTTGATCTATATTTCTACCAGATATAAGCTCAACTTTTTGATTTACTAAATCTTCATGATCTAATAACCACCCATACTCCATATCTACAAAAGTAGTTCCATTTCCATCTCCACCTATAATGCTCCATGCATAAGATGCATTAATCCCATATGGTGCTTCCTTAAGATATCCCTGGTTTAAAAATCTTGGATCGTCGTAAGGGTTAAGCGATACAGTAGGTAATTGGACTTCTGGTAAAAGAGTTGGTTTTTCTTGCATATATACTTCTTCAACAAGATGAGATTTCTTAAACTTGTCCATCAATGTTTCAGCTGTTACTTTATTAGGTACTTCTACAATATAATAATCTATTAAATTAGAAGATGAATTATTTTCAGTTTCCCTCTTATGTTTATCGATGTTTTCAATCTCTTTAGGATTTACAGATGTAAATAAACGCTTTAATGTTAGTTGCGGAAATTCAGAGAAGATTTTTACTAATTCCGAATCACTACCTTCATCTTTTATTTGATTTTCGAGTCCATCCTTATACGGGAAATTCACTTCACTTTTAAACTTTAAAATAATTTTATTCTCCTCTTTAATATCTCCCTGGAATTGACTTATATTTTGTGAAGAATCTTTCGAATCTGCATACACTATATCGGGATTTTCATTAATTTTAATTAACTCTAATCCTGTAAAAGATGTAAGTGCAATCGTAGAAACGAATATTCCTTTTATCAATTTCATAATGAATATCTCCATTCTTATTTTTGTATATAATAATTTAATGATTATTTATGGTTATATTTTGAATAAATAACTCAACAACACTTGTGTGTATACATGAAAGATTTTAAAAAATCATTTATTATGCACTCAACTGTTTATCTTTTATATACAAATGAACTGTTAACACCTATGCCCTTCTCTTCAAACAACACAACAAATGTCCTCATTATAAAAAATGAAAATCATTTGAAAAACCTCAAAAATATTGAAACTCAACGTATATACAACCGAAGAATTTTATAACTATATTACTTTTTTTATAAATACTTCTTCGTATTTCTTATATTTTCATAGTAGATAGCGACACATTTTTCTGACCCTATTAATCTTATTGGACAAAAAGTGATGAATGTGATGTTAAAACTTAGGCAAGTTACCAATAATGGTATTTGTACAGTTTGTAAGATAGAAAAATGTAATTTGTATGCTGCAATTTGACATAATTCTAATAGTAATTTCTCCATAAAAGTAACTTACTTTTATCTCTTTTAAACAATTTATTATATTATTTTCATCTAATTAGGCACAGAAACGATTTGCAAAATCCTACTACTTTTTAGGAAAAACTTTTTTAGGGTACATTTTAAAATAGCTCTTTTTCTTTGAAATGTTTCTGTGCTTAATATTTAAAATATCTTATGTCAAAATTTCCCGCAACAAATATGTTAAATGATTTATAATTATATATAATATGGAATATTATAGTTAAATATCCCATATTATACTCTATTAAATATAACGTATTTAATTTATTATTAATTAATTTATTAGTCTAAATATGAATTATAAAGTGTATTCGTTGAAAATTGTCACAATATAATTTTATATTCGACGTTTTTAATTCATCGTGAGACATTTGCAAACGTTTTAACAGTTATTTATAAGATAAATCCCTCCTCTAAATATAAGATTTACTTAATTTAGATTCTTTCTCTCATAGTAACAATGTCGAAAAAAGTCGAATTTTTATATTTTTTCTTTATTTCCTGGTTGTAAACGTTTTATTTTCATGTTACCATCTTAATCAAACATTAGATGGTAATAAAACTTAAAGTATTTCTTTCCCTTAGAGACATATAAACGTTCGGTAATACCATGAAAATAAGGCCAAAGAAATATGAATTACCTGATAAAAGAATTAATAGGATTTTTACCACCTTAATTTTCTGTTAATTCAGAATGTATAACTTTAACATTTTGTCCCTAAACAAAATTTAAATTTAAGTGTGGTAAACTCAAAAAGCTAAATCACCCACCCTAATTAATAAATGATATATCCTATTATATCTAGCGTTCAGTCATGAGAAATAGATTTCTTCCTAAGAAAACTTAGCCCATTAATAAAAAGTGTCTAGATTTCTATCTTTATTACCATCTATTGTTGATAACATATTTACCAACTATAAAAAAGAACCTATTGAAGGTTCTTTTTTAATATAATCATTAGCATTTCAATTATTGATAATCATTGGTGATAAATAAATTATGGATGAAGCGCCCGTGCCATCGCATCAAAATAATTCTGACTGGCACGCTGACTCACTTCGGCTTCAGGCACAAGTACTTCAAAGCAATGGAAGCAGCCGGGATAGAGATGGAATTCAACATCTACTCCTGCTTGTGCAAGTCGTGTTACATATTCAATGATTTCATCTCGGAATAAATCGAGTTGACCTACACATGTATAAGTTGGCGGTAGTCCTGCTAAATTGTCTGCTCTCGAAGGTACGGCATAGGGAGATGATTCGTTAGTATCGTTTTCCTTGCCCAAGTACATACCCCAAGCCGTCAAATTGTTTGCTCTATTCCATGTCGCGTTGTCTTCTATAATCTCGTAGCTTGATGGTGTTATGTTGCGGCTATCAAGCATTGGATACAACGGCATCTGAAAAATAATAGATGGACCTCCTTTATCACGAGCCATTAACGCAAGTGCTGCTGTTAGCCCACCGCCTCCACTTGCTCCAGCGATCGCAACTCGATTCACATCAATTCCAAGCGAGTCTGCCTCATTTGTCATCCAAACCAAGCCTGCATAACAATCTTCAATAGCCGCTGGATAAGGATGCTCGGGCGCAAGTCGATAATCGACAGACACAACAACACATTCAGCAGTCTGAACAAAGCGTTCACACAAAACATCGTCCATATCAGGGTGGCCCATTACGTATCCACCACCGTGAATCCACAGCATAGCTGGAAGTTTATCAAGATTTTTCTCAACGGGTTCGTAAATTTTAACTAACATCTCGCCGGCTGCACCAGGAATCATTCGCTTGGTCATGTGTACAAGCTCTGATTTTTCCAAATGTGGATTCGACAAGAGACTTCGACTCGCCTCTAAATCCCCCTCTAATTGAAAGCCTGGAAATTGTGAGAAAGCCTGTTTTATTTCTGGTAATACTCGACTGTCAATTTTCATATAAATTCCTCCAGTTAAATAATGAAACTTGATGCAATCCTTATCGAATAATTAACGGAATAGATGTGTCTCCTGTTCTCCTTCAGCTTCCCATTTGGCAATTTCCTCTCTTACACGAGGGGCAACTTCTGTTCCAAGCAATTCTATGGCACGCATGACTTGATTATGTGGCATGGTACTTAATGGTACATACATCATAAAGCGTGTAATCCCTACATGCTTACGCAGATGGATGATTTTTTCGGCGACTGTATCTGGATCACCAACATACAACGCCCCTTCAAAACTTCGCGCAGCATCAAAGCTGGAACGCCCATAATAAGGCCACCCCCGCTCTTTACCAAGTTTATTCATGCCTGCCTGAGTGGAAGGGAAAAATGTATCTGCTGCCAATTCCGTATTCTCCCCAACAAATCCAATCGAATGAGACCCCACCTGAAGTTTTGATACATCATGACCAGCGTGAGCCGCCGCTTTTTTATATAGCTGTACAATTCGTGCAAAGTGCATTGGGCTACCACCAATAATCGCCAGCATAAGTGGTAATCCAAGAAAACCGGCACGGATAGCTGATTCCTGATTCCCACCGCTACCAACCCATATCGGTAAAGGATTTTGAACAGGTCTTGGATACACACCTAAATTATTGATTGCTGGTCGATTTCCTCCTTCCCAAGTCACTTTTTCAGACTGACGTATTTTGAGCAGTAGATCCAAATGTTCTTCAAAGAGTTCATCATAGTCCTTCAAGTCATAGCCAAACAGTGGAAAAGATTCGATAAAGGAACCACGACCCGCCATTATCTCTGCACGTCCATTTGAAATGCCATCCAGTGTAGAAAAATCCTGAAAAACGCGCACAGGATCAGCTGAAGAAAGCACGGTTACTGCACTCGCGAGCCGTATCTTTTTCGTTTGTGGTGCCGCCGCTGATAGAACCATCGCTGGAGAGGATGCTGCATAATCCTTCCTATGGTGCTCACCAACACCAAATACATCAAGTCCTACTTGATCAGCAAGAACGATTTCTTCAACAACTTCACGTAATCGCTGTGCGTGACTTATCACTTCACCACTATGAACATCTGGTTTTGTTTCTACAAAAGACGTAATACCTATTTCCATTTGTTATCTCTCCTATTCCAATTAGATTTTAAGTCAAAAAATTAATTATTTTCTTTATGGTAGTAACGTGTTTCTCATATTGGCTAACACACGTTTATTTCATAAAATCTTAATTCGTCTGGTCATAGCCCAAAAAAGAAGAGCGAAAGCGCTGACAGAGGCTCCGAGTAAGGAAACCCCTCCCCAGCCAAAGTGTGCGTATATTTGAGTCGAAGCAATTGAACCACCAGCACTGCCGATAGAATAAAACACCATATATCCAGCAGTAAGTCGACTCCGTGCTCCTGTATGCAATGGGAGGATCATGGTTTGATTCGTGACATGTATTGCTTGTACGGCCAAATCAAGTAGAACTATCCCTATCACTAATGCGATCAATGACTGCTCTATATAGCTGATGAACAACCATGAAATCAATAATAGAACTAAAGCAATACCTGTCGTTCGTTGTCCGTAACCTTGATCGGCCAATTTCCCTGCCCGTGCCGCAGCCAAGGCTCCAGCGACACCTACAAGACCGAATGCGCCAATTGCACTATGAGATAGAGCAATTGGCGGTGTACTAAGTGGCAATACTAGTGAAGTCCACAAAATGCTGAAATCAGCAAAAATCAGCATGGCTAGAACGGAGCGAACGCGTAACGTTCGTTCTTGAATAAATAAAGTAAGCACCGATCTAATTAACTGAGGGTAGGATAGCGATTTTACCTCGCGCTCAACATTGGGCAACATCTTTATAAACATAAAAACCATCAAAAGCATGAGCGCAGCAGAAAATAGATATACAGAACGCCATCCCGCAACATCTGTTAATATACCAGCAAAAGTACGTGCGAGAAGTATGCCAATAACTATCCCACTTGTTACAATGCCAACCACACGTCCTCTTTCTGTAGGGGAAGCGATGGTCGCTGCAAACGCCACGAGAGTCTGTGTCACAACTGCAAGCAGCCCCACCAAAGCCATACCTGCGAAAAGTACCATGCTGGAGGAAGCAGTACCAACTATAACCAGAGCTGTTGTAGATAATAGCATTTGACCGACAATTAGACGTCGCTGGTTTAGCAAATCTCCAAGTGGTACGAGTAGTAGTAAACCCACTCCATAAAAAATTTGTGTAACGGTAATAACAACACCAATAATGGAATGGTTAATACCAAACTCATTAGATAGTTGATCAAGCAACGGCTGAGCAAAGTAAATATTGGCAACAGACATACCACAGGCAGCCGCAAACAATAATGCCAAAGCATGAGACATGGATGGCTGTTGATTCAAATTAGGTTTTGTTATGGAAGATTTATGACTTATCTTAGTGTAGAGTGGATTATCTTCTATATTTGTCTCTGTTTTGAACATACCTTACCCTCCAATCACATTAGATTTTTAATCATAACATACCGTTCAGTACAATATGATTACTGGTAAATATAACTTAGTCTTATTCATGATGTCAACGATTTTTACAATAAATTTTATGTTTAATTAAATGAATGGAGCTTGATTTGACATAAAGAATGGCAAATCATATAATAATTACATACTGTTTGGTAATAAAAAATAATTATAATTACCTACACACCTATCCTAAAACAATTAATAAAATCAAAATTTGAAGAGGAGAATTCTTAATGGCAAGAACCCGTGAATTTGATGAGGATCAAGTTTTAGATGCAGCAATGCAGTTATTTTGGGAGAAGGGATATGAGGCTACCTCATTAAGTGATCTTACTTCTAGAATGGGCATTCAACGCCCTAGTATTTATTCGACCTTTGGAGATAAGAAAGAATTATTTGAAGCCGCACTTCGTAGATATACAATGTCTCGGGCCTCTGATATACGAAATAAGCTTCAAAGTCACTCCTCTGTAAAAGAGTCATTTTCTATTTTCTTTGCCGATGTCGTCAATGAAGAATACGCAGGGGATCTTAGTAAAGGTTGTTTTTGTATCAATACAATGGTTGAATTAGCACCTCATGATGAGAGATTTGAAATTTTGACCAGAGAACATCAAATGTACCTTGCCGTCATTTTTCAGGAGACGATTGAACGCGGAATCCAATCAGGTGAGCTGGAAGGCAACACAGATGCAAAGTCTTTGGCACAGGCACTGATTGTAGCGTTAATCGGTCTAACAGTTATGATGAAATCTCGCCCCCAACGTACATTTGTCGACAATGTAATTGCAACGACGCTTACATTACTTAAGTGACATGATTGTATTTGAAAGTACAAAAACCATACCTTTATGGGGGTAACATCACATCTCCATCAAGCTAAAATTTTCTAGTACCCCCAGAACGAAATTTTGTGCTAACTTATAATAAAAAGCTCATTTTTTCGTTTCGGGGTAATTCTAAATTCTTAAGTTGATGGGTATGTTTCCGTGTTTCTATTAGACTAGATTATGAATTATGAAATAAGTTTTTAATATATTACAGTAAGTAGTAATGATTAATCTATTGAGAGACGACTCGCGACCGCCTCAGAGTTAAGTATTTCTGAAGATTACCCCATGCATCATATCCGTAATTTGTAATAACTTACCCATTCTAGTCTGTCATTGCTACTACATCATCGCGTAGACTATAGTGATAGAATAAAGTTTGTCCTTGTAATTTCATCGCTAAACGAACGCCGTCTATTGAGTAAACATCTATACCCCATCCTAACTTTCTATCTGCAAAAACTTTGCAACAGAACCGTCTGCTTCTTTCCTTAATTTTATTATCTATTAATTTTTCAGTTTGCTCTGTCTCCATTCTTATTAATCAATACACCAACAATAAATTCAACAGAAAACTATTCACTTACGCAAAAGTACACCAATATCATCCTTGAATTTCAAAATACAAATTATTAATAAAACAAGTAAAGTAGCTATATTAAGAACATTGAAGATATACAAAAAACAACAAGCCTGTCAGTACATCAGATATAAGTCTTTCTCTGACATTTTTTAAATATTGATTAATTTTTTGAAGACGGCATAACTTTCTCTAGTATAAATATGATAATGCAAGCAAGAATCTCGTTTTACATATATCAAACACGTTATAATGCTTACTGAAATCTTGCCGAATATATAAGTGTGACAGATAAAAAAATGGAACTCATTAAACAAGAAACAAACTTAACATAAAAGATGCGTTTTCAGCGATAAAATAAGAGTGGACCAAATCGCAAAATCTTGACAACATGGAGAAAAATTACAGTTACTTGGTTTTGGGGGATATCCGAAGTCTAGGAACTTGCAGAGCGTAACGGTCGTAATCCAAAAACAGGAGAAGCGATGAAGATTCTCCCTTCAAAATTACCAGGTTTTAAAACCAGCTAAGAACTTAAATATATGGTAAAGTAAAAAAGTATTTTCCTATGTATTAGGATAATACTTTTTTTAAAGAAACTTCAAAGCTCACAAATCCCCTATACAGTAAAGGAAGTTTGGTACATGCACTTTTCTATAGACGCGATTCGTAATTTCCTCATACAAGATATGGAATCTTATCGTGAAATGATTCTACAAGAAAATGATTATGATAATATGAAATGGAGTTACACTACATTCATTGATATGAATAATTACCTAAAGAAAACAAATATGAATCAAGAGGAAATTCAAGAGTTATTATCGGTGAGTCGTAAAGGGATCTCTTTTGGATCGGTAACAACACGTGATATGTTCTTTATACATTCTCTTACTAGTCCAAATCGATGTTTGGAACTAGTGGAAACCTATAAATTGATGGAACGAACAAACGAATACGTTCCCAATATGAAAGAAGAATTGCAATGGCTCAAAGATCGATGGGAAAAAGGGTTTTATATTTTTGTTAATCAATAAATACGTTGTATTTATAAAAATGCTTACCCTAGCAAATATAGAAGGGTCAAAGAATACTAATATAGCTTAGAAAAAAGCAAATCTTCTTAAAAGGGAAGTTTGCTTTTTTCTTATTCCCCTTTTCAAGGGGATGGGCAAAAACCAACCTTAATGAACTTTATATTGACCAGATAACTGCTCTTGCGCCATACGAACTAAACGTTTCGTAATCTCTCCACCTACTGAACCATTTGCTCGTGATGTTGAATCTGGTCCAAGTGTAACGCCAAACTCCTGAGCAATTTCATACTTCATTTGCTCAATTGCACTTGTTGCCGCTGCTACCAAAATCTCGTTTGAATTATTATTTTCTCGAATTTGCATTTCTAACACACCTCCATTTATTTGGTAATATAATGCTCTATTTCCAGTGGAATATGCAAAAGAATTATTCTTTTAACTATTTTACATATATATCTAAGCTTTCATCCCTTATGTGGGAATAAATAAAGGTATAGGTCATACCTACGCCTTCTTCTATCCTACTTAATTTTGAACCCTCCTATTAACTCCTGTAATTCTTGGGAGAGCCAATTTAAAGAATTTGCTAGCTCTGCAATATCTTGTACATACATTTCTTGCTCTTTCATACTTATCTCAACATTACTACTGCTACACTCATATGTATTTGCAATATGGGATAATTCATTTACAACCTGAACAATAGATTGACTATTTTCTAAAACATCTCTTGAATTACTCGAAGTCGCTTTAATTTGATTTGTAACAGATTGTGCAGATTTTGAAATTTTTTCGAAGAAAGCGCCACTACTCTGAACAAGTATTATTCCTGATTCCACTTCCTTTGAACTCCTCTGCATGGATTTTACAGCCTCTTCTATTTCAGCTTTAGTTTCATCAATTAATTTAGCTATATCTCTCGAAGATACATCAGTCTTTTCCGCTAATATACATACCTCTTCCACAACACTTGAAAATTCTTTACCGATTTTTCCAGCACATGAGTCTTCAGTAGTAGCATTTAAAGCTAATAGATTAGTTTGATTTGAAACGGTTGTAATTACAGTAATAATTTCATTAGATCGTGCTTCTAATGCATAAATACTAGAAGATACATCTTGAACCCTATCTTGGATTATTTTCATTTGATTAACAATTTGCTTAATCAAATCTTTCCCTTCTATAGAATGCTGTTCCATGCCTTCGGAAGCAGTAGCAACTTGTTTTGCAGCTCCCTTAATTTGTTTCATCTTACTTTCCATTACTTGAACAATCCCTAAACAGTTATGCACTACATGAGAATGTGCCTCTAATTTCAATCCTGTCATAGAACTTGCAATCTCTTGAAATGCCATACTATTCTCTTTTGTATTTGCCGACAATTCCTGCGAAGATGCCGAAACCTGTTCAGCAGTCTGCCTTACTTTATCTATAATCCTATTAAACTTTTCAATAGTGTTATTAAAATGGGAATTAGTTATCCCTATATCATCAGATCTTTCATTCAATTTAATACTTAAGTCCCCTTCACCAACTTTACGTAAACCTTCCTGTAAATCCTTCAAAGGCGATAAAGAATTTCGTGAGATAAATATTTGAATCGTGGTTGCGATTGTTAATGAAATTATAATAAAGAGTAACCCTTGCGCTAAAAATTTTTCCTTTGTAAGTGGAATAACAGAAGCGTCCAAATCCGCTGCAACAATTGCGATTATATTTTTATTTTCATCTGTAATTGGCTCTAAAATTGTTACCCAGAAACCTAATTTATCTTCATACACTTCTGTCATTTGTGCCTGTTTCGTTTTCATCACTTTACTGTATGTTTTCATCCAATGAGTAGGATGCTCATAATAGTCACCTGTTTTTAAAGAACCTAGTTTTATAGAAACTGTATTTGCTAATTCTGTATCCAAAGCTACTAATTGTAATTCAGCTTTATCATTTAGCTTGGCTCCTGTAACATATGTTTGTCCGACACTTTTCATACCTTTTATAGCTTTATCTAATTGCTCTGTCAATTTTTCTTTCTTCACTCTTTGTGCTGTGGGGTCTTTTGCTACATCTCTCACTATTTCTACATCTAATTGATTTATTACTGTATCTCCTGTTTCAAAAGACTGCCTCTCAAATATAGACATCATACTATTTTGAAACATATTAAAACTTAACGCCCCCATACTCCCCACAAGCGTCAGAATTACTAATACCGTTAGTAATATATTTTTTTGAAGTAACGATAGCTTATGCCAATATTTTTTCATTAAAATCACCTTTCAAATTTTCCATAATAATAAACAAAGTAGTAATACATTTAAAAGACACCCTATTCATCTTATTAGCATAAAGTAATATTCAAGATTCTCTCCTGATAAAATAAAAAACGGACAATCCGGTCCGCTTTTTATTTTATGGTAATTCCTCATATTTCTCTATGCTATTTTCTGCCTTAGATTTATTTCGAGATAATTAAAACTTAAAGAAACATTAGTGTTTAGATGTAAACGCAGTAAATCAAAGAAAGACACTCTTTAAAGAGTATCTTCCCACTATGTAGCCATATAATACTTGCTTCTTTCATCTTTAAATCAAGTAGGCAAACAACTAAATTGTTATGTTAAAATTAGAAAAGAGCATATCAATCTCTCCTCACCTATATAGCGTCTCCCTATAATTCCAATATCCCCATAACTTCTTTTGTAAATATTTTAAAATCAGTTAAATGTTTTTCAATAATTTGCCGAACAATATCTAAATTTACACTTTGATAATCATGTACAGCGATATTTCGAAATCCAACCATCGCCTTTAACTTATTGGCCAGCTCTGCGCTAAGTAGTCCTGCTGTAACCAATAAATCAAAAGCTTCTCGACTAGATTGAGGTAGCCCCAGTTTTTTCCCGGCAACAATATGCATTGCTAAATCAATACTCGCTTCACAAGCTCTTTGTATATTCAAGATTATTGAATCTTGCTTTGTGTAATCCTCCAAATTTTCAGGGTCATTTCCATACACGTCTTGGATTCTTTTTAAACAACGCTCTATTGTGGAGATTTTATTTAAAATAACCTCATTCTTCATATATTGAGCCTCTTTTCTTTATATCATCGAATACTATCTTGCGTTCCTCATTTAATTTTGAATACATCTTTAAAGTTTTCATTTCAAAAATGATTTTCCGTTCCTCATCAGAACAAAATATTGTCTTTCCTGTATGTATAATCTGAGCTTGAAAAACTGTAGAAGCTTCGGATAAATCAACTAAATCAACATCTCTATGAACAATGTTAGCTAACTCCTGTGCTAATAAAAAACGTTCATAATTCCCTAAAGTTGTATCACTTACATAAGCTATATCAATATCACTATCTTCCCGTTCTCTATTCTCAGCCGTTGATCCAAACACAATTATCCAATAGGGATTCACCGTCTCTTGTAATTTTTCTATAATAGCTGTAATCATGCTTTGAAAAATCATTTAATTAATCCCCCTTAGTATACTTGAACTTTATTATATCATAACCAACCCAAAATCCTTTCAACTCCTACAAATACCTAAACAAAATTAAGGCTCCTTTATACAATTTCGCGTTTAAAAAATACATACTTTTATCAACTTACTACTAGTTAAATTAAGAAAAGCTGGACTTCTATCATTTTAAGTAATTGCATATATGTAATACAAAGCATATAAGGAGGTTAAAACGTGGTAATCTCAAGACAAGATTCCTGGACTAACGATAACGATTTACTTCTCGCATCAACAGTAATCCAGAATATTTGTAACGGTGGAACACAGTTAGCTGCATTCAAAGAAGTAGCAAAACTACTAAATAGGACACCTGCAGCTTGTGGATTTCGTTGGAATTCATACGTGAGAAAACAATACCAAGAAGAAATACAACAAGCAAAACAAAATCGAAAAGTGGGAAACAGTATTTCCCACTCTCAACAAAAAAAAGAAGCAAACTCTTTATCTATGACATTAGATGATATTATTCTCTTTCTACAAAATTATAAAAAAACAAATGAATTTACAAACTTACAAAACCAAATAAAAAATTTAGAAGCAGAAAACCAGTCCCTTCTACAACGTGTAACTATGTACGAAGAGGAGTATCGTATGTTACTTAATCATATTGATAGGTCAAGAAGTTTAGTTGTAATTGATTAAAAGAAGCAGTAAATTACTTTTATACACTTAGGTCGTAACCTAAAAAATTTATATTTATATGAGTTAATTTAAATACTATTAAATAAAATGCACGTTTACTAATAATAAACGTGCACTTTATTTAACTCTTAAAACATAAAATTTAATTTTCAACTCATTAACAATGTTAAAATTAGGATGTTTGTTTTATAGGTATTTCTTTACTTCTATTCTCAATAAGTCTATCTAAAAGTAAGTAAACAAATCCAGAAATAATACAACCTACACCTAAGATTGTAAATAATATATGCCCTAAAAGCTGATCCAGTAATACACCACCTAGAAGAGGTCCAAATACATTACCTGTAATCCATTGCAGATTAGCCGCTCCCATATAAGTTCCCCTCAAATGTTCTGGAGCTATATTAGCAACAAATGTCATTTGGATAGGTGACATAATCATTTCTCCTACTGTATAAATTGTATAAGCTATTAATAATGAGCCTAGAATAACTAGATCATTTGCGTCTATTACTTGAAACCACTTTGGTAACCATCCTATTGCTAAAAGACCAACGCCAAAAAGAATGGCACCATATAGCATTGATTTACCAATTGATTTGTGAGTTAACCACTTTGAAATTGGAAATTGAAAACATACAACCAATAAGCCATTTAAAGTCATTAAATATGGAAATGGATTACTATTTCCAAAAATCATTGTATCCTCATTACTAAAATGAAGTGGTAACATACCTTCCGATTGTGAGAATCCCATAAATATAATGATTCCCGTCACTATATAGAATAGAAATATTCTATCTCTTATAACAACTCTTAACGTAAATCTTATTGACTGTTTATGTGTTTCCTCATGTATCATTATATTTTTAGGTTTTGTTTCCTTTAGAAACAATAACATTAATATTGTATAAAACAGCATGGTTCCAGAAGTAATCAAAAATATGACATCTTTTGATACAACCACAACTGCTGCACCAATGATAGGGCCTATCGCAGCTCCTATATTATGAGCCATTCTAAGTAATCCATATGCCTCAGTTCTTTTTTCAGGTTCTGTTACATCGGTAACCATTGCAGATGCCGCTGGTTCAAAGAAAGAATTACATAGCCCTAAACCAATTGATAAAATGGCATACCCTATAAAACTATCAATAAACAAAAAGACAAGCATTAGTAGCCCATTACTGGCCATAGAGAGTACCATAGTTGGTTTCCGTCCATAAGTATCCGCTATATGCCCTCCAATTAATGAACCAAAACTTGCCGCAATTGGAGATAAGGCTATAATTATGCCTACCTCAAGTAGAGAGTCCACTTTGTCCTTCAAATATAATGCAAAAAATGGCATTAACATCATCATTGCAATACCATTTAAAGCTTCCCCGATAAAGCGGATCCAGACATTAAGGTCCATCCCCCTTAATTCTTTCCATGTACTCCTCATATAGTTACCTCGCCTATGCTCAAAGTATATTTTTATCCCAACAAAAGTTTTACTATATTATTATTAAAATCTAAATTTAGCTAGCTATGCTAAAACCTCCGAAAAAACCTATCTTTTGATAAAGTAATACAAACTTGTCCCTATAATTTCTAGTGCCTCCTGCATACGTTGAGGAGAAATATTTTCTAAGACGGTATCTTGAGGTGTATGGAATACCTTTTCAACATGATAAACAAGGGGATTCCAACTCTCTACATCCATCCAGATAAATAGTGCCGAGGAAATTCCAGCTTCGTAAAATGGTACATGATCACTAGAATCAAACTTTCCAGTTAATACAACCGATTTCCCTAATGCTTTACTAGTGGCTACCGCAGTATTTGTTACTTCATTTTGAGAACCATCTAGTGTCATTGCATATAAGTCCTTAGCCTGCTGGTAACTTGTCGCTATCATATCTGCATTAAAAACCCCTAGAATATGTTTCTTATCTGTTGTAGATAACTGATTAACATAATGGTAAGCACCTAAAGATTCATTTTCTTCTGCTCCAAAGGCTATGAATTGAATTTCTTTATTAGTCTCTATATCTTTAAAATTGTATGCTAACTCTAATAAAAGTCCTACGCCAGAAGCATTGTCATTTGCTCCAGGTGCTCCGATAACACTATCATAATGAGCACTCATTATTGCTACATCCTCATTGTCTGTCTTGTATTTGGGCTTTTTTTTCGCAATAACATTTAATGAACTCAAATTCATTTCGTGTTTTGCCTTTAAACTAACTATATTTTTATTATGCACTATCTTGTCTTTCATTCTAATTCCCTGATTATAAGCAAGCCCAAATACAGGTATTGATTGTTTCTTTTTTAGAACTGGGTTAAAGGCTTCTCCATAGTTGCCTCTATCCCCAATCGTACTATATAACAATACGGCTTTTGCTCCTTTTTCCGCTGCATACTCAACTTGTTCATTATATTTCTCAGACGTATCAGCTTGTTCCAATAATACTATTTTCCCATGAATTGGCTCAGGTGAATTTTTAATATCATTCTCTTTTCCTATAGAAACTACCTGCCCCACGACAGGATCTTTAGGTATAGATGCATTAGATGCTGCCCCAACTTGCCAGTCTTTTTCTCCATACATACTAAAAGAGATACTCCCAATATATTGATCTGGTACAGGAAATGCCTGATACTCCACTTCATACCCTAATTTTTTCAATGTGTCTCCAATGTATGTAGCTGCTTTATGTTCTTCCTTAGTCCCACTTGGACGTGGACCAATTTTCTCAGACAGAAAACGTATATGTTCAATAGCTCGACTAGCACGAACCTTATCTGCCATGAGAGAACGCTGATCGTTCTTAGTCATAGCGTGTACTGGTATTGCTTTTCCAGATAAATTACTAAAAAGGAAAAGCAATAAAACCCCAAAAGTTACAATAAACTTCTTTGTCAGAATTAGTTTCTTCATTTGTCCTCCCTATAATTAAAAAAGATTAATAGTAAAACCTTCCCTCCTAACACACTTACTTAGAAGAAAAGGTTCATTAAAATAATCTCTAACTCAAATTGCATGTAAAAATAAATAAACCGATATTGCTTTTTATATCTCCAAAAAATTCATTTTTGTTTGCATACCAACAATATTCTTTTGAAACCAATTAAGAGTCTCCCATGACCTCTGTCTATTCGTATAATCCGTTTCCTGAACCTCAAATACAATTCCTATGTTTTTATCCAAAGTAAGGTTCTTCACTTTTAATAAAGTTTCATATAATAAACTTTCATTAATAGATCCATTAACCGGATT
Source organism: Bacillus thuringiensis (assembly GCF_001182785.1). NCBI lineage: Bacteria > Bacillati > Bacillota > Bacilli > Caryophanales > Bacillaceae > Bacillus > Bacillus thuringiensis. Next base: position 402,883 of record NZ_CP012100.1, on the reverse strand, counting down.
CTCTCCCTCAAAGCAACGCACCTCACTATAAGGAATCGTTAAATGTTTAAAAGAACTAAAATGAAAATGTTTAATATGTTCGATTAAGCTTAAATACTTATGAAAATCCTTATATTCAATTTCCTCTTGCCTTAATAATTTAGAAATACCTAAACGCGTAAGATAGGTTATAGACCAATGACATATATCCCATGTTATTCCAACGTTAGATAACTCCAAATTAACCAAATCAGTAAAATCTTCGGGATATATAAATATAGGATCAAAATCATCGCCCAAGTTTCCAATAATGGGTAGGTTTTCAACGCCAATCCATATATCAGTTCCTTTTATTTCTTCATCTAGCATGTTAAAGAACTCTATAATCCTTTTTCTATTATCAAGAAGATTATAGTTTTGAAATTCCGCGACATTCATAAATTGATTAGCATGCACTGTTATACCTGATGCATTATACTTTATAGCAAGGTCAATAAATTCATATAGTTGCTTTTTAATAAATTCATCATTGAGATAGTCTGCATTATCAGTAGGAAAATGCAGCGTTAACAAGGATGGATTAAGGGTTTGAACAAAAGAAAGGACCTCTGAAAACCTTTTTGTATATGAGTTATCAAATAAAGATTTTCCATCAAAAATATTTGCTTCTAATCCATAGCCTTTTTCAACCCATTTTAAGTCAATCTGTTTACTATCTAAACCAAAGAACGGGACCTGTGGTATTAACATATTCTCTTCACCTACCATGTCCCCCTTACTAACATAAATGCCTCAGCCGCCTGGTATCCAGATTTGGCACCCCATACCATTGCGTTATGTCTCATTGCTTCTATAGAGCGTGGATGAGGAAATTCCCTTAACTCAGATTCATAATGTCTCATCGCACTTAATTTCTCATCCAAATGATCTTCAATATTCACAAAATAATTAGGAAGAAACTTATCTTTTTCATTATAATTCCACTCTGTAGAAGATAAAGTTTCATATGCAAATACCCATTTGATATTAGTATCTGGCAGAGGGCGTGTCGCTGTCATTACTGCTCTGTAAACAACAGTATGATCAATATTTATATCTCCACCATATTGAGTATAAATAATTGTAGGATTTATTTTTTCAATGTGATTTTCAATCTCTTTCACTACATCAAGTAAAGGTAATGTATCAAGACGATTATCAGGGAAATCTAGTCTTGCAAAACTCTTTACACCAAGCGTAGTACATGCCCCCTCTGTTTCTTTATAAGATAAGTTCTTAACCTCTAAATCTAGCTCTTTATATTCTTTAGCTCTAGAAGATTTTCCCTCTGCAAGTATTACAACATGTACATCATCACCCTGTTTCACATGTTTCGCTATTGTTCCACCAACACCAATTATTTCATCATCCGGATGAGCAGCAAATACAAGTACATTCATAAAATTTTAGACTCCTTTAATTATTTTTTCTGTTTCCTTTGGCCCACAATTTAGTAAAATATCTAAAATAGATAAATGTGGTATAAATTCTCCAAATAATTGCTTGTAGGAATAATCCCTTATTCTTTGGTAGATAATTTCTATATTCTCATTCTCAAAATCATTTTCATCTAAATAATCTTGCCCTAAACTTCCAGAATAATAAGTACTGGCATTAAATTTCTGACACAACTCTAATACAAAATCACTTTTCTTACCTGTAATTCCTTCTAGGTCTGATACATAATATAGCTCCGTATTAATGTTTAATTCACGGATAATAAAATGAATAAAATTCATATTCATCTCATTTAAATTAAGCCAATCTTCTGAATAAAAACTTTCTAAATAATCCTTATATACATTAAAATAAGGTGCATTAGAATAATTAATTCTTATCGTTTTCCAATGCTTCCGTTCCCAGTCTTGAGTCTTGTCTATCTTTAACTTATTAAATGGAATTTCTTTATAATTCTTCATTTGTATTGGAACCGTTAGCCAAGACGCTCCTTGTGAAGTTTTAATACGGTTCCTGTTTAAAAAACCTTTTTTTTCAAATTGTGCTATATCATGAAATACAAACACATCTGATTTATGAATTTTTTCAAAAAAACCATACCAAGGTAAATAGCTTGGTTGGTGGCCACTAATAATCATAGTTTAAATCCTCTCTTTTAAACAAAAACATTTTTTCAAAGTTGCCCCCCAGTATATCTTAGGTCTAGCAATCCCTTTATTATGTGAATATCCTAAATCCGCATACTTTAATTGATTATGAATTGCTAATTCAAACGCATCATTTAGTAGTAAATATGAGGATTGCGAATTTTTCCCTTTGGTATTATTAATATTAATCCAATAATATAAAACCTGTTTATCCATTATAAAAATGCTGGAACTAATTAGTTCTTCTTCTAAGAATGCCCCTAAGAAAAGGATTTTTTCTTGTAAATTAAGAACTAAATGATAAAAAAACTCTCTACTAAATGAATAACTCGCTCCTATACTGTTATTATGTTCTTGATATAATTGGTAAAACTCATCTAATTCCGCTACAGTTATAGGACGAATTTCAACATTCTGTTTACGTGCATACCTAACACTTGTCCTAGCTTTCCCAGAACACGATGTCCATAAATCCTCAAACTTATTTGGTAGATCTAACATATAAGTTTCTTTATAATCCCACTTTTCCTTACTATAACTTTGAAAAGGATTTATCGTTATAGGTAATAAAAGCTTTTGAATTTTATTTTCAAACTTCTTATTTATTATGGATTCATAAACTGAAAAATCTAATTTATCTTGGCCGATTATTATTGGGCCACCATAACCAATTAAACTTCCCAATAGCCTACCATCTTGTACATACATAGGAGATAAAACTACTGTATCTCGTGTTTCTATTAGTACTGGGAAAAATTGAACACCAGGTAATAATTCCATTAACTTTCCCCATTCGAAACTATGAAATACAGAACCATTATATTCTTCCATACAAGTATCCCAGTATTGGGCGTCAGTACATATTTCGATTTCCATATAATCACCTTTTAATTCTTATTCTCTAAATATTTTAGAATTTGACTACATATATACTTAAGGTCCTTGTCTACTAAAGGATATTTAAAAGGTATTGATAATACCCTTGGCCATAAAAAATCTATATTTTCTGACTTGGTTGCGTACTTCGAAAAAATAGGGATTTCACTCAGAGGTAAATAGTTCCAACAAGTTTGTATACCTTTTTCCGCTAAATGTGCAGAACACTCATACCTATCAGATGGTTCTTTGAATATAATGGTAAAATAGTTCAAATAAACGTTCTGAGTTGAAAATATAATCTTAACGCCATACTTTTCTTCAATTTCCTGCAGCATTGTATAACACAGACTAGCGTTACATATATTCATTTCTAAAATCTTCTTTGTTTTCTGTAGGTGTTTATCAATTAACAATGAACGTACTATAGACATTCTTTTTGGGTTTATAACTTCCGTTTTCTCCGGTAAAGAATCTAATTTACTATTATTATAGGAGGGCAGAATCTCTAATTTCCTCCAATAATTAGTAAATAAGCTCAGTACTCTACTCTTTTTTATTCTTATACCTAATTGTGTTTTTAAATGATTCTTATAATCTAAAATCACTTCTTCCTTCTTTTCTTCATCCATGTCACACAATTCACTTATTGTACGATTAAGAAGTAACGCTCCTCCCCCAATACTTGGGATTGGTTTCGTTCCCCCAAAACTTAAAATACCAATGTCGCCTAAACTACCAACTGGCTTTCCATTTTGATAAGAAAACATTGCTTGTGCAGCATCATCGATGATATAAATATTATTTTCTCTAGCCCAGTCAATAATTTCTAAATCATCATGACATCCATACAAGTGCGTAAGAATAATTGCCTTTGTATTAGCATTCAAATGTTTTTTTATTTTATTAAGAGAAATTGAATGATTAGTGTTTAAATCAATTAATACAGGTTTTGCTCCCACCGTTAATATTGCTTCTATCACATTAGGACAATTAAAGTTTGATAGAATCACTTCATCTCCCTTTGCTACTTTTAAGTACTTTAAACCAACCACTAATGCAGATGTACCGCTATTAGTTAATACAATTTCTGCATCCGGATAAAGAGCTTGAAGACTTTTTTTAAGTTTAGAATCATTAGGTCTATATACACTTTTCAAAAAAAATACATGATCAGATATACTCAAAATAGAAGAATATATGGGATACTTAATTTTCTTTGGATTCTTAGGATATAGATACTGTGTTTCCATACTTCTCCCCTATTATTAGCTCTAGTCCTTTATCTAATGAAATAATTGGTTGATAGTTTAAAAATAATTTAGCTTTCTCTATTGAAGGGATTCTTCTAAAGATTTCAATGCTAGAATTTCTGACTCCCTCTTCACCTAAATCAAGAAATTTAATTTTACTTTTATTTCCCATTAATTCATTAATTTTTATTGCTAGTTCTTCCATAGATATAGGTTTGTTATTGCCAACATTAAAATCTGCAAATTTCTCTCCTTCATATTCAAAGGCTAGTATAGTTCCGTTAACAATATCACTTATATAACTAAAACATCTAATTTGCTGTCCATCTCCATAAATAGTAATATCTTCACCACTATGAGCTTGTTTTAAAAACTTAGAAATTACAAAGTTATCATTTTGTTGTGAACCGTATACATTAAAATAACGTACCACTCTGACTTTCAAACTATCACTAGCATATTCTTTCAAATAGTCTTCGGACATTAATTTAGCTTTTCCATAAGCTGATTTTGGAATTTTAATATCATTTTCTTTAAACGGAACACTCACGCCATCCCCATATACCTCTGAACTGGAAGAAAACAATAATTTTCCTATACCATTTTCGTTACAAATCTGTACAATATTTTTCGTGCCTTCAAAGTTCACCCTCACTACATCTTCTTCATTTAAACGGCAATTATCAACACCCACTAATGCAGCTAAATGGATTACCCCATCGACATTAATAAGATTTTCTCTTAATGTTGCAATATCTAAAATATCAATTTCCTTAAAAGGAACATCAATACTAGGTTTAAATTTATCAAATATAACTACTTCATACCCCCTTGCTAATAACTCCTTTGTAACATGCTTACCAATAAATCCGCTGCCACCAATAACCCCGATTTTCATAAATATTTACCTCCCTATTTTTAATTGATATAGACTTTTTAAAGACGTTATAATATGTTCAACTTCATTGTCTGTAAGAGCACTGTACAGAGGTAATGAAATAATTTGATTAAATATTTCTTCCGTTTTAGGTAAATATACGTTAAATCTCTCTTCATAATACGGATGCATATGAACAGGAATAAAGTGAACACTAAGTCCAATATTTCTCTTTTTCATTTCCTGAATTACCTGATCTCTACTAACAGGGGAATTAGAATTAATTTTTATAACAAATAAATGCCATGCGTGTTTTACACTTGGATCGTTAGTATAATTAGGTAACGTTATATACTCTTGAACCTCCTTTAATTCCTCTTGGTACCTTTCAGCTATTCTCTTGCGTTTTTCAATCATTTCATCAGCTCTTTTTAACTGACTAATACCCAAACTAGCTTGTAGATCCATCATGTTATATTTAAACCCAGGTAATAGAACATCATAACGCCAGCTTCCTTCTTCACCATAACGATTCCATGCATTTTTCGTGATTCCATGCCAACCATATAATCTAGCTTTTTCGGCAATCGATTCATTTTTAGTGACTAACGCTCCGCCTTCACCTGTTGTTATATTTTTTGTTGCATAAAAACTAAAACAAATGACATCTCCATGTGTACCAATTAAAGTATTATCATATTTTGTTCCTAATGCATGCGCTGCATCCTCTATCAAAAACAATCCGTATTCTTTACATAATTTTTGAAGTTCTTTTAATTTAGCCGGGTATCCAGCAAAGTGAACTGCAATAATTGCTTTCGTTTTTTTAGTGATTTTTCTTTTAACATCTTGAAGATCAAGACATAAATCTTCTTCATCTATGTCTACAAATACAGGTTTTGCACCTACATGCATAATAACGTTTACACTTGAACAAAAAGTAAAACTTGGAACTATTACTTCGTCTTCTAATCCAACTCCCAGAGACAGTAATGCTAAATGTAATGCGGCAGTCCCTGAATTACAACTTACTACATGTTCAGTATTCAGATATTCTTTTAAATTCTCTTCAAACTCTATCACTTTTGGCCCCTTTGAAAGCCATCCAGATTTAAGGGCAGAAACTACCCTCTCTATATCTTCATCATTGATTTCCGGTCGATAAAAAGGAATAAACTCTACCATGTAATCACCTACAAACTTATAATATTTTTTTTATATACTGATTCATCTTTAAATATGTTTCTTGTGTCTAAAATTAAACAATTCACCTCATTAAGCAATTTAAAATTAATGCAATCATGATCTGTATGAACAATAATTAAAGTGTATTTGTCTAATTGACTTAGGTTTAAATCTATAGATTTTTTCAATGTGTTATCGCCCACAATGAGTTCCTCTATAAACGGATCGTAATAATCCACGTTATAGTCTTCTATCATTAAATCATTCATAATATCCAAAGCTGGCGATTCCCTAGCATCATTAACATTCTTTTTATATGCTACCCCAACCATAAGAATATTCTTACCATCTTTATCATGTAGTAACTGTAGTGCTCTATTAAGAACATACTTAGGCATGTTTTCATTAATTTCTCTTGCCACATCAATCATTTTTGTTGCTAAGTCCTTATTATTTGCAATCCACTTAAAATAAATAGGATCAATCGGAATGCAGTGTCCTCCTACGCCAGGACCAGGATAGAATTTTTGAAATCCAAATGGCTTAGTTCCTGAGGCATCAATTACTTCCCAAATATTTATATTTAACTCATTACAAATTTGGGTCATTTCATTAATAAAAGCGATATTTATAAAACGATACGTATTTTCTAATAACTTAGCTGTCTCTGCTACTTCTGGACTGCTTACCTTATGAATATCCTTAATTAAATTACTATAGAAGGCTGCTGCACAATCGGTACAATTAGATGTAACTCCACCTACGATTTTTATAATATCTTGAATTGAAAACGATTGATTTGCAGGATCGATTCGCTCTGGAGAGTATGCTACAAATATATCTACACCAATTTTAAAATTAGTTTTCTGTTCTAATTTGTATAAAACTTCTTCTCTTGTAGTACCTGGATAAGTAGTACTTTCTAGGATAATTAATGTACCTTTTTTAATGTATTTAACTATTTCATCAACTGCTGAATGAATATATGTTAAATCTGGTTGTTTACTAGTTCTTTCTAATGGTGTAGGAACACATATAACTACAACATCACATTCGTTTATATAATTCATTTCTGTACTAACAAAAAATCTATTTGTATGTAAAGCATCTTGGATTTCAGTATCTTGAATATCGCTGATATAACTTATTCCACGTTCTAGTTTTCTTATTTTTGCTGAGTTTTTATCAAAACCTCTTACCGCATAACCTACTTCTAAACATTTAAGAGCTGATGGTAGTCCAACATAACCTAGGCCTACATATCCAATACACGCATTTTTATTTGCAATTTTTTCAACTAATAAACTTTTAGTTTCATTATTTAATACTGTGACCATTACTTATCACTTCCCCAAAAGATTTGATATTAAAATGCCAACTAGCAAATAATAACTGTGCGTTCTAAAATCCCATGGATGCATATAAAATACTGAATTAGCAACAAACTACATTCTAGCACTATCAATCCTCCTAATTTAATAAACATCTAAATTTGTAGAAATTCATGTGAAATATCAAGGTGTAATTTATATCTATAATATTCACACGTTATTTTTTGGTATTCAATTGATATTTTTCTATTTTTTTACTTTCTCAATATATAATAATATTTATAATTCAGAAAATTCTTTTTTAAAAAACCAAATATTTTTATATCATTAAAACAATATAATAGTTGTTATATCTACATTTAGTACGATTTTCATCCTTGAATAAATAAAAAAATCACGCCAATAATTATCCAATAAGTCCCATCAGTTGGTTGTTTAAATGAACATTTACCATAACTAAAATGGATGAATTTCATATTTTTACTTTTTATTAAAATTAATGGAAAAAGAACTATCTGAATTATAAAAAACAATTTGAAATATATTCAAATTGTTGACATAACAGATGAATTTATTAACACTTGTTGATTTTGTAATAATTCTCAAATACATAAACTCCTTAATGCTACCCGCAAATCATAATGACGCTTTACATCAAAAAAAATCGCAACCCTCTACATTTAATGGGATTTGCGATTTTTTTGATGTAAATAATTTTTATAAATTTTGCGTTAACCTAATCATATCCATACATTGAATACCATTTTCATATATTTCTTCATTATAATTTCGTAAGAAAAAGTCCTTATCCACACTAGTTATTCTAAAACCACATTTTTGATAAAGGCCTAATTGCATTAAACTAGAATTTCCTGTGCCTATTTCTATAGTTTTATATTTTTCTTTTTTAGCATAATCTATAGCAAATTTAAGCAGGTATTTCCCATATCCTTTTCCTTGCTCTTTTTCGGAAACTGCTATATTAATAATCTCAATTGTTTCAGTTCGGGTAGGAATTAAAATCATAATACCTACAGTAACAGCATCTTTTTTTAAAACAAAACAATCTCCCTTTTTAAGATACCCATTAACTACTTCTGTTGAGGGATCGGCTAGCAATAATAACTCCATTTCTTCCATGTTAATACTTGTACTTTTTTCTATATTAATTCCATCCCCATTATTTAATTCCATTTCTAACATCCTCCCAATTAATATTTTCAATTAATATCTTAAATGAATTCCTTCTTATAAGACAATATCAACAACAATATTAACATTTTATAATAGACAGAGTAATGAGAAATCCTTTTGAATTTTATAGAATGAATCTAATAAAATATGATAAAAACTATAAATTTCCCACTTTAAATTCGCTTAATCCTTATAATAGGTATATATGTTATTTTATTTCTGTTTTTTCATCTCTTCCATTTCTTCTTGCCATGTAGCACCAAAACCACCTGATGGCGTATTCCAACGGTCTTCTTGTCGTTTAATGCGTTCCATGTCTGCATCACTCGGCTTAAATTCTTCTACTTCCTTACGTTGCTGTTCCTTATTATGATGTTGTTCAACTTCTTTATTATTAGGTTTATGATTGGTAGTAGCTTCTTCGGACTTATTATCTGCCTCTACACCTGCTGTACTAGATGCGGGTTTATCGTTGGCTTCAACATTCTTGCCTTCGTTCCTTTGAGACGTGTGGTTGTTTGACTTACTCTCACTAGATCGTACGCCTACGTTTTTTTCTTCCTCCCAACGATTATTTTTTACATCCCATCCAACAGGAATGACTGAATACATTTCCTTATCTTGACCAACATATTCCGCACCAAATAAATTACCATCCTTAAATTGAACTTGTATCACCGCTTCTGGTGCCTCATAAGTATATTCAATTAATTCAGTATCAAATTTCTTAGTTTTAATTGCACTTGTCGCATTACGGTGTAACACCTTAGCTACTTCTTCATATGGCATACCATGTTCAAGTGCTTCAAAGTAATCGACAGGCATCGTAGAACTACTTTCATCTGATGGAAGCTGATACTGCACAATATCAACTTTATCTTCTCTATTTTTCGTATCAAGCGCATTGTTTTCGTTATCCTTTGGCACGTTATCATCCAACTTTTCCGTGTCCTTTAATTCATCATGCTTTGTTTCATCTACCTTCTTATCGGCTTGCGCGTCCTTCTTCACTTCCTGCTCACTCTTAGGCGTGTCTTTCTTGGTAGAGGCGTTCTCCTGACCACACCCCACTAATAAACTTGACAACAATAATCCTGCTACTAGATACTTTTTCATGTTCATTCTCCCTGTTTGCGCTATATTTATACAATAACATTAGCGTATTTACCTTATATTACCTTATTCCCTTTCGTAATATTATAACAATATATTAAAATATACAACGATTTAATTCTCTATTATGCTATCTATTACGAGACATCTTACGAATTTAATTCTCTCAATCACGCTACGGCTTTCTAACACTTCTTTTGCACACTTTCTTCTTCCCCCAAGATGCACCTCTAATGGAAACAAATGAACAAAATTTCGATAACCTGGTATGTATAGGTACTTATATAAATCAATAATTGATACGTTCACTGTATCGATCAGTCTGGCATTCCAATTAACCTCAATATTCACCCTAACATGCGTTTCTCATTGTAAATAAAAAAACAGCGAATCCTCCATGTAAGAGAATCCGCCATCATAAGTAACTAATTATTTCATATCTATTCTTTCTTTTACTTTCGCTGGGAGCTCGTCTCTCTTCACTTCCTCCCAACCAAACTTTCCTAAGTAATATACACGCAGGGGTGCTTCTTTACGAAAATTCAAGTTGTACCGCTTGTATCATTTCACTGTTTACAAAATACAGTTAGGAACAAAATGCTTCCACTTGAACAACCATTTTGTTCCATGTCGGTTACAATCCTTTGTAGAGTATCAGTATCGGTATGTTCAAGTTTAATATTTTTTTGTACCAGAACCCACAATTATATTTGGTTCAACCGTTCCCATCACTACCATATCTTTATCAGTGATTATCTTCACCGTTTGATTTTAAATTATAATTTTTTCATAATATATGCAGAAGAAATATAACCTACTAGTTTTTGATCTGCAGTTTTAACTGGATACCATACAAACTGATTGCTACTATCTACAGATTCATCATATGCAGCGTTTCCTTGAATAATCAAGTTCGTATTTTTACTTAACGGTTTCCCACTTGAAGCGGAAGTAGGTTTAGATCGTGAACTACCCGCCACTTAACGTCCTAGCGGACTGTTTGAAGTGGGGGCTTCTCGGTTAGTCGTTACTTTTGGTAGCTAACGAATTCGTCCTAAGACAGCCGAGCTAACTCCCTTGTTCCAAGGGTTATTTTATTGCTTTCTATGCTAACGCCAATAGGCGTATTGCTTCATTTTTGATATTGATAGCTGCGTTATAATCTCTATCGAGATTTACACCGCATATACAAGAATAGACTCGCTCAGACAATGACATATTTTTCACATTTCCACAACTGCTACATGTTTTTGTGGAAGGAAACCATTTGTCTATTTTCACGAGCTGTTTGCCTTGTTCATTTAGTTTATAAGCTAAGAAAGAAGTGAACATACCCCAAGCATTATCAGCGACGCTTTTTCCAAAATGAAGTGCTTGCGATATTCCCTTCATATTTAGATCTTCAATAGCTACAACATCAAAATGAGTAGCTAACTCTTTAGACTTATGATGAAGGAAATTCTTACGTTGGTTTGCTACTTTTTCATGCAGCTTAGCTACACGGATACGTTGTTTATCCCAACGCCCTGAACCTTTTGTACGTCTTGATAATACTCGTTGCGCCTTTGCTAATCGGTCTAACATTTCACGATAGAACTTAGGATAATTGGCTCTCTCATCCTCAGAACTGACGTATAATTGATCCATCGCAAAGTCTAATCCAACAACTGTTTCTACTTCTTTTTGTACGATCTCTTTTTCGTATTCAGTCAAAATGGACACATAGTATTTACCAGTAGGTGTCATAGAAATCGTACATGACTTGATTATATGGTCTTGTGGTATTTCTCTATGCTGTTTGATACGTACCATTTTCAGTTTTGGCAATTTGATATGACCGTTAAGCAACATAATATTTCCGTTCACTACATTCGTTGTATAAGACTTTCTGTCTTTTTTGCTTTTGAATGTTGGGAAGTCATTTTGACCACTAAAGAAATTTTTATAGGCAGTTTGCAAGTTTAGTTGAGCATTTGCCAAAGCTAATGAATCCACTTCTTTTAACCACTCAAATTCTGCTTTGTATTTTGCAGGCGTGGGAAGCTTTTGTTTCTTTAGTTGATCCTTATCATCTTTATGTTTTTCATACGCTTCTTTCCGTTCAGCTAACATTCTGTTATACACGAAACGTACACAACCGAAGGTTTTACATATAAGATGTGCTTGGTCTCCTGTTGGATGCAAACGGAATTTATATGCTTTATTCTGCTTTGTCATATCATTTCACCTCACTTTTCACTTTGATTTTCAATATATGTTTTTACTACGTCTATTGGCGAACCACCAGTAGTTAGCAAGCAAAAACTTCTTGACCAAAACATCTCTTTCCAAAGTTTCTTTTTCACTTGTGGAAAGTCTCTTTTAATAAGTCGAGAACTTGCACTTTTATAAGCATTGATGAATTTTGTCATTTCTGTATTAGGGTGTGCCTTGAACAAAATATGAACATGATCTACATCATGATTCCATTCAACTAATGTGATGTTATAGTTTTCAGATAGTCGAACAAACATATCTTTTGCATAGTCTGACATATCATCATCAAACACATTTCTTCTGTATTTCACGACCAACACAAGGTGATAATACAACAAGAATACTGAATGGTTATTACTATCTAATTTCATTTATATACCAGCCTTTATAATTTATAAGACTGATTATATCAGAGGCAAAATAAAAAGGAAAACCTTTGGGCTACGCCAAACCGAAATTCATCTCCCACCTACCGTTGGGCTACGCCCTTCACACGCTTGAGGAAGGAGAATTCTTTCGGGAAATTCGTTAAAACAAAAAGAACTTGTAGGAATCTCTACAAGTTCTTTTTAGTTTCAGATGAATATACGGGGCAAACAAACTATCTTACAGATTCATCATAGAAACTACAAGGGTAATACTTTGACAAATACATTATATAACAAATATTAACATCCACAGATTTTAATTTTGAAAATTACGTGAATTAAGAACAATAGTAACTTATTTCTTAACTATTATTAATTTCATTTACTACTAACTTCTTTTTACTTAAATAAACCGCTCGATCTGATATTTTTGCAACTTCTTGTGAATGCGTAACAACAATTACACATTTATTCTCTTGATGGGCGAGCTCCTGAAACAGCTCAATAATCTCTTTCGCTGTTTCTCCATCAAGGTTTCCTGTTGGTTCATCAGCGATTAGTAAATCGACATTACAAGATAGCGCTCGAGCAATTGCTACACGTTGTTGTTGCCCGCCACTTAATTGCAAGACATTTCGTTTCGCTTCTACTTCTGTGAGCCCTACCTTCTCTAATAATTCTAATGCTCTTGCTTTTTTATTTTGTACCTTCACACCTGTAATTTCCATTGCCGTTAATACATTCTGAAGAGCAGTCATATAGGTAATCAAATTATAAGATTGGAAAATTACAGATACATGTTGATTACGGTATCGATCCAAGCCAATTTTTCTAATATCCTTGCCGTTATACAGTACATAACCATTTTTAGGTATATCCAGCCCACAACCTAAGCTAAGAGTTGTAGTTTTACCAGATCCAGATGGCCCTAAAATCGTGTAGAAATGCCCTTTTTGAAAAGAAAAATTCACATTATCTAGTATCGTTACTTTTTTTCCGTTACTTTCGTAATAATAATCTAAGTTTTTAAATTGTAAAATCGTCTCCATATCGAGCCTCCCTATTCATCTTTTAAAAGAATTTGTTTTGGATTTAAGCGTAGAATAGATAATGCTGGAAGAAGCGTTGCTAATATAGCAATAGTCAGTCCGATTCCCCCCATTTTCCCTAAATCCTCTCCTGTTACACTTACATCAATTTTATCAATTGGATCTTCATTTTGGTTTTGTGGAGTACCACCAGCCCCAACCATCATTACACTACCATTTTGTGAATTATCTTTTTCTTCGCTTGCTGTAGCAATTTCACTCGAAAGTAAGTTATCCCCTACGAATTGAGAAACTTTAGCTCCTGTTGTTAGGGATAATCCAAATGCTAAAATAGCAATACATGCTACTTCTACTACGAACTGCGCCATCAGTTTCCATTTTTTCTCTCCAATAGATAATAAAATCCCCATTTCCTTACGACGTGCTTTAATCGATAACATAATGATTAATCCTAAAATAATCGCACCTGCAATAGATACCATATAGATAATCATTTGAGACGTAGAAGCGATATTTTCTATAGGACCAATCATTTGCTTGTACAATGAATCATGTGCATCTAACTTAAAATAATTAAAATCAATATCAGATTTTTTTGCTTCTTTTTTAAATGCATCAATATACTGTGGATCGTTCAATAAGTACACGACCTGAATGCTACTCATACCTTCATCTGTTTCTAATTTCTTTAAAGTAGAGTGAGGCATATATAGTTTATTAGCTGGATTCATCATAGGAGGGGGGTTTTGACCCATTGGTTGCTCATTCGTTTCATAAATACCAATAATTTCAACTTCAAGAGTTTCCTTCTTATCTCCTGATTGAATTTTAAGCTTATCTCCCACTTTCAAATTATTTTGTTCTGCTAATCGTTTTTCCATTAAAGTTACATTCTGATCTTGCATCTTTTCTGTAATTGGTTTCCCATCAATGATTTTACTCTTTCCATTTTTAAAACTTTCTTGTAATAAAGTCTTGCGAACTCCTTCTATCATAAGAGAAGAATTCATATCTATTTCTGAACCTGAACCTGATCCTCCAACCATTGCAGCTCTACCTTTTCCTTTTCCTTCATCTTCTCCTTCTGAAGCTCCTACTAATTTAAATCCATCCGCAATTCCGAAATTATGGGTTATATAATTATAGTCTTTAACATATCTGGACTTCGCTAATTGATCTGTTTCTTTTGTATTGAGCTGCGGCGGATTAGGCGCTTCTCCAGTTTCCCTTGCTTGTTTTCCTAATTTATCAAAATCAAGACCTAAAGTAACATCAGCACCCAGTTTTTTTCTTGCTGAATCAGCAGCTTTTTTTGATGCATTTTGGATTGCGAATCCTGCCAGCACTAAGTTTGTAACAATCAGAAAGACCGCCATCAAAATTAATGATGTTCCTATTCTTTTTTTCATACTGAGAATTGCACGTTTTATAAAATTCATTTTTCCTAACCTCCTTGATAGTTGTTATTCTAAATACACTATCTGGAGTTTATATGAAGATATTCAGTAGATTATCTAAAGATATTAGGTCTTATCTGGAGTGCATATGTAGTGATTCGTTAATATAATCAAGAAAAACTGGAACACAAATTAAAATATGTAATCGATTTTGAACATTGGTAAAGGGTCAGTCCATTTAATGTGGAATGAGGACAAACGGAATAATAAAAAGGTATAAAATATCAGTCACCAACCGATTAACTTGAGGAAGGAATACAAACACGGGATAACTCCCTTTATTTATGACCCCTACAGTACAGGATGAGATACTATAGCTGGAAAATTAGCCTCCTGCATGGAATAAAAATGTGGGCACTCTTTTTGCTTCATCACATTTACCACCCCTGATATATCTAGTACCCACACAAAAAGCACATATAAAAAAACCACCCAAAGGTGGCTTTATTTTTAAGCGGTACTTGTTTAATCCACTAATTTCACGTTTTTTGTTAGTTTTTCACCATTTCGATAAACTGTTACTTTAATTGTATCCCCCAATTTTTTCTTTTCATATAAATATTTACGGAATTGAACGACATTTTCTATTTTTTGTCCATCTAATGCAATCACAACATCATATTGTTGTAATCCACCTTTTTCTGCTGGTGATTGGTTTAAGATATTCCTCAATACTGCACCATTCGATATCTCTTTTGGTAATTTTAATTGATGGCGTGCAGAATCTGTCATTTTCTCCACATCTAATAACTGTACACCCATCATCGGACGTTTAACTGTTCCATCTTTCTCAAGAGACTCTAGGATCGTTTTGGCTATATGAATCGGGATTGCAAATCCAATTCCTTCCACTGCTTGTTGTGCAATTTTACTCGAATTAATTCCAATGACTTCACCCTGTTCATTAAACAAAGCTCCTCCACTATTCCCAGGATTAATAGCGGCATCTGTTTGAATTACCTGTGCTTGCCAATCAACTTGTTGATTTCCGAGGGTACTAACAGGTATTTCTCGTTCCTTGCTACTAATAATCCCCTTTGTTACACTACCTTCTAGCCCCAATGGATTTCCAATGGCTATTACCGTTTCCCCTGTACGAATTTTTTCAGAGTCTCCAAGTGTTGCGACTCTTTTTACATCTGCCCCGTCAATTTCTAATACCGCTAAATCTAATAATGGATCTGTCCCTACTACTTTAGCGGTAACCTTTTTACCATTATTCAATTTCACTTCTACTTTATTCGCACCGTCTATCACATGATTATTTGTAACAATGAAAGCCTTATTGCCGTTTTTTTTATATATGACCCCCGATCCCGAACCAGCTTCTTCTGATTGATCTTGCGTATTAAATGAATCTGCATTTTGTTTATAGTTAATGACACCTACGACAACTTCTTTTGCAGATTCAATCATATTTTGAGGATTGCTCACATCTTCTGGTTTGTAAGAGATCGGCTTAGCCTGATTTACTTCGTTATGCTTAGGAGATTGACCTGCACTTCCTTTGCTTTCATTTATATAAGGCGTGGTCAATCCAATGGTAATTGCACCAATCACTGCACCAATTATTCCTGTGAAAAAATACCCTGTTTTTTTATAGGCTTTATTCCTATTGCTTTCTGTTTGATTTGTATCATAGTGTCCCATTGTGAACATCCCTTTCTCCTTTAATTTACAATTGAATATTTTTATCTTGATATTTGAAATACGATGTATGAATGTAATATTTAAGAATCATCATTTCAAAAAAAGAAAATTTTACCTTTGGGCATGGTTTAAACATAAATCAACTGTTTTTTCGTAGGGGTAACATTATATTTGAATTTTCCTATGAATATATGTATGACGATATTCAAACCCACTTCAAACTTGTTTCTAAAAAAAGAGCCTATTCGGCTCTCAACAAATAGTGTATTCAATGTACAAAGTAGCATGCGTGTTTATACAGGTGTTTTACAAAAAGTGGAAACAAGGGACAATAAACATCCATTAGCCTATTTATTCTTTTGTTATAAACATAGATCCTAGCATTCTCGTGAGAATGGATGGTAATAGGTTTGTGTGTAAATAAGAAGGAAGGGATAAAATTTGATAGATTGTGCAAGTCGTCAACATCATGTATCATTCCTTTCTATTTGGTACATGTATCATACAAACTTAATCTGTATTCTATATGGAGTTAATCTAGAGTTATAGTAAAGACTTTCAGTACCTAATTATGGAATACAAAAATAGAGAGAATCAATTTGATCCTCCCTATTTTTATTCACTAGACTTATATAGCTTTCTTTTATTTACACTTGTGTATTTGTTTAAGCACGATGCTGGTTTCAATTTTTGTTTTTTCTCTTTTATGCGTCTATTATTCGAATGAGGAGCTATCCACAATTGTACATCTAATAAAGAAAAAATGATGTTTGCTTCTAGTGACATCTTAATTACCTCCCTGTGTCTTGTTATGTATATAACCTATCTCATGCATCTGGAGCTAATTTGAAATACATGTAGTTTTCTTGTGAAGTTTTTATAGTGTTTCTAATACGTCTCCACATCAACTACAGATTAGAAGGTTATAATGAATACAAGAGGTGATATTATGAAGAACTATCACATTCTGGTGGTAGAAGATGATCAAGAAATACAAGAATTAATCAAACAATTTTTAATGACACAACAGTATAAAGTTATAGTTGCATCAGATGGATTAGAAGGCATGAAACAATTTAATAAGCAATTCTTCGATTTAATTCTTCTAGATGTGATGATGCCAAACCTGAATGGATTTGAAGTTGCCAAAATGATTCGAAGTCAGTCAAATATACCAATTATTATGCTAACTGCGCTAGAAGAAGAACAAGATCAAATGAAAGGATTTGATCTTGGAATCGATGATTATATTACGAAACCCTTTTCTTTTCATGTTTTGATGAGACGCGTCGAAGCGGTACTGAGAAGAAGTAATAATCAAAGTACGGATAATCATTTTATATTTAGAGAACTACATGTCGATGGCGATGCATATAAAGTATATGTAAATAAAGTCGAGGTTCCCCTAACGACAAAAGAATTTGAAATTTTGCAACTACTACTTCAAAATGAAAAAAAGGTACTCACAAGAGAAAATATCGTAGAAAAAATTTGGGGATATGAGTATGCCGGAGACACACGAATGATTGATACACATATGAAAAACATACGAAAAAAATTAGATATACCCTATATTAAAACCGTAAAGGGCATTGGTTATAAAATCGATGAATAAAATTGTAAAAATCATGAAGATGAAGAGAATTACCTATAAACTCTTTATGACTACATCCCTCATTTTGTTAGCCTTTGCAACCTTAATTTATGTAACTTTATACTTCTTTCTCCCTAAATTTTATGAGAAATACAAAACAGATCAGCTTCAAACGGGAATCGAAGAAATAATTGATAAATCTAAAAATCTTACGCTTCAAAATGCAACAACACTTGTTAATGAATACGCACAAAAAAATAATGCAGTGATATATCTTCAAGATAATGAGGGAAGGATTATTTATTATCCTTTTCTTCAAAGTACTATTCAAGAGGGTACTGTTCGGGGGAGTACTGTTCAGGGGGGTACTCCGGCAAAAGGTTTTGTTACTACAGTACCAATAAAGGGTTTGGCTCAAACTCGTAATTCATATGAGGCTACCAAGCCAATACAATTCCAAGATGTTAATTTAACGCTTGTGGTGTTCGCAACATTTCAACCAATCGATGAAGCTTCACAGGTCTTGGTACGTTTTCTACCCTATATTAGTATCATTGTACTGGTTATTGGTTTAGGAAGTGCTTATCTCTATTCAAGGTTTATTACTAAACCACTTATTTATATTAATAAAGGTGCACAAAAGATGGCAAACTTGGATTTCTCTGAAAAAATTGAGGTTCGTTCTATGGATGAATTAGGGGAATTGTCCAATAGCTTGAATGATATGTCCATAAATTTACAACAGGCAATTTTTGATTTACAAAAAGCGAATCAGCAATTAAAAAGTGATATTGAAAAAGAAAGAGAAATAGAAACAAAGCGAAGGGAATTCTTTGCTATTGTAGCACATGAATTAAAAACTCCTCTTACTGTTATGAAAGGATACTTAGAAGGGATGATATATAATATCGGCCCTTATCAAAATCGTGACCAATATTTAAAGAAAAATTATCAAATAATTGAAAGTCTGGAACAACTAGTTCGCGAAATTTTAAGCATGTCAAAATTAGAACAACATACCTTTAAACTTCAAATGGAAGAAGTAAATCTTTCGAAATCAATAGATACAATCATAAAAAACCTCGAATTTTTTGCTTCTCAAAAAGGCATTCAAATAATAAAAGAAGTCGATTCTGACATTTTTGTTTATACGGATTATGTTCTTTTAGAAAAAGCTTGTAAAAACATCATTCATAATGCGATTATGTATTCACCGTATAACGAAAAAGTCTATATAAAGTTAACAAAGGATTCTAAACAAAACAACATCCAAATGCGAGTTATCAATACAGGTGTCAAAATAAAAGAAGAAGATATACAACATATTTTCAAACCATTTTATCGAATCGAAAAGTCAAGAAATCGAAATACGGGAGGGAGTGGCTTAGGATTATATATTGTAAAACAAATTTTTGAATCCCTTTTTATCACGTATTCTATAAATAATACCAAACAAGGCGTAGAATTTTTAGTTACCATTCCATTATCCATAAAGTAAATAACAAAAGAGTCTCAATCTTTTTTCACCTTATTAAAATAAGATTGAAATTTTTTATATAGGATACCGTCACATCGATAAAAAGACGTTATTTTTTCCAATGATTTCTCAGAAAGAATAACGTCTTTTTTTATTTTAGGGGATATTTTGTATTGTTAGCCTGATAGCTATATTGCGTGACCCCTATTATAAGAATCCTGCATCAGAGCATAACAAAAATATAAGCAAAAAAGAATTATTTAAAGTATAAGTTACATTCTAATATTTTATTGTTGATGACTGACAGTATCATTTTACAGCTTATTTAGAAGGGGCATGTACATTTCGAAGAAGTTCTTCAATAAGTTTTGTTTTTTCATTTACCTTTGTGGCATATGTGAAATCACCATAACAATATGGATACCTAAAATTATTTTTATTTCCACCACAAGTATACATCGCTGGATTTTGATCAACTTTCATCTTAGAAAACTTTTTGGCTGAATCCTCTGAGTGTTGTTTAAATTCTTGACTAGCAACAAAATCAATATACCCTGGCCCCATATTATAGCTTTGAATAATTGTATCCATGCTAACATCCTTGTCCGTTCCATATTTGTACATTTTAACAAAGTGTTTTACCCCTTGTTCAATGCTCAAGCTTGTCTCTTGAATTTCATTTGGCTTTAATCCAAGTGATTCGGATGACTGCATAGGATCGTTTCCCTCACCTCTACTCTCTTGGTACATAATTCCTAATAAAACTGCTGTTTTCTCTCCTAAATTATATTTTTCTAATTCTTTTTTCAAGGTAGATTCATATTGCAATACACGTTTTTCGGTGGCTAGCGCTTTATTTTGTTGAATATTGGTTTTATGATTAATATATAGCATTCCAAGTATAATTCCTAAGCCCAAAATACTAATAAGGAACACTTTTATAATTTGTTTTTTACTTGTATCCTTCATATATTCCTCCTCGTATAAAAAATTCAATTTTTCAAAGGTAATTGGTTATTTACAAACTATGTAATGGACATCTATCTCCCGCCCTTTTTAGACTCAAACATCAATACTTTAAGGTTTTAAGTTTAATATAAAAGTTTAAAGATAAGGTAAAGATAAGATAAAGATAAGATAAAGGGCATTTTTTATACGTACTTTAAAAGATATTGGTACAACGGGATATGTGGGACAAATCGTTGATATAAATGGATTTAGTAATAACGGAAAGGTTAACGTACAAATTATTAATTATGGAGATCTCATTCCGGAAGATTTACCTTATTTTTTCAATATGCTTTATATAAAAAACTACAACATAACATATAATAAAAAAACGGCGAACCCTCCATGTAGGAGAATCCACCATCACAAATAACTGATTATTTCACACCTAGTTTTTCTTTTGCTTTCTTAGGAAGCTCGTCTTCCTGCACTTCCTCCCAAGCTGTTACACCTTTTTTATCTGAATGATATACACGTAGGAATGCTTCTTTACGAAGATTCTTTTGTGCCATAAATTGTAACTCTTTTTCTTTACCTTCCTTATCAAAACTCGATAATGTATATTCATACTCCTTTCCCATCACTTTCCCATCCATAGATTTTGAAACTCCCTCTTTTCCATCCATTGTAATTTGGACGTAATATTCATCTTTACCCATACGATTAATATCACATCCAACTAGTAGACTTGCAAATACAACTAAAAGGCTAAAAAGTGCCATATATTTTTTCATATTGTTCACCTCATTGATTTTCTATGCTACTGTAATCTTAATCTGTTTTCGGTTGAAGAGAAATTCAAAAACCTTACGTCAACATTACATTTTCGAAAGATAATAAAGTTACCTATATCAATGTTTATAAATGAGATATTCGCGTAACCATTAAAAATTATTTAAACGATTACTTTCTTCATTTTTTTACTATTTCATAACTTGCTTCAAATTCACTCTTCGCATTTATTGCCGTCTAACGATCATCACACATGACTTAATACATTATTGAAAGGAAAAAAGCTCTGCACTAGGCAGGCTTTCTTTATGATTTCACTATTAAATTATTCATAAAACTCTCTATAGAATTTGCCTGGAATATAAGGAAATAAGGAGATTGAACGTCGTAATATTTATCGGTAATGATAAGAATTGAAGGAAAAAATTTAGAAGTTTTCGGTTGCCAAGATTCATTATGCCATTCTTGGCTATGGAAGTATAACTCATATCTACTTATCTTATCTTGCATTATCTTTTTACTGTACACTGACTTTTGAAGTTCAATAAAGAATGGCGACCTACGCCATATAGTAAAAGCATCCGGCTCCATATATCCCTTCCCATATTTTGGTTCCACTTTAAATAACTTAGGATTTTCATAATGAACAAGTTGTTTGTATACGTCCACAATACCAAGGAAATGAGGAATTTTTTGACTGGTTTTTCTGATAGAACTGGGTTGCGGAAAATAAATGTATGGGTGCTGCAATACATTAGCATCAACATGGCCGTCTCTTCTTAATCGTTTCATAACCGTATTACAGCAGGTTATCGCATTCTTTAAACCTTGAAAATGCAAGTCAATAATATCGTCTCGGGACATGCATCTAAATTGCTTCAAATCATTCAGAATTCCTTTATCTCTACTCTTCATCATCTAACACCCCAAATAACGGAATTTCTTCTTGCGATGAATTCTTGAGTATCTTCTCCTCTTTAGACATGCGATACGGTTCAACAATTTGTTTCGCCTTACTTAATTCCAAATAAGGAGCTTGCACTTTCTTTAATCCATTTCGTTTAAAAATCATTTGGCCAGATTTCTCTAAATACTCTGAACCAGGAGTACCCATAATATTACTATTAATTACACTATCACATTTAAAGCCCATTCTTACAGTCATATTAAGTTTTAACTTACCATCTAACACCTTGGCATCTGGCCTCTGCATACTAAGCAAAAGAAAAACTCCAAGTGATCGCCCGACTGCTGAAATCTTTTCAATCGTAGCCATACACTCTTTTTCATCTTTAAGCATAGCCACTTCATCAATAGCAAGTAGGATATATGGCTTTTGATGATTTGGATTTAATTTGTTGTACGCATCAATATGATCAACTTCATATCCTTCCATAAGTTTTCTTCGTTCCATGATTTCCTTCCATAACTTTTGCAGCATTATTTTCATCTCAATTTCTTCCATACAAACTTCTTTTACATGCTTCACTCTACGTAAAAAATGAAATTCAGAATTTTTTAAATCACCAAGATACAAATGCAACGTATTAGGGGACATATATTGAATAAGTGTGGATAGCACAACACGTACCATACTACTTTTCCCACTTCCCGTTTCTCCTGCGATTAATAAGTGCGGTGAATTGGAACCAATCATGTCGTACGCAATCATTTTTCCGTATTGGTCCCTGCCGACCACAACAGGTAAACCGTAACCTTTTAATTGTAGCTGCCATTCTCTATAACAATAAGTATACGGCTTTAGCCCAGCATTTGAATGAAATACATGTAGGACAAACTTTTTCACATCCCCTTCAATCGTAATATTCCGTCCTAATATTTGCTGAAAACAAAACCACTTCTTTTCAATCTTCTGTGGATCTAATCCGTTTGGTATGGTAAATACATATCTCACGCTTTCCGCTGAAGAAGATATATTATATATCTTTGGATAAATAGGCACTTTCCCCCCGCGTGTTTGATGTTCCGTATATAGACCTGCTTTTCCAAATACCTCTATAAGTTGATTCCTTAACCTTTTTGTATGAAGCCACTTCTTTATCATTCTCATATACTTCCCCCTAAAACATGATTAGGATGCGAATAAATACATATCCAATCAAACAAACTCCACCTATTCGCATGCCGTAATAAATACCTTCACTTATAAATTTAGCTGCCGATATATGGTCATGTCGCACTAAATATTTTTCTAATATGACTGCCCCTATTAAAACCGTTCCCATTACTCCTAATGCAATGTAAGTATGTAGTACCTGATCCGACATATGAAGGAATGCGAAAGGACTAACTGAATTGTATTTACGTATTTTCTTTTCTTTCTCTTCGTAAGATCGATTCATACACTCACGAAAAGAAATTGTTTCCTTCCTACCACGCATTTAAATGCCCTCCTCTATAAACAAAATGAACAAACTAGATAAAATATAGGGTTTATACGCCTATTACCTTGATAGCATTATCTTGATTGTTAACTTGGTAGATACTTTGCTAGTACAAATGCTAGTTGATTTGGTATCTAATTTGGTAATAAGTTTGCTAGATACGATAGTAGCTACCTTGATACATCATATTGCGTAGGGCTTGTACATTATTAACACTTTTGTTTAAAAAAATCATGCTTTGGTAAAGATGTGATTAATAGAGAATTTATGAATAGGAGTGTTCACAATGTTTGGCTTGGGGAAACCATTATCAAGGTTTGGTAAATTTTTAAAAAGAAATAGTATTACTCAAACCGAATTAAAGGAATGGAGCGGAGTAAATCAAAATACAATTAGTCGTATTTCTCGTTCAAATACATACAAACCTTCATTAGGTAATGGCCAAAAATTAATTAGGGCCTTAAAAAGAAAAGGTTACAGCGTAGACTTTGAGGATTTCTGGATGTAATAATCAGCTCGTTAAACCGAGCTGATTATTTTTTGAAGAATTCATCATTCTTTTTGATTTATGTGCCGCGTTAGCTTATATAAAAGTGCTAAAATTCCAAAGAACGTGTATAAAAAGTGACAAACAAAAGATATATTGTCAATAGCAATAATATTAATACACAAGTAAAATACACGATAGAAATACGCTTTCTATTCTCTTTCCAATTACGTATACTGGAAATTATAAAACTTACTATCACCATGCAACAAATCCCTACCAAAAACACCAATACATACTCGTGAATAATAACACCACAAATTAAAAATATAACTGCTAATATTGCTAATAGTGAATGAACTACACGCAAAAATAACCTCTCCTTATCTCATTGGAAACCTATTAATGTACTGTTATTTTATTTAGCAAACAGATGGTTTCCAATTTGTACACCGGTTTGACGTGTTGTAATCCATTTATCAGTTGAGGTTTTTGGATTGTAGAAATAAAGCCAATCAGAATTTGTTCCTTTTGAAGTGAGAGCCTCT
Source organism: Bacillus thuringiensis (assembly GCF_001182785.1). NCBI lineage: Bacteria > Bacillati > Bacillota > Bacilli > Caryophanales > Bacillaceae > Bacillus > Bacillus thuringiensis. The sequence continues at coordinate 377,900 of NZ_CP012100.1, read as the reverse complement.
TCTACTGCCATTTTTGCTTCCTGTGTAGCAGGCTGATTAATTCTACCGTCTGTAACAGGAGTAAATGCATAACCATTTTTAATGGGTTCATAAATTACGTCTGTAATTGTATTTGGAAAACCATTTGCGTTAGCACGATTTAATACTACCTTTGCAACTGCAACCTTTCCTGCATGCGGTTCTCCCCCTGCTTCTGCATTTACTAATCGAGCCATTAAATCCACTTCTTGTAATGAAATACCAGTATCAATCTTTAAGTGCTGACCGACAAAAATATGATTTTCGTCTACGTTATTGTTTTGTTTTATTGACTGTATTGAAACCTTATATTGTTGTGATATAGAACTTAATGTATCCCCACTTTTCACTTGGTAAATTGCTTGATATGTATTAGTTGAAAAGGGTGAATTATTTTTTTGAACATATTTGTTTGCAGTTGACGATACCGGAATTGTTAAACGTTCTCCAATATAAATTTGATCATTTGCCTTATTATTTTCTTGTTTAAGTGATTGTACGGATACCTCATATTGTTTACTTATTGCTTCTAGGATATCATTTTTTTGAACCGTATAAACCGTTGAAGCCGCAGTCCCCACTGGATTTGATACGACTGTAATCATTGCAGCAGATAATGGTAACCAGGTTTTCGCCTTACATAAATTCATTCAAAAAAGCCTCCTAAAAATTATTAAGTACTCTTAATATATTTAAGTTAAAAACAAATCAAGCTATTTATAGCGTAACAAAACATTGAATTCAAGTCATTGAATTTGTATTTCTATATAATAATTGGGTTGCTTATGATATTGAAATTGAATTATTATAGTTATGTTTCAAAAGAATCGGACAATCTAATTCTTAAACTAAATATGGTGAAAGTAGAGGCTTATTTCAATTGCCTAATAGTTTCTTTACTAAGAACTGTTACTATATGCTATACTGACTCCTAATTAATTGTAGAAGGAATGATAAAAATGAGTGATAGATCCTCAAGACGATGGAAAATGCAACAAAAGTTACGGGCACTGAAAACAAAAAATAGCAATGATACAAACCCTTTGTTTAATGAATGTATTGAATCTCTCGGAGAGGAAACTCTCATTTTCTCTCAAAATAAAAGCCAACAAATTGCAAATACTTTCATAAATTCATTTCCTATAACTGTCTCTGGAAGAATAGATTGGGGACAGATAAATAATCAATTAATAGCTTTAAATAAAGAGCAACTAATTTCCCTTATTAAAGAAAACAAACCAGGTTTTGATGAACAAATTTTTATACTATGGGATAACTATGAAATCCCTGTAATAAGCACAAATCTTGATAAAGTATTCCAATCACTAGTTGATATTGATGCAGTCAGTTTTTATTTTTGGTTATTGGATAAAGAAAATAAATTTATAATTGAAATAAAAAATGAAGAAATGATTATGGTTGGGTTTCGCTAATAATCCACTTCACTTTCCTCATTCTCTTTTTCTATAAATGAGCTTTTTCCTAGTAGGTTATAGCAAACGACAAGACTATTATTTTTTTCTTCTAATTTCGTGCTTATATTCGTTTATTTTGTTATCTTTCCTTAACAACAAACAAGACGCCACCCAGATCACGGAAGCGCCTACAATACTTGCTATAAACTTAACCAAACTTATTTACCTTCACGTCATTTATTTCTTTGTTTCCATACCCCATTTTCTTTACGATAAGTATTCTTTCCATTCATGAATCCCGCTGTATTACCAGGAATTTTATATTTCTTATTTTTAGCTTTCTTCTTCATCCTCTTTTCTTCTTGAACAGTTTGCAGATCCACCTTCCATTGTTTCAGCAAATCCTCTTTACGTCGCATCGAATTTGTACCCCTTATATTGAAATGTTAATTCAATAATCATATTATATACATTTAAATATATTTTTCAATAAAAAGATAGCACCCTCGCTACTGGTGCTATCAGTGTGAATTGGGGTTATCCTGAGCATTGAATAGGACATGAAGAACTCGTCCTATTACATAATATGCTTGTCCCTATTATAATGTGCATTTAAAAAGCAACCTCGCACAGGTGCCAAATGATACATATAATTTGAGGTAACTAGCATGTTCGAATAGACCCTTCCATGTATGATTCAATTATCTTTATACCTAAATGACTCCTTAAATATGTTTAATGTGTAATTTCTATATAACTAAGAAAAAAGCAACCGCATCATATAACTTTCTATCTTTCTTTAGAGCTATTCGCTTTACATTTAGTGGTTGAGAGAAGACTAAGAATCTTCTCATTTATACTCCATAAGTCCAGTCAGTACTTCTGTTGTCCCATCGCCTTCGCTAACCGATTATGGTTACACAACATGATAACCCATAAAACATTTACATATATATATATAGTTGTAAAAATAAATAGTTAAGTGTTAAAATAGCATATGTTCTCTTTAGGGAGTTCTCATCTAAATTAGCAAGAGTTTAAAAATTCTCGAATCTTAGCCCCTTGGAGCGCCCTTCAAGGGGCTGAACTAATTAACATATAGTTTTATGTACCTTTATTATTTTTTAACAACCTTATTAATCGTGAATACATTTCACATTCTTCTTTCAACTTTTCTATATAATTGTGAACAGCATGAAAAACATCAAAAAATTGATTAAGAAAAAGCACTGCCAAAATCTTCAGCAATGCTTTCCCATTAAACGTACTATGCTAATGAACGTCTAATCTTTCTACTCATGAGTTCTATATACTCACATATATTTATTTTAGATTTAAGATACGTTCTATTTCCTTCACACTCAACTTACTTGCTTTTGCAATAGTTTCAAGTGGTACACCAATTTCATGCATTCCTCGGATCATCTGCATCTTACCTTGCTCAATCCCTTTTTCCATGCCCTCTTGTTCTGCATGCGCTAACTTAGCTTGTTCATCTAAAAGCAATTTCTCTCGAGCTTCGTACGCTGTTCTAAAAGAAGAATCATGGCTCATATTTTCCCATTTATTTATTGCCTTTTTTGACACTCCCACGGCTAAAGCCGCAAGTCCTACACCTTACGGTGTAACGGATGGGATTCTTGAATGACTAAGCATTCGCAGTCCATTTCTGTTTTGAACAGCCTTCAAGATGAGGGTGTGCCATCACCCCTCCTAAGACAGACCATATAGGTTCTTAGGCTGATTGACTATTACCGCCAACCACAGTTGCGTAGCGAATATTCATCGCCCCAACGATATCACGATGTTTCTCAAATCCACATTGGCACTTGTATTTTCTGTCTTGCGCCTTGTTCTTTTCAGAACATTTCGGACATGTTTGACTTGTATAAGAAGGGTCCACATATTCGACCTTTATGCCAACTAATGTCGCTTTGTACTCGATGAATTGTGCTAAACGATGGAATGACCAAGTGTGTAGATTTTTTTCGTTTTTACGGCTTGTTCGTGCCGTCTGTCGAATGTTCGTTAGTTGCTCTAATCGAATGACAGAAATATTATTATCCGTTGCAAAATCAACGATTACACGACTTACTTTGTGGTCTTGGTCTTGCATCCATCTTTGTTCTTTATCATCAAGTTGACGAAGGGCATTCAGTTTCTTAGCTTCTCCTAACTTCTTGCGAACACTGCGAAACTTACGTTTCATAAATTTGTTTTGCCTACCGTTCCCGAAGAAATGAACTTTATCATCATCTGTGATGGCTACCGCAGGAACTTTAAGACCTAAGTCTACTCCTAAAATCTTTGTTCCCGTTTTTTCGTTTGTAGGAATCGTGACAGATATTTGAGCAATCCATTTAGCAGATTTCTTCGTGATACGGAGTGTACCTAACTTGTGCTTCAACAATTCGAAATTGCGATTATATTTGTCTATTAATAAAGCGCGAACCTTTAAACGAGTTGACTTTCCGTTTACCATAAACGGAATTGAAATGTGCGTGAAGTCAAATGAATAGTTTTGGTTATTCCATACACAAACAGGTCTTTTTAGAATCGGAACGATTTTGTATTTACTCTTTTTCACCTTTGTAGAAAACACACTTTTCGCATCTTTAATTGCTTGATTTTTCACCGCACTTGGGATATTGGCTTCAATATCCTTTGTACTTTTCTTCGTGCTTTTCTTTGATTCAACCATTTCAGATACAAGGGCATTAATGACTTTTATATACTCGTGGCTACTTTGTTCCAATAGCATGATTTGATGTTTTGTTGGAAGCAATTTAACTTTAACTGTGATGGTTTGTGGCACAAGTTTCACCCCCTCGTTTTTTGATTTTCAACATAATGTTTTATTGTCTCACTTGATACATTTCCAGCAGTAGAAACAAAATAAGAACGCGTCCATAGGCTCGGCAAGTGTTGAAGATGAGGAAACTCTTCTCTCAAACGTTTTGATGTCACTCCTTTAATTTTTGCCATTGTATCAGCAGGACTAAGTGTTGGTGGTGTATTTAAGAACAAGTGAACGTGGTCTTTGTCGCATTCCATTGCAACAATAGAAACATCCAATTCTCCGCATATTTCTTGAACCAACTCTTTGAAACGTTCTTCTACTTTTGTATTAAGAAAAATCTTTCTTCTGTATCGTGGGCAAAACACAAAATGATAGTTAATTAATGACACGGTTGTTTTGGTTCTTCTATAATCATTCATCATGTTTGCGTTGTATCAGTTGGATTATAAAACTGCAACGCGAAAGATGAAAAAATAATAGATACCAACATTTTGGATACTTAGAGTGCCACAAACCTTGCGGTTTTTAGTAGCACTCCTTATCCAACCTCACTTTCATCCCATGCCTAAAGGCGAGGACTTTCTCGTTCGGGAAGAGCTGTAATTGTTTTCCGCAGTGAACGATATGGCATCCCTTCTTGCATTTGGGAAGTATAAAGTTTACTCCAGTAATATAAGGAGCGCTTCACCATATCATGTGTATTTCGAAGCTGAATTTCAATATTTACTTGCGTCCCATTATCCAGTGTTGCTAATAGGTCTAAAATCGATAACTTATCATCTTCATAAGATTTATGGAGATGTGGATCATCTAATTGTAGCGAAGTAATAGGTGCATCTAAAGATTCCTCTAAAATTGCATTTAGGAAACCCATTAAAGAGAAATTAAAAACTCATTTCATCATTTTTCCTTTCTGAATTCCTACTTAATATAACTAGTTTTAGTTGTTCATAGATTTTCTGTGTATCTGGTGTACTTTCAGCTTGTTTACGCTTACGTTTTATCGTCATACCATTTTCCACTATTACATCATCTTTAGTTTCTGCGACCATTTCCAGGTGTTCAAGTACCGCAATACGTTCTAATCCTTCCATTCCTTCTGACTCTTTAACTTCATCTGCATCATCAATTATTTCTAGCTTTTCTGTTTTTATAATTTTCTCTTTTTCTATGTTAACTTTAGAAGCTTCAATGACCTCTAAAGGTTTATTTTTAACATTTACTTTTTTATTTTCTTTTGCTATAGCATTTTTAACTTTCATCGCTCTTAAAGAAGAGGATATTTGATTTAGTATTCTTCCTAACCCATAGAAACGAATTGCTTCAACTATGACGCCCATTACAATTCCAAAAAACCATGAATTCGAAAAATATCCAACTAAGCCAAACGTTATAACTCCTGGTAAATATAAGCTGGCATAGGCTATTAAGTTAGGTATAGCTTTTTCTACTGTTAATTTGAAGCTATATTTAATTATTAAATATATAGTACTTAACCCCACTATTAAACCAGCCAGACTTATTAGCAAATTTTTAAAAGTTTCACCTATCATTATAATTTCCTCCCTTAATGTTTTAATTTTAATAACTCGTAGTGTTTTCACATTACAAATTAACAACTCATCGCACTCTCTTTATAGAAAATCTCTAAATAATGGGACCAGCTTAATTGTTTTTAAAAATAAAAAAACCTTTCAGGTATATGAATAATTGCAAGCAGTTTTGCTCTACAAAATCATAGCCCCGAAAGGGTTATATTAGTAATTGATTATGAAAAGTAAAAAAAGTCTTATCTATATAATACCCTTAGTTGTCTTAATTTTCAATATATAATAGTTAGTTCTCCTAATCGATAAAAACAATAAATCATAATAAAAGAAATGTTTTTATGATTTATAAACATATTTACTTTGTTACTATAACTACCAAGTTATTTTTTCACATTATATTTTTTTATTATAATACTATTAGGAAATTCTAGTATAGAAAGAAGTGTATTTGATGACAGAAGTTGATCTTGTTCTAGCTGGTGGTGGTAAAGAAGCCTATCACATAGTTGTATGGAAAGCATTCAATGAATACGGTATTAGTGACAATATTTGTGCTGTTTCAGGTACATCTGTTGGAGCTTTAATTAGATATATTTCAAACAAAAGTTGAGTTGTGAATATCAATTCATCGTTAAAACAACAGAGAGCCGCTTCAGCGTATTTACCTGAAGCGGCTCTTGTTATCTCAAAAATGGTAATGGTGCTTGCTGAATTCCGTTTTGAGTTGAAATATAAAAAGATTTTGCGAATCCCTCACTGTGAATACATTCGTCTATTACGAGCATTATAGGAATCTTTCGTAAGTCTAACATTAGCTCCTTTCTAACATGTTCTGCTAAAGCGAGATTTGATATAGATAAAATAAAAATACCTGGTAAACTCTTCGTATTTTCGAAGTTCAATAAATTATTTGGTCCATTTTGAATCTGATCTTCCCAAATTTTCAATCGCGATTTTAAATGTTGTGCATATCGCTGACCTTGTTGTACCCTTTCAAATATGAAGTTTTGATTTCCAATTGGAGTTTTAATTTCTCCTACAGCAATTGGATTATAGCCATTACCAGTACCTTTTAGCTTTGGATACCAGCACCAGTTTTTTAATAGCTGTTGGCCTACTGCAAACTCATATTTTATTTGATTCATAGTGACAAATCTTTGTACCCCCGCTACTCCAAGTTTTAACCACTGTTCTGGCTTCAAAGAATAGTTTGTGTTGCGATTATGGTAAGCCCACATCATTAAATGACCAGCAGTATTTAATGTGATTGGAGCAGAGGTTTTGGATTGATCCGGAAATAGTCCCGATTTTATCTCCCACCTACTAACAAATCCATACAGTACCAGTTTTTTCAGCGATTCTGAAACCTGTGACCTACTAATTTTAGATTCCACAAAATTTTTAATTTGAGCTTCAGTAATCGCTAATGAATCCCAAATAAGCTTTAGTATTAAATTGTCCTTTTCATTTATAAAACCTGAATTAATTCTGTCATATATACTACGTAAATCTGTGAGTGGTTTAAATTTATCTGGAAGAATTGGTCCCCCCTGTAAAGAGGGATCATCCCAAAGTGATAACGATTCGTCCCTATTAAGCCAATATTGAACCGCCTTTCCATTCTCTTGTACGGAAACCTGCGGCGCGCTCATTAGTTATATAAAAACGCCGTTGGATCGTTAACTTTTTTGCGTCCAAATGGAAACTTAAAGATAACCCCCGACCCTCTCTCTTTTTCTACATCCACATTCACAATTCTCATACTAACTATTTCATCCAATACTGGCTGTTCGATTGTTTTAGGGACAATTCCTTTAATTGTGCAGCCTTGGTCCAATTCAACAAAAACTCCAAAACGCGGGTCAACATTTACAACCCTTCCTACAATTGTATCCCCTTCAGCTAATTCAGATAATAACTGATAAGGGTTTTCCACGGCTGCTTTTCTAGAAACGTGGATTAGTCGTTGCTCTGGATTAAATTGTAGAACCTTAACTGGGATGCGTTCACCAATAGGTGCATAACGATCCACAGCGTTTTTATACACTCTTCCATAGTTTAGTTCATGTAATTTCATGAAGCATTCCGCACCATTAATGCGTAAGAATATAGTAGGAACCTGAGCATTCATATTGTATCCAGTTACTTCTGCTTCGTAGGTTGGCTCTTGCAGTCTTTCATCTTGCTCCAATTCTATTAACTCATGAATTAACGCATCTGCAGATCTCCTACTTGCTTCTTTTACTGAAACCTGAACTTTATTTACATCCAGTTCATCAGATATTTGAGTAATTACTACGTTAAAAATATTACCTGTGAATTGTGTAATACTTCTAAAAGAATAATCTGAAAAGTTCTCTTTTTTACAAATACCTATAATCTTTCCGTTTTCAAGGGCGAACTCAGCATATTCAGTATCTGGATCGTCTTTATCATGTCTTTTAACCGTTCTCAATACTGCTTGAATTGGCTCTTTATATCTACGTAGTCCCTGTAGCTTTTCATAAGTTTTTGAATCCATAAAAATATCTCCTCTCCCTCGTTCAATATTTATAAAGTTCAAAAATAATACTTCTACTTGAATTATTGTTACTTTTAGCTAAGAAACTAAGCTTTTTAGAAATATTTTCTGAAATTTATAATTGTGCTATTTTTCATATTTATAATCTCTATTATTTTTTCATTATTTTCAAAAGGGAAAACTCAGCAAGAAGCAAAAGAAGTTATAAACGACATTGTTACTGGTCTTAATGGGAAGACACTATTAATCGTTGCTGTGGTATTTGTAATGTGAGGAATATTTATTGTTGGTAATATTGTAAATAATGGCTATGAACCAAATACACATCCAAGTATGCGAGACGATTGTGAACCTTTAGGAGGCGCTCATTATGTTGGAGAATGGGATACTGGTGGTCTTTTTTGAAAAGCTAAATGTGTTTATAATAAAAATGACGAATCGGATAAAAAATAGTATATAAAGGCCTTATCTTTTCTATAGGGTGATGAGGCTTTTTAATCTACAAAAGAAAAGACACCCTAAGGTGCCTTCCTCCGACTTGAACCACTTTAATTTTATATAAATATACACGTATTACCCCTTTGTTATACGTGTAAACACATCCTATAAAACAGAATCGTCTATATACACCAGATTGTTAGTTCACAAAGTACAAGAGATTTGAGATCAGTATTAGAGTGACGCCACACCTTTTATAATTATTGATATGTTACGCCTTTCAAAAGAATCTGCTTTATAGAATGTATCCACAATTTATATTTTACTATATGTAATATTTATTTGGTGTAATTTTTATGAATATGTATAATTGCATAAAGTTTATGAAAAAATGAGAGGATAATTTGGTATTGTGTAATAAAGATAAGGCCCACCTACGGAAATAGGTGGGTTTTTTGTTGGGTATTTCTATCTCATTGCACAAAAGGGAATTTCTATTAAAACCATAGCATATTTTTATAGCTCTTATATTGAGAAAAAAGAAAAGACACCCAAATAAGAGTGTCTTTTCCCATAGTTTTTAGCAGAAGCAAGAAGCTCCAACAATAATTAATAAAATAAATAATACAACTAATAAAGCAAATCCTCCTGCAAAGCCACAGCCGCCACCGCAGCTACCACCAAAGCCCATAATAATTCCTCCTTTAAATAGTAGGAGAAAAATAAGGAGTCACTCATGTATTTTAATGGATTCAAATTACTTTATGTTTTTATGGATTAATTGAGCAGGTCCTTTTGAAAATAGTTTGTATATCGAAAGTAGAGGATTAATTATCCTGCATGTCAATCAATATGCTAAATTGCATATCTAAAAAAGTAGAATTTGTTAACGTTTTCAAAATAAGGAATATTCTTATAAATTTCTGTTAATATCAAACTTGTACTTATTATAAAACAAGGGGATGTTTATATGTTTAAAAAAGTTACATTGGGGATATCATCATTAGCTGTGGCAACAGTAGTTGGGTTAGGAATGGCATCGGAGGCATCAGCAGGGCCAGCAGCAGGGCCAGCAGCACCTCTAACTTCTTTAAGTGTAGTAAAAGTAGAATCACAATTGGGTGGAGTTGAATACATTACCCCTAATAGTTTTAGTACAACTAAAGATCATGGGGGAAGTTACTTATATGTTTACACAAAAGAAATAGGGTATGGACAGTTTCCTTTTGCCAAAATGAATGGATTTGATGTAAAAAGTATTGGTTCACAAATAATTGGTGGTAATCCTATTGTAGGTTGGGAATATAAATGGGACGCATCAAATCATCAAGAAGGGACTTTTGAATATCAAAAGACTTCAATAAACTATCCAAGAGATACGTGGCGCACTTCGTTATATATTAAATAATTAGTTATATATATTCGTAGCATGATAATCCCTTCACAATGTGTGGGGATTTTTTTATAAAAAAAGACACCCTAAGGTGCCTTCCTCCGACTTGAACCATCTTAATTTTAATAATATGTATTGGACGCCAATCCAATTGTTATTTTACCACATTAAGTAATGTTGTACATTGAGAAATTTGTTATACCTCTTTATCTAAATGTAAAAAGTCCTAGAGGGGCTAGGACTTTTTGACAGAATGAAAATGATTTTAAAAAAGGACTTATATAACATAACATACGAATGTTTCATAAATGTATCGTAAAAGTGAACAAAATCTATATTTTATCGATTTAAATAATCTGTCATGAATTCTTCGGCTTCTTTTTTTATCTCTTCTGGAGTCAGTTGGTCAACTGGTTTATAATTTCCGTGTTTATCATAGTTGGCCGAATCTTTCTTAGGGTCATAAGTAGATGGTGGAACTTGTTCTTTAGGAACAGCAGGCTCTTCTGTTTTAGGTACTGATGTTGTTTTTGGTGTTGGATTAGGGATATTTGGTGTAGTAGTTTGTTTTCCGTCGATTTCGCGTAACAAAGGGAAAATTTCTGTATATTTTCTAGCTGATTTTTGCATCAAATCATGACCTTTTTGAAATTCATTTACATCTTTAGCTGTTAATGCGTTTTTCATAATAAAAGATGCATCTGAGAATCCTTGCATTGCTTCTACCATCGTACTATGTAGCTTGCTGTACTTATTAGATGCGCTAATTGATAGCATATCATTTGATACTGTTTCAAATCCTCTTAAAATAGTAATTACTTCTTTTCTCCAGTCTTCATTATCCATCTGTATAGATCCTGAGTTTACACTTTTTAAGTATGCTGTTGTATATGGATCAATATCGTTAAACGATTGATCGAGTTTGGCTCTATATTCAGAATCGGTTAAGGTTTCTTTCTTATCGTTTGTATTACTAGAGGTTGTTTCACTTGAACTTGGTTTTTCTTCTTTTTCAACAGTTTTATTTTCGCAACCCACCGTTAGTATTCCAAGAACAGAAATAATAAGTAATAGTTTTTTCAACCACATCACCCCTAATTTTATTTATGTCAGAGAGTAAAATAAAAGCACTCTTTCGAGTGCCTTCAACTATTCTACTTTTAATTTAATTTCTTTACCCATCATTCCGCCGCGAGCTTTTAAAACTAAGCCTTGTGCGTCAGCAGGAACATCGAAAATAATTTTACCTGTTTGAGTTAAACCGGGGTTAAGTTGTTTTAAGAAGAAATCTGATTTACCACTATTTCCAATATCATAAGCTGTTTGAGCTTGTGTAGAATACTTAAATTCACGGTCCTGATTATCCATTAATTTAAAGCTATTTGCGTCTACAGTGATAGCATCTTTTTGGTTATTAGTAATTGAAATTTCAACTACTTTATATATACCTTTTGCCTTTTCATTTAAATATTCTCCACCAACAGAGTCTACTGATTCAACAGATCCTACAGTAATTTTCACTTTAGAGGATTCTCCCTCTTTAGAAAGTTCCTTTTTAGGCTCTTCTTTTTTAGGTTCCTCTTCCTTTGGCTCATCCTTCTTTTTAGGTTCTTCCTTTTTCACTTCTTCTTTTTTAGGCTCTTTTTTTACCTCTGTAGAAGCTTGTTGAGTTGTTTCTTTAGCTTTAGGTTTCTCTTCTTTATCTTTTGTTGGTATTAATATCATAGCTAACACAAGGCATACAATCGAACTAATAAAAAGTTTCGCCTTAGGTTTTCTTTTGAACAGAGCAATGATAAATAATACAAACAGCACTATTGAAGCTAGAAAAATTAATACCGCTAGTGTTTCCATATGCAATCCGCCTTTTTTGGTATTTTTTGAATGAAATGTAAGATTTCCGAGCCTATCATAGCAAACAATCAATCTGAATATTGTCATATTATGTCGAACGAAAAGAAAAAAGCACTCATAAGAGTGCTTTTCCATAAATCTAATGTTTTTTACTAGATTTTTTATGTCCTTTATTTCGTTCACAAGCTACACCATCGCCATCACGGTCTAAATGCGAAGCATAAGCTGGGCTATCTGGAGTTATATCATAGTAACCGGCATTATTTGCATCTGTACAGTTTGCAAAGTGAACTTTCTCTTGTTTAGGTGCAGCTTTTTGTTGCTCCTGTTCTTTTGCTCGAGCTGCTTCTTGTTGTTTCTTTTGTTCTTCCTGTTGCCTTTGAGCCTCTTCTTGTTTGCGTTGCTCATCTAATCGCTTTTGCTCTTCAGCCTTTTTTTGTTCCTCAGCTTGCTTTTGCTCTTCGGCTTTTTTCTGTTCTTCTATTTTCTTTTGTTCCTCTTCTTGTTTTTGCTCATCTAACTTCTTTTGTTCCTCTTCTTGTTTTTGCTCATCTAACTTCTTTTGTTCATCTTCTTTTTTAGTTTCTTGTTTTGGTTCTTCTAATGTACTTGCTTTATTATTTGAACCACAAGCAGCCAATCCCATAAGTAACACGCTGCATGCTAAAGCCATTAATAATTTTTTACTCATAATTTAATTCCTCCAAGGTATATAAAATGTAATATTTCTGGACAATCTTATCAAAAAAACATCTATATATTGTTATATTATGTCTAACAGGGATAAAAAAAGAGAGCGGATGCCCCCCTATTATATTCCTAATAGTTGTTTCTTTTTTGCTGTAAACTCTTCTTCTGTTAGAATTCCTTGATCTTTCAACGCAGCTAGTTTAGTGATTTCGTCAGCGACCGAATAGTTATTTACAGGAGTTGCTGTAGAAGGTTGGTCATTAGAAGCAAAAGTATTTTTTTCTTGTTCGTTCATATACCCTTCTATTAACTCTTTTGCTTTTAAGAAATTGTTATATTCGTGTTTATTAAACATGACAGTATTTTCATCTTTTGCCAAGTCAGAGGTGGATCTAGTTTTTACTTCAGAGCTTCCAGGGAAAACGAATTGGATATAACCATGTGAAAGGAAGCCTGGTGGTTTGAATTGTATACCCGTAAGACTTTTGATTTGGATTTCTTTAGATCCCTTACCGATCCAACGAGAGTAGTTAATAGTAATTTTAGTTGGTGTGACTACTAGTGTACTTAGTTGCCCTTTAAATTCTAGCATGTATATCTCCTTTTATAACAGCTTATATTGATAATAAGATGATAATAGCAAATTACACCTTCTTAATTTGTCATATTCTGTCGAAAGATATAAAAAAAGACACCCAAAGGTACCTTTCTCCGATTTGAACCATCTTAATTTTATTGTGTTGTTATTATATAAGAAAAGAAGACATCGATTAAGATGTCTCCTTTTACTTGTACACTTGGTGTTAAGAAGGTATTGTATTGCTTAAAAACCATAAAAAAATATAACAATCATCGAGTAAGTCTATTATAGCATTAATAAATAGAATTTTTATATGCAATTTTACATATATATAGATTAATTTATATTTTATCTATATAATTAAATTGTCTGTTTCTTGTTTTAATTCGTTTATTTATTTTGAGTGCTCCAGCAATGGAGCCTTTTTTTATGCAATAAAACATTTTCATTCCATTACTTAGTTGAGCTATATTAACTTTACTCTCTTAAATTATATCTATATTTTACCAAATAATTATATAGATAACCAGTTTTTTCTAATAATCTAGTGGATTGATAATTTTAATGTTATTTGTTAATCCTTTTAGGAAAATTTATCATGCAATGAAGATTGAGAAATCAAGAATTATAAAAAACTTATAGTATCTTTTGGAAAAATATATTTATAATTCATATATTAATATGTTATAATTTAATTTCTAAAACTACCTAAAAAGGACTGCCAGTATTGGTGGTCTTTTTTATATTGGTAAGATTGTACTAGTATAATAGGGTAGATTTAACTGTATATTGTGAGGTGATATACCTATGGAGTTTTTGTTGGAGCTTCTAAAAGAATTTGTAAAAGCCATTGTACGTGAAGTTTCTGGGTATGTTTTTAGGAAACAAATTTTAGAAAAAGATAACAAAGACCCACTCCTCGTCGCCGTCCAAAGCAAAAGGGTGGGTTTCGTAAAAAATTAATGATATAACCACCACCCTGACGGTAGCAGTTATTAGAAGAGATGTTAGCGCATCTCTTCTTTTATTATATACACAAGCTATTACTGTAATACTACTACAGTAATTCAAACGTACATAAAAAATCAATGAGCACGTAATAGATATAACGTACAGAAGAAAAGAAACCCAAGGGTGCCTTTTTTCAATTTATTACATCCCTAATTGATTGTAAATTGATTTGAATACGTGAATTCACCACGATATTTAATTGCAGCGACATAAGTACCGCTTGTATAGCTATCTGTGATAGGGGTTTGCCAAATTTCTGTTCCAGGAATAAATTCTGGTTCTATTGTTTGGCATCGTTCTAGGGTACCATTTGTGTGGATTTTAAAAATTTTCATTTGCGCACCAAAATGTTCTCTACCAAAGTACTGTGTTAAATAAAATGTATCACCAGTTATTAAATTCCCAATCTTCCAATCTGGTTGATATGTACTTTCCTCTGAATTTTGTAAATCCACAATGGTTTTAAATCCCCAATCATCATTAAGTGGATCTGAGTAAGCTGCAGCTGCTTGTGAGGTAGGCTTACTCATTTCTATTGCAGTAAAACCGCTAAAAGTTAACGCCCCAATTAATGCTAATTTTCCTAACTTCATTATTGTTTCCCCCTATTAATTTTTGTAATTTTTAAAACCAGAAATCATACACACAATAATATAATCTACTGTATTATATTTCAAATTTTTCCTAAAAAAATCCACAAATAAAAAGGCACGCCAAAGGTGCCTTCCTCCGATTTGAATCACTTTAATTCTAAGAATATGTATTGGACTCCCATTCAAGTATCATTTTTCTCAATGAACAATTGGTATATTTTAGGGTTTTTTCACTATTTTTATGTTAAGATATTTTGGTTGATATTCATCTTATTTTAGGAGGTTGGAAGATCTGTTACATGCTTTTCATATGGATTTTAGTTTCTATACAGAAAATATAAAAGTTTTAGCGTTATTAGGGAATTCTACTCGATTATCAATTGTTTGTAAATTGATTACATATGGATCGTTGTCAGTTTCTGATTTAAGTAAGCAAACAAGAATTACAGAGGATTTGATTGTACAACATTTGCGTAAATTAGCCTTTGGAAATATTGTAATTAGTGAACGTATAGGGAAAAGGCTTTATTTTAAAATAAAAGATAATAAAACAATTGAGATTATTAAGGTATTAGGGTTACTAAGTTAATTTGAATTACTTTCAATATAAATGATTTTGCTATAATTCAATTGTGCAAAATTATATTTAGCCCGCCTATGAAAATAGGTAGGTTTTTAATATACAAAAAGGCGCCCATATAAGGGTGCCTTTTCCAATAGTTTTTAGCAGAAACAACTGCATCCGATAATAATTAATAGAATAAATAATACAACTAATAAAGCGAATCCTCCAGCGAAACCGCAGCCTTCGCCACAACTACCACCATATCCCATAACAATAGTGCCTCCTTTAGATTAGAGGGTAAAACTAGGGTTCATTCCATGGATTTTAATGGGTTCACTTTACCTTATGTTTTTAAGAATTAATTGAGCAGGTCCTTTTGAAAATAGGGAAAAGACGCCATAAGGCGCCTTCCTTTTAGGTAGATAAGACTTTAGTTTTCCAATCTAAAGAAATTTTGTATCAGTTCTTTGAGAGTATATCATGATATTTGCTTGATTTATTATGCATTTTTACATACCTTTTCAAATCCCTCTATTTTCCATTTGATAAAATAAAATCCCAATATTGTTAATAATTAAATAAATATTTATATAAATTGAAAATATTTACAAAAAATACAGAAGTGATACATTTAAGGTGCAAGTTATAAAAAATATTTAAGGGGGATTTATTATGTTTAAGAAATTAGTAGTAGGAACATTAGCAACTGGTATCGCATTAACTGGAGGGATTGGAGCAGCATCAGCAAGTACAGAAGGTGTAGATAATACTAAAAATTCAGCACTAATTGTCCAACGTACCCAAATACTTAAAGATGATTTCAGTCTGATAAATGGTGAAAGAGAAGTATCGTTCGAGCATGTAAAAAAAGCAGATATGAGAGTTCATATGACAAACAATACTAAAGGTACACTTGACTGGTCTTTAAAAGACTCAAAAGGTAATGTTATTGGTTCTGGATCGTTAGCAGCAGGAAAGGGTTTTACAAATACATACAATACTCTTTCAAAAGGTAAATATAAGCTTAAAGTTACTCACAGAAATGGTGGTTCTGGATCATTCTATGCAGCTGCTCGTACTTTAGACTAGTATACATAGAACCATCTTAAGTCATCTTAAGTATATTGAAAAAAAACAATCGGAGAGTTTGAAGATAAAGGATTTTTGTTATAATATCATCGCGCGCGAATGCAAAATCAAAAAAGGCCTACCTACGGAAATAGGTGGGCTTTTTAATACATAAAGAAAGACACCCTAAGGTGCCTTTTACGCTGTAACAAATTTAAATACATAGTACATAAAAAATAACAAAGATAGACTTGCTAATCTGCTAGCAATTGATTCTTTTATAAATTTCATAAGTATCACTTTGACAATCAATGCTAAAAATAACGGTATAAACAGTACCATAGCAAGTTTGATAGCTAAGTCGTTTATAGTTGGATTAAACGATTCAAAGTTAATAATGATATTCACTTACCCCTCTTTGTATCTATTTATACTTATAATTAGATTTGTATTGTTTTGACTACTAAAGAGCTGTTAATTTGAGAACCATTTATTTTTGAATTATAAGAGTACTCTCACATTTACGACAAGCAATCTTCTCTTCTTCAAAAATGAATAGATTTTCAGCATCACATTCTGGGCATACAACTGCAAATGGTGTTTTTATATTTTTATAGCATAGGAAAGAAAAGAATGCCATGATTAGAGCAGGTATAATAAGCATCATAATTAAGAATAGGCCCGCAAACAAGCCTGTAATTATGGAAAGTGGTTTCATTAGTTTTCTACCTACGGAGTTTACTTGATTATCCTTTTTACGAAAAGCAGTAACAAGGTAAGTTTGGGTTTCTTTTATTGGCTCAAATGCATTTACCGTATTGTAATCTTGTTCATCCATAGTGGGATAGGAAGTGTTTGGTCCTTGATACCCTCGTTGTATATAATAGTTGTTTGACTCAGCTATTCGTGGTGTATACGAGATTCCAGTTCCAGGTACATAAGTTGTTGTTCTTGATTCAGATAAAATAGAGTTCCCTCCCATACCTGTGTATGTAAAGTTAATTTTCACACCCGGGGAAAACTGGATAATTCTACGAAATTTATAACCCATAATATTGTATCCTCTCTATCTAATTAATAGAATTCTTTACTAATTATAACAAATTTTCAGTGTTTTATATTAATATATTTAGTTATAATGTATTAATATAATATAAATATTTAAATTAAATAATTCAAGGTGTTTTATGAGTCCTTTTTTATAAAAAAGACACCCAAAGGTGCCTTCCGAATTGAACCACTTTAATTTTAATAATATGTATTGGACTCCCATCCAAATATTATTTTACCATATTTATTATCTATTTTATTAAATTATTACTGGGCCTCTTGCTCACCTTTAGCTTTCATTTGTTTTTCATATACATATTTTGCTGTTGAAAAATCAGTAGGAAAATCACGTAGTGCCTTATTTATAATATTTAATTCTTCTTGCGATTTAATTTCAATGTTATTTAAATAGTCAAATGCTTTGGATTGTTTATTTGCAACATAATTTTGAGTAGAATAATCATCTGGGAAGTCTTTCTTAGCTTTTTCTTTAACCTTATTCATAGCTTCTGTTTTGTCGATGTTCTTTACTGGGTTCGCTAATGTTCCAGTAGTTTGTTCTGGTTTAGGTACTTCTTTCTTTTCCGGTTGAGACTCCGGCTTTACGTCTTCTTTTTTAGGCTGTTCTTGTTCTTGCGGTTTAGGTGTTTCTTGACTCGGCTGTGTAGTTTTTTGAAGTGACCTAGTTTGCTCTTTTTCATAGGAGTCTACTTTAGATTTCAACTCTTTGATTTGTGTTTTTAATTCTTGCTGTTCATTAAAGTGTTGATCGATAAGTTTATCCATATCTTTTTGTGAATACTTAGGTTTCATATCTTCTGATTTGGAATCTTTAAAAATAGCTACGGAAGCAATGATAGCTACTAGTACAGCGATAATTCCAATGATTAATTTTTTATTCATTTATGTTCCTCCTAAAATACAATAATATTATTATATAACAATTAATCATTTATAGGTAGAAAAAAAGACACCCTAAGGTGCCTTCCTACGACTTGAACCACTTTAATTTTAATAATATGTATTTGGACTTTCATCCAAATAATATTTTACCATATTAAGTTATATTGGTGATTGAGAAATATGAATTGAATCTATTATTTTACTTTTAAGCTCTTTTCGTATTCTTTAGCTTCTTCAACATTTTTAAATGTTTTTAAATCGAATATCTTTTCTCCATCAATACATACAACTAATACTCCATCTTGAGCTTGAAGAACACTACCTACATTACCTTTTCCGAGTGAAATACTGAAGGGATTCTCTACATTTAATGATTTTTTTTTAACAAGATAATCTTTAAATGGCATACCAATGGATAGTTCGTCTTTTAAGCCTTTAATAGTGTTACCAGAAGTAGTTGTTGGTTGTTCCTTTTTTGTAGCCTCTTCTTGCTGTTTGCGTTGCTTTTCAGCCGTCTCTTGTTCAGCTTTCTCCTTTTTCACAGTCCCTTTTTCTTCAGCTTTCTTCGCTTTCTCAGCTTCCTTTTGTGCTTCTTGCTCAGCTTTAGATTCTTTGGAAGTACTTGCTGTCTCGTTAGATGAACATGCTGCTAATCCCATGAATAAAGCTAAACAAGTAAGTGTTGTTAATAGTTTTTTGTTCATAGTATGTATCCCCCAGCGTTTAAAATGTAAGATTCACCTGAACTATCATAACAAATATAATCATAACTATTTTGTCGTATTATGTCGAAATGAAAAAAAGACACCCTAAGGTGCCTTTTCCTTACTTTATTAGGGGGTTATTAGTCAATAAGCCCTTCAACCTTCATAGCTTCTTCTACATCAAGTTTACGATGTGAAATTACCTCGTCTGATTCTTCATAGGAAACTATCTCAAACACATCTCCTTTGGCTATATAACCGTATTCTTTATTATCCCAAAAGCGTTCATCTGATGTATCAAATTCAAGATCGTGTTTTCCATTATGTTCGATGCATTTAGCATAAACATAGTCACGTCCTACCTCTGTTACTTTATAATTTTCTGTTGTTGGTTCTCCTGATTTACAGCCTGTTAATAGTATTGTAAATAATCCTACTGTTAAAATAACTCTCTTCAATATGCTTCCTCCTAGTAATTATATTATTGTAAAAAATCTCTTGGGATGTCTAAGGAGGTTACTCCAAGTCCATATGTTAATAAAAATCTTTTTTTATGTATTCTAGGCCTTGTATTTGTCAGTAAGTTCCTTTACAATTTCAATTTGCTTCTCTAACGTTTTTCTTTGTGTTTCCCTCGTTTGGCTACTAAAAGAATCGTTAGTATATACACTTTGTAAAGTATCAGCTGAAGAATAAACCCAGAAAATAGCATCCTCATACTCTCTCGGTAACTTCAATTGTTTTACCTCCAAAAAGGCGTTTTTTATCTCCATTAAAATGATATCCGCTGTCATTTCATCATAAAGAGGATTTTTAGCCTCGTTTACCATTTTTTCCGCATGATATAAGAACTTATTAATATTCTTACTGTCCCATTTAGTAGTGGCCGTACCCCCTTCCCTTTTCTTTAACTTGTTGTACTCGTCTACTAAATTGTTATAGTCATTTGCTACCTTATCCCAGGTATAAACCATAAATCCAGAGAATAGCAGAGAAGCCGCCAATGTTCCATATAGTGCTTTTTGTTTGATGTTTTTCTTGTTGCTTGTCATGTTGTTATTTCCTCCCTAACATATCCATTATTTTTTTACCTTTCCATTTCGTGCAATTCTTCCACTTCGTTACGGATTCACCCGAATACTCAAGAATACATGTCCTCTTAATTTGAAATAATAAAAGCACTCTTTCGAGTGCCTTCGACTATTCTACTTTTAATTTAATTTCTTTACCCATCATACCGCCACGAGCTTTTAAAACTAAGCCTTGTGCGTCAGCGGGAACATCAAAGATAATTTTCCCTGTTTGAGATAAGCCAGGATTAAGTTGTTTTAAGAAGAAATCAGATTTACCACCGTTGCCTACATCGAAAGCAGTTTGAGCTTGTGTAGAGTATGTAAATTCACGATCTTTATTATCAACTAATTTGAAGCTGTTAGCATCAACAGTGATAGCGTCTTTTTGATTATTTGTAATTGTAATTTCAACTACTTTAAACACGCCTTGCGCTTTTTCGTTTAAGTATTCGCCACCTACTGAATCTTTTGATTCAACAGAACCTACCGCAATTTTAACTTTAGAAGATTCGCCCTCTTTAGAAAGTTCCTTTTTAGGTTCTTCTTTTTTAGGCTCAGGTTTAGTTTCTTCCTTCTTAGGCTCATCTTTCTTCGTTTCCTGTTTAGCCTCTTGTTTTGGTTCAGTAGAAGCTGGTTTAGTTTCTTCTTTATCCTTACTGCTATTACCGTAAGCTCCAAGCACTATGATAACAACGATAAGCCAGAACCACCATTTTTTGTAGAACGGTTTTTTCATTTTATTTCCTCCAATTATGTAAAATGTAAGATTTCCGAGCTTATCATAACAAACAATTAATTCGAATATTGTCATATTTTGTCGAAGGGAAATAAAAAAGAGAGTACCAGTCTCTCCTTTTTATCTATTAGTAAAAAATAGTCACCTATATGGTTGATGTTGATATTGGTGATACTGTTGATATGATTGAAAATGTTGTGCCGGTATACTATAAGGATGAGCATATGGATCTGGTGGTGGATCTGGTAGTGGAATATGATTATGCCACCACCACCATGGTATTTCATGTGTCCAAGGTTTAGGTATAGTGGTTAACATAGGAGTCTGTCTATAAAAATATCCATTCAAGTTCGTTCCCCCTAACATAAATTTGATATTTATTTGATGTATTATATCTAATTGGGAACATTATGGATAATTGTCCCTTTAGAATTGGGGGAACATCTAAAAGACAAAAAAAAGAGAGCAATTTGCTCTCTTACCACATTCGGTAAAATTATACCTGTAGATATTGGAAATGATTTCTTTTATGATGAAATCAAATCATAGTATATCCTTGTTGTTTTGCAACATTTTGACATACAACGCTAATTGTTTAGCGAAATGCCCTTGCTGACGTCCGTCTAGCTCCTCATAAGCTCGTTGGATGTTATTGCAAAATTTAAAACTTATTGCTAATCATAAAAAAGACACCCTAAGGTGCCTTTCTTCAACTTACCCCCTTAACATCAGATGTTATCTACATAATTGAAGTGATAAAACACCCATACATTAGTAATTACTTCACGAACCTATTTTAAGTTTACAAAATTCCAAAAAGGCCCCTCTCATTAAAAATAAAAAGAGGCTCTTTTTTTTATTAATCTACATGTTTAGTGTGTACAAATCCTAAGGCATACGATCTTTTAAATCTGCTAAAGGTATAAGCTTGTCGACAAGCCATAATTTCTTATTTCCATCATAGATAAGATTTATTTGCATTAATGACATATTATCAGCTGAAACACCATTAACTGTAATTTTACTTTTCACTTTTGCCAATACATTTGCTTTTGTAGTATCCAAAAATGCATAATACAACTCGCCACCTGTGTATTCAGATTGAAATGAAACTTTCTTCTTTTCTTTCTCATCTCCAGTTCCAGGAGCAGATTGCGTTGGTCCACCTGGTGGTGTTAATTCTTTCTTTGCATTTGGTGTTATATATGCATCGATATTAGCAAGGTAAGATTCGCCTTTACCTGTATCATAAGTACGGAAAGCTTTAAGAAATCGTTCTGCAGCTTCTTTTACTTGTTGTTGATTATTACTCTTTAGAGCTAACAATTCCTTTTTCGTATCGTTGTATTGTGCCTCCACCTTTTCCACTTTTTTCGTTAATTTTATATTATCAGTTTTAAGTTTTTCGTTATCAGATTGATATTTTATTAAAAACCCTACACTAGCTATTAATAAAATTGCTATTATAATGGTGATTTTCTTCATGATTTACCTCCTTTTCGCAGTTTCATAAGTTGCTAAATGTTACATGCATTATTATCTAAATACACGACCATATCCCGCAAAATGCTGTTGAAAATATGGTTTACTTAAATCAGCATAGCCAATTGGATCGCCAGCATGATACATTGTATTATTTCCTACATAAATGCCAACATGCGTAATGTAGTTACTTGTAGCATAAGTGCTATGGAAAAATACTAAATCTCCTGGCTTAGGATCTGTTACACGTTGGGTTTTATCCCATTGGGTTTGTGCAGTACCAAATAAATTAATACCAACCCTTGAATACGTATACTCAATAATTCCACTACAGTCAAATGATGTATTTGGCGTTCGCCCTCCAAAAACATATGGCCATCCTTGATACTTTAGTGCTTCTGCCATAATTGCTTGGAATACATCATCACCTAAAACACTACCACCAGCAATTCCACCAGAACCACCAGGAGTTTGTCCAGGTTGATAGTATCTCATAATATGTGGGACATAATCGGGATCACCATAGCACCAATTATTAGCTACAGCCTCTGCACTTCGCCACGAACCACATTTATACCCATTTTTAGCTGATTGCTCTGCAGAAAATGCTCTTGCATTCTCGTGTGTATATCCACCTTTCGAAACTGCATAGTTAGCGTATCCGGTTCCGTATAGTGATAGGTAAGGTTTTGACATCATCTCCACCTTTTCCCCCACTTCACACCGTACGTGAGACTTTCACCTCATACGGCGCTCCATCTAATTCAATTGACCAACTTTTGTATTGAAGCAAAGATAGGATGTCGACGCGCTGATATTCTCAGCTTGTCAAACATCACTTTCTTATCTTCAATAATGTCGTACTTATTTAAGATTGATTTTGCCTTATCTGAATCATCGCTATGAATTGCTAAGTGTATGTCTTCTAGTACAATTACCAGATTCTCATAATTGTCCTGTCCCCCAAATTCCAACGGAATTTTATGATGACAGTGCCAACCTACTAATCCAACTTCTTGTTTCGTAATTGCACATTTTCCATACTGTGCAATAAACTTTGCAATTCTGTTATCGTTGTATTCTACTGTTCGATGCTTCATATAAAAACGCTGTACATGTCGGAGTGTCTCCCTATCTACGGCTTTTAGCGTATCATGTATTTTCTCTCTACCTTCTTTTGTATAATTTGAGATAGACTGAGTAAAATTTCTAGCCGGTTTGTGCTTCTGCGCATGGATAGGTAGTAATACGATGTCTTTGATTTTATACAATTTAGGATTGTATCGTTTATATCTTTTCCTTAATACAGTTGACATGTCACTCTTAGTGGCTTTTTTCCAATCTCGCCTCAGTCGATTATAGAGAGTTCTTATGAGATGGCAACTCATGTGATCTAGATCGTGATTAATATGTGTGGCGGCTGAATAATAATTTTGTATTCCCATTACAGTCGTGTTAAATCGCCATACTGATTCTGGTGTTTGTTCTCTGCTTATATCTTTAACAGCCTTTTTCAGCTTGCTATACGCATGTTTTCTGGATTTTACACACATTCTGCTATGAGCCACATGTTTGTTTCCTTTCTTATTTGCCTTAACTGTAAAGCCTAAAAAGTGACTCGCTTTTTTCCTCAAATTTATAATCTTTGATTTTTCAAGGCTAATATCCAGATGTAGGCGTGTTTTAAGAAAGTCTTTTGTTGCTTCAAACATTTTTAAAGCCGTTACATAATCACGACATAATATTTTTGCATCGTCTGCATATCGAATTAAGAAACATTCCTTTAATTTGCTTTTCTTTAGTGCTCGATATTTTTCACTATTTCCCTTATATGGATGTGAGGTCTTTATCGTTTCCCATTGGTTACTTACCCACCAATCTAATTCGTTGAGTACGATATTAGATAGAAGCGGACTTAGTATTCCTCCTTGCGGAGTACCTTTTTGAGGAACACCCTCATTTACAATTTCTGCTTTCAGTAGTCTTGAAATGATAGAAAGTAATTTCTTATCTCGTATACCTATCGTCCACAATTGCTTTAGAAGTTTTCCATGATGCACATTGTCAAAGAAACCTTTAATGTCTATATCCACACAGTAGTGAAATCCGTTTCCTTTTCTATTCACTAAAGATTTCATTCTCGCTAGTGCATGATGTGTACTTCGGTTAGGGCGAAAACCGTAACTATGGTTATGAAATTTCGCTTCACATATTGGTTCCAATATTTGCAATACACATTGCTGAAATAATCTGTCCCATATGGTTGGTATCCCTAAAGGTCTACGGTCTCCATTTGGTTTTGGTATAAATACGCGTCTTACAGATTGTGGTTCATACCAACCAAACATCGTTCTTACTTTTTCTATCACTTCATCCGTTGAAAGCATTTTAATATCATTAATTGTCATTCCATCTGTTCCAGCTGTCAGACTTCCCATATTTCTTTTTATATTTCGATATGCTAAACGTATGTTTTCATCCATCTTCATAAGCTCTATTAATTTATAAAAGTTGTTACCGTTTTGACTTTGCTGATACAAGTCATCTAGTGTAGACTGCATATCATAATATTCAGCGTGTCTAAGCTTTTCAGTTTTCTTTATAAGTCGGATCTCCTTTCAGAGTTTACCTTTTTTAGTCTCACAAGAACCTTATAATTCGACTGCGTAGCTTTTTGAAACGGTTGGTCAATCTTTCATCAGACTAATGGCTATCCCTCTGCAATGTTTCCATTGCTTCACCGGTACTATGCCATCACTCTCACCACCATAAATGAAGGTTATACGTTTGCTAATCTCACAAACACCTTCCCTTCAAACACTTCCTCGAAGATAAGTTCTCCATGTTGGTGGCTTTCCACGTTCCATTATTTCTATCTATGCATAACACTTTTAGGGTTCTCCTTTAAGCCTACTGACTTGATGCCGCCTATAACGACATATGGACTTTCATAACAACTATTTTTACTCATCCACATCAGCACCACGCTCGTGGCACACACATTTCTATGTGTCATCGTTCTAGACCCGTACATTCGAAGATTCGTCAGATTCTGCCTACCCGTTGGTTTTGTTGAATCCATTCTACCCATGAGTGCTTTTTAGACTCCCGGCCTATAGGCTACACCATCCACCGCTGGACAGTTTTCGTAGTATCGAGATACTTTAACGGTAGCTCTCAGCCGACTTCACCGAGCTTCACACAACTACAGGCTTATCTTTTGTATGCTGCATGTCGGAGTATCAGAGGAAGCCCTTCAAGGCGTTACCCTATCATTTGACTTCTCGAAATAATAGTTCTGCTGAATATTGAATCAGCGCCTAACCTTTTCAGTTAGGAACGTGTCGCACAGTTATAACATTGTAATGTAGTATTTTGATCACCATTTGATTTTTTATGACAATCAGCAAAATGCATTAAACCATATTTTATACTTTCCTCTGGATCAGTAAAATACCCTGGAGGATGCCCTTGTGATTCCGAGCTTTGCATTACATCTAATTGTGTTCCAGAACTTTCTTGTTGGATAAGAGCAAGAATTAAAGGCGTCATTGCTTCAATACCATGCTGTGCCGCATATTTCCTTACCAACGGCCCCCATCTCATTACTTCAGGACTAACACTTGCTGTACCTGGGGCAAAAGGACCACCAATTCCTCCAGGACTGACTTCATCTTCACTCATACTAGCAGTTAATAAAAATATCACTATACCTAAACCTGCAACAACAGCCAGAATAACACCGGCTATTATTAATAATGGCTTTGCAACAGCAACTGTAGCTGCCTTGTGAGCTACTTTAACTGCTACTTTCTTCCCTACTTGTGCAACTGCTTTACCCGCTAATTTTGACCCTTTACCAGCCGTCTTCCCTAAAGAATGGCCTGCCTTTTTCAAGGCAGGCTTAGCATTCCCTAGCTCAGCTTCAGGATGATGTTCATTTTCAAAGTCGCGATTTGGTTCCGCACTCAATGTATAAACCCTCCCTCACGAGCTGAATTATTTTGGTTTTATCGTTTCTTTTGCTTTTACATTTTTTACAGCTTCTTGTTGTGTTTGTGCTTTTTCGTTAACTTTCTTAATATCTGCTCCTTCTTTTACATGTTGTTGATTATTCACTTTAGGAACATTTTTAGTTTGTTGTTGATTAATTTGTTTTACCTCTACTTGTTTTTGTGGTGTACTCACCTGGGAAGTAGTGACTGACTTACTCTCTATCAGGTTCGGTTGTGATGGTGTCGTCCCCGACTGTGGTGTTGTGATTGGTTTGCTTTCCATCGGATTCGCTGGTATCGGTGTTGTTCCTGACTGTGGTATTGTGATTGGTTTGCTTTCCATCGGATTCGATTGTAATGGTGTCGTTCCTGACTGTGGTGTTGTGATTGGTTTGCTTTCCATCGGATTCGATTGTAATGGTGTCGTTCCTGACTGTGGTGTTGTGATTGGTTTGCTTTCCATCGGATTCGATTGTAATGGTGTCGTTCCTGACTGTGGTGTTGTGATTGGTTTGCTTTCCATCGGATTCGATTGTAATGGTGTCGTTCCTGACTGTGGTATTGTGATTGGTTTGCTTTCCATCGGATTCGATTGTAATGGTGTCGTTCCTGACTGTGGTGTTGTGATTGGTTTGCTTTCCATCGGATTCGATTGTAATGGTGTCGTTCCTGACTGTGGTGTTGTGATTGGTTTGCTTTCCATCGGATTCGATTGTAATGGTGTCGTTCCTGACTGTGGTATTGTGATTGGTTTGCTTTCCATCGGATTCGATTGTAATGGTGTCGTTCCTGACTGTGGTGTTGTAACTGGCTTTGTTTGACCTGTTGGTGTTTTAATTGCCGCTAATGGTTTTACTTCCGATTTTACATCTTCTTGCTTATTATCAAGACCACCATTATTTTGAGGCGCAGCTGGTCTGATTTGAGATTTTACATCTTCTTCTTTATTACCTAGTTCCTCATTTAATGGTGCTACTGGTTTAACATTCGCCTTTACATCTTCTTCTTTATCTTTTAATTCTGCTTGTTGTACTTCAATATTATTATCTTGAGGTTTCTCTCGTACTGCTAATTCTGGATTTTCTTTAGTTGCGGCTACTTCTTCCTGAACCATTTCTTGCTCCTGATGTCCTTTTCTATCACGAACACCTAAATTTTCTTCTTTTTTCATTTGACTAATATTTTTTTCTTTTTCTGCTTGCATTTGTTCTTTTTCCTTGCGTTTACCATCTGCTACCTTCTCTTTTCTATCAGCATAGTTTTCTTTCAACTGTTTAAACTTACTATAGCCTGATTTACCCACTTTTCCGGCCATTGCCGCACTTGCAACACCCGCGGCTCCAGCTACTGCTACACCTCTTCCAACTGTCTTAGATCCACGTCTAACATCACGATATTTCTGCCTAATATTACTCATAGCATCTGATGCGCGTGCAGCTCCTGCACTTGCTGGTACCGTAGTAATAGCATCAAAAATCGTTTTACGATATAACCAAACACCTAAGAACGAAAGTACTTGTAATGCAGCAACTACTAAATAACCATACTTATCAGTTGCGCTAAATAAGATTGAAGAAACCCAAAACATTAAAGTTATAAGAAAGCCAATTGCAACTTTCATAAGCAACGTTCGGAACAATTCAGATAAAAATCTCTTTGCTGTCCCAGTCCATGCAGGTACTAAAGCCATCAATAACATTACTGGTGACATTAGCGCTACGATGATAAACATTAATTGATAAAATAACATCGCCATACTACATAAGCCTAAGACAACCCATAAAGGTCCATTGATTAAGAAAAGTAGTAATACTAAAGCGCCACGTTCAAAAGTAGCATCTAACACCAGAATTTTATTATTTTCATCTTTTACCTCATGTTCTAGGAGTTTTTGCCTTTCATCCGCATTAGTTGTTGTTAACATTTTCTTAATTCTCTCATCACCGATTTTTTTCATATCTGTTGTACCAAACTGCAGTAATGTATAAGGTTGTTTTATTAATAGAGTGTGTGTTAAATCAGTAATGGAATCTACACCGCTTGAATATCCTTCACTTGCTCCACTAATACTTTGAGTGGAATCAAGAACAGTTTTATTTACTTGTTCGGAGAAAGTGTTTAGTCCTTTGATAATATAACTTGAGTTTGCGAAAAAACCTAAAGTAAAAACTAAGATCCCTAATGCTTTTAACAATCCTCCTAGCATCTCTGACTGACGTCGTTGTACAAAACCTACCCAGATAACCCAGCAGGCTAATAAAGCTAACATAAGTCCAATTAATTCACTATATATTCCATTACCCCAAGAACCATTGAACCCTGCTGCTTTAGATATTACATCGCCTAATTTATCTCCTACATCAGCTACAATATTGAGACTCATAGATTGGCCGACCATACTTGTAACAAAAGTACTAATTCCAAGATTAATGGTCCATCCAATACTTATAAGACTAAATAATACAGCAACCATTTGTTCTTTAACTTTATCCCCCCATTTCCAAAACTTAAGGGATTCACCAAATCCACCTTCTGGTGTATAAATATCAATCCCATAGCTACTTGGAGGGTATTCTTCATATTTTAATTTTTCCTTATTCTTTGGAATAATATCGTCTATAAGAGAAGGTCTGGGTTCTTCCTCTGCATATACTGGAGCAGCTTTAAAAATTAAATTAAATGCTAAAAGCAAAGTACAAATTAATAACAATAGGGTAATAAACTTTTTCATTACATGTTACTCCCCCTTTTATGGGAAACCTATTAATCTTTCGAACTAAACTCATTTGTCGGTTTAGTATTTGCTACTTCATCGATTTCATTTCGATAAGGGGCAGCATAACTACGTACTTTAAAACCTTTATCTGTTCGAACCACCCTTATCCACTTTATTTCTTTATCAATATTTTTAGGGGGTTTTTTTGATATAAAGTTATACATAATCGTATCCTTATCGACTATATACTCTTTTACTTTATAATCTTTGTAAGACAAATTATTTTTAGGACCTTGATTTTTATCTAATATAGTATCTTTTTCTCCATCTACTACAAGCTTAAGTATTGTTTTATGATCCCGTTGTAAATCTGCTTTTACAAAATCTAGCATTATTCCTCTAGGAGTGTGCCCCTGTTTATCTTTTTCTTCCCCTACATTTGTTTCGCTATTTCCACATGCAGCACTCAGAATTAGAGCGCCAGCACATAGACTAGATAGCATTAATTTTTTTAGTTTAGTTTTTACCATGTTAACTCACTCCTACGTTTATTTTTTCTCCCCCTTCTTCGACAAAGGTTGCATTAACTTCCTGCTTTTCATCATCATTTGACTTTCTATAATTCTTTCTTGCATTTGGTCTTGTATCGAATGCATCGTATAAATCCTTAAACACTACATCCATTGTGACAACACCTGTTCTTCCTTGGATATCTTGGAATAAACATTGTCCTGTTTCTAAATTAGTAATAATCGCATGATTTTCTTCATTATCAGGTAATCCAAAGAAATCTAAGATTGAAGAAATCTCTTTACTGTCGGTATTACGGAATGAGAACTT
The DNA here is from genome assembly GCF_001182785.1 of Bacillus thuringiensis. Classification (NCBI taxonomy): domain Bacteria; kingdom Bacillati; phylum Bacillota; class Bacilli; order Caryophanales; family Bacillaceae; genus Bacillus; species Bacillus thuringiensis. Next base: position 347,905 of record NZ_CP012100.1, on the reverse strand, counting down.
CATACCGATATTATTCTTAAATGTCTCATCTCCAAGGTCACTTGCACTTTGAGTAGCAAAGTATACTGCAGAGTTTAAGGCACGACCTTCACGAACTAGCTTACGAGCTAACTCTCGCCCTTGAGAAGTCCCCATGATTGCCCATGCTTCATCTAATAGAACAATTTTGAATTTAGTAGGATCCTTTTGAAAGAATTTTCTTGCAAAAGAAGATAGAGACATCAACATACTAACTGATAAATTTTCTTGTAGGGTATAATCTTTCGGATCTTTTTGAATGTCTGGCATGTCAAGATGCTGAATTTGTATGATATTTACTGCCGTATCAAGTTCAATATCTCTATTTGTTCCATCACCAAAGATTAAGTGTGCAAAGGATAAATTCTCAAAAGCTTGAATATGAGCGGCTAATTGTTGATCCACTTTATCCTCACTATCTTCAAGGTATTGGGATACAGCTGTTAAGCACGGTTCTTCCATTCCTGCTACGAATTCTACAGCTGAAGCTAAGCGCGGGAATTTTTCCGAGTTATCTGGTTTAATACCTGTAATGAAAGTAAGAATTGTCATTGCTAACTCAATTGCATCTTTCCGACTATGTTTATAAATGATAAATGGGTCTAGTTTCCCTTCATCTCGTCTATCAGTCCCTAGTGTAATTACATTTACCTTACCTTCTAAGCCGTGTAAATCTTCTGTCCAGTTCCCCCTCTCACCTTTTGGATCGACAATCAGTGTTTGGGCTCCTCCTAGTACCGCTAGGTAAACAATTAAGTTTGTTCCAAATGATTTACCAGAACCAGTACTTCCTGTTACTGCAACTGAAAGTGCGCTCGTTTTTTGATTTGCAACGGTATTTGTCGCTGCGAGAGAAGGTGTCATATAAACTGCTTTGTTTAAAATACCAGTTGTACCTATATAAAATCCGATATTATCACCTAAATCTTGTGTTGCACCAAACATACCGGCTGCAAGCACTCCAGGCTCCATAAAGTGTATATAATCATTTACATACCTTCTAGCACCAGGGATAAATTCATTAAACAGCAGGAACTGATCTCCATACGGCCTTACTAGTTCAATCATCATCTCTCTATAAATAGAAATAAGTGAATTGGTATTTCGACGCATTGTATCTAAATCTTCAGCACATATACAGAAAGATACCGATGTTTTAACTAATGGCATACGTGTCTTTTGTATAAGTGCTTGTAATTCAGTAGCTTCTTGAACGCCTTCATACACGTTTAGCCCAACAGTTTGTGCATTTTCTCTTGCATGTGCTTCTTGGTCTTCTAAATCTTTTTTCTTTTTATTTAGTTTGGATAGGGCTTTACGATGGTTAATATTTTCAGTGCGAACACTCAGTTCAATTGGGAAATCTATATTTTGGATCATATACATCCACTCTTGGTCTGGAAATTCCATTGTATATGGAATCTTCGATGCTGATAAAAAGCTCATATATGCTGGATACTCTAAACCATCAGAACCGATTTGAGACATTTCTATATGTCTTCCTTTAACGTCTATTTCTGATTCTGTTAAGCGCAATAAACTCTCTTGGTTTGGAAAGATTGCAGAATCGTCATCAACTACTGGGGGCGTCCATCCTGCTGTAACAGGTGCCTCTAATGTACGATAGAAGTTTCGTAACACAATCCATTGAGTTTCATTTGTTTCTAGACTTCTTACTGCTAAATGTTTTCTTATTTTGTTTTTAAAAGCGCTAGATTCCCGTTTAAACATCTCTAAATCAGTTTTTAATATTTTGGTATCACCAAGTAATCCAAACTGTTCTGCAGTATTTTTAAAGGTATGAAATGCTGTATAAAGCATTTCCTTAAGTCCTTCTTGTATGTGTCTTACTTTTAATTTCACACCTATAAAATAACGATATTCTACAGCGTTTTTACCAAATTTTCTTTCTAACTCATGGACAACGTCATCAGTATGATCTATTGCCAGCTCTTTTAGTTCACCACTTACTGTTTCTTTAAACTCATCGGCTTTTTCTTTGAAATTCTGATAAACAGGAATCATTAGTAGATGTTTCTCTTCTTCATAATTCCAAAATAAACCGAGTTGTCGCATAAACAACGTATTTTTATCATCGTCTCCTTTAAATTCGTAAGGAATCCCGTATGCCTCATAATACGCCCAGCAAGAACCATCTTGGTTAAAAATCAAATTATCATGAAAATATTTGACTGGAAATTCAACCTGATTCATTTGTGCCTCCTTAGAGAAGAATATGAGACTAAAATAATTCTTCTGTATAGATTAATTAATTACTTTTTCTTAATTGAATCATCCTTAAACCGGACTACCGTCTTATATTGATAGCTTCCAATATTACCAGTTGTATCCTTATAACGACTCAACTTCTTTCTTTCAAATGTGAATGCAAAGAATCGATATATAAATTTGTGTGGGCTCTTTCCATCTAATTCAACATTTCCAAAGAAGTACGCTATACCACCAGGTAATATTAAATATTTGAAAAAGACATTCTCTCCTAAGGGTAAAAACTGATTTAGAAATATAATTACTAAAAGTGTCCCAACAAAGATTCCCAGTTGTCTGTAAGGGACTGGGAAAGGGAGTGTTATGTCCCTTATCCCATATAAACTCTTTGGAATATCCCAAATAGAGTTATAAGTCCTTACTTCCTTACGAGTCGGTTTCTGAGTCACTTATACCAACTCCTTAAAAATTTATTAGTTATCATTTGAAAACTAAGTTATATAATTTTGTTCCAAGGTCCTTAAATACGTCTGGTGAGAATACAAATACTGAAACAATTGCACAAAGTACCAGCCAACCAATTAAAGCTGCCATTTGTCGTTTTACAAGTAGAACAATTACACCGATGATTGCACAAACTAAAAAGATTGGACCTAACTGAGCTACTAACCAATTTTTAATATTTACCCCAAAATTAATGTTCCCTAGAACCGCTGCATCTGTTATAGCAGGTAATTGCTGAGCAACCATATCTAATCCCAAAAGCTCCATAATTATTTACCCTCCACTCTCTCTAATGTGTTTTCAAATTTCTTCATAGAGCTAATTGAAAACTTGTTATCTTTATTTACAAGATTTAAATCATATGTGTATGTGTACTCTAAGCTGCTATCATTGTCTTTTAATTTAGCATCAACTAAGACTCTGTATCCTTTATCCTTATCTTCATAAATTCGTAGGTTTTCTAATTTGCTAAATGTCATAATACCTTTTAGTCCATTTGTTATATTACTTTTTTCAAAGTAGTAAGCAATTTCTTCAGGTGTTCCTTCTGTATACACTTTAAATACAGATTGTAAAAATTGTTCTACTTTTTTAATTTCTGCTTCTGTATTAATTTCTCGTCCTTCTGATTTGAAAGTGGCTATTTTATAAGGTGCCTTTTCTCTCTCTCCATGAACGATTGTAGGATTGTTAGGGACTACCATCTTCCCTTTCTCCATTAAAATTGGAATAGAGAAGTACCTTGTAACTTCTTTTGGCTCTTTAGGTATGTCAGGGGCTTGTGTTGTTCCAGGTGCAGGATTATTTACAGGTTCTAGTTTCTGAATGATTTTCAATGTAACTTCTGCTTCATTTCCTTTTTGCCGGACTTCTACTGCTTCCGATTTGACTAAAGTACTAGAAGCGTTTTTTAAAGTATCCTTATTTAATCCACCTTGCTCATCGGATCCTTCAACTAGAAATTTCTCTAATCGTTTTTTCCGCTCTTCAGCTACATTCATATCAACTTTCCAATTAAAATAATTAGCGGCAAAACTATTTGCATATGCAATTAATTCTGCTTCTGACATTTTAATTTTTACGGGTTCCTTTTTCTTTTCCTGAACAGCTACTGCTCTAGGAGGACCGGCAAGTTGGATAAATGAAAGGGAGCTTCCTGCAAACACGAATCCCATCACACACCAAAATGTAACCTTACCTACTTTTCTTCCTGTTATCGCTGGAACTTTCTCCCTTGTTTTACGTTTCTTCTTTTCTTTAAGCGCTTCTGAATTTTCTTGTTGCATATCTAATATTTGGGTTGTTGTATCCTTTGCTTTTTTAAAGAATGTAAATTTCTTTTTTTCGGCGTTCTCCTGGGATTTCTTTTTTACCATGTCTTCACCTCTCTTTTTAAATGGTTAGAAGATTACAAAGTTCATTGTAATTTCCACTAATCAACTATCTACTTTAAGTATGATTTATTTTTTTCGGAAATCTAAGAGAAATAAAAAAATTTATGTTTTTATATCAAAGTTTTTGAGAGTAATTAAAAATAAACATTATATTTATTAAAGTCCATAAAAAAACCAATTCCATTAAAAAATGAAATTGGCTATACACAGGAACTATTCTCTATAGTAAGTACTACACAATATTAAAACCTAATATAATATATATCTTTAATATATATAAAGAAAAAAGATAAAACTTTTATACAGAGAAAAAATCGTGTTCTAACATTGCTGTGCTAAGGGTTCATAATTACTCTAGCCGTAAAAAATCATAAAAAGTAAATACTGGGAACGTGCTTAATGAGCTGGATGAGGATTTAAAACTACAAAATATCGTAAAGTAGGTATATAAAAACTACATATAATCATCGTTAATTTGATGCGAGTGACTGAATAAATAATAAATGCAAATTTTGCTGACTTACGAACAAATTTTCCACAGTTCGTAAAAAAATACACACAATTTATTAACAAATGGTTGAAAGTTAGAAACAGAATCCACTTTTTAAACGGAATTAACAGATGTTTTTCTGATTTTAAGTAGATTTAGAAGTAAAACATGATAAGAACAGTACTTAAGGCTGTATTTTATACACATCAGGTCAAAATTATTAAGATATCAACAGAATACTAAAAAATATTTCTGCTTTTTTGTAGATGAAATGACATGATTAGATTGATAATTCAGAATAAACAACTTAGAAATTGTGAATATCTCATTTTGTTTCACATGCACTGTATGTAATTGCATAAAAAATAGAGAGCCGTAATCATTAAAATTGAAAACTTACTCTCTGTTTTGTTTGAAATAATACTCTTCACATGCTATCTCCAACACGAATAGCCCTCCACTTTTGCTTTTTTCAAAAATAGAGAGCTGTATCATTACATTGCTGGAAGCAGCTGATCAACCGTATGTGGTATTTCATTTGTTGAACGGTAATATGCTTCTAAAGATTGTAGAAACGGAATTAAATCAAAGTCTTCAGGGACCTCAATTACACGAATCTTTTCCTTCGGCAATTTATCAATTTTTTCAATGAACAGTTCACGAATATCACTAGGGATTTGATTTCCTTTATGTCCACTAGCCTTTAAGAGTTCGCGAATTTCAATTTCTAATGCTGTATATGCGTTAATATTTACCCCTTGTTCATAAGCATATTTTCTAAATAGTGATTCCTCTTGATACTGCATGTAATTACGATGATATGCATCTATAGTTACAGGTACAGCATATTTCGCATGAAGCAGGTCATGCGCTTTACGGAATAGCTTTTGAACATTGCGTAAAGAGTATATAGCAAAATGAGTACCAAATTTAAAAATGGTCTCTTCTTGTTCATGTTTAGGTACATTGTGTGTAATTAAAGGATAAATACCAGTTTTAGCAGCTGTGTCTAATACACGATATTGAGAAGATTGCTTTAATAATTTACTTAGTGTATAAACAAGCTTTTTCGGATATCCTTCTTGTCGATCAATCATTTCCCGTAAGCCACGAACTACTTGGCGAATTTGACGATGACAGGAGTGTTTTAAAACGTTAATGAATTGGTTCATATCCTTTGCAAATTCAGCAATATTCATTTCAACTAACAAGTTTTCTATGAATTTAGCTTTACGCTTATATGTATCTCGTGGTGTAAATGGATCACGGTATTCTGCTCCTTCTTCTTTTGCGCATAAGAAATCAGGATGTACAGATAAATGCAATGTTGTGTATTGCTTTTTATTCTTCTTCCCTTTTTCTAACTTGCAAATTTTAAATAAAGGAGATCCAGTAGCAGAAAGTTTTGTTTCTAATTCCTCAAGTACAGCACGAATCTGATGTGGGTATTTCTTATGTAAGTAACGATACATACCACCAAAGTGTGTTGAGTTTCCTTGTTCATCAACTTTGAATAAAGAACGTTTCAGGGTAGTTTCGCGTTTCTGCTGCATTGCTACATCCATGAATAGTTTCTTAGCTGCAATGGATAACTCAAAGAATTCTTTGGTAAATACTATCGGGCTAATAAATGTATATGCATTTGCTTTATTCGTTTCTTTATTCATGAAATCAGTTAAGGTGATTTTATATTTACCACTGTACTCATTTTCGATTGTAATGATGTTATGGAAACTTAACTTCTTCAAAGCTACATAAAATTGTGAGTGGTGAATATGTGCAAATGCTTCTTTATAATTTTTATAATCTTCCCAAAGCATGTGGATCGATACATGCGAAAGCTCACCATATGTATTACATTTTTTATGAAGAAATAGAAATACTTCTACATCAGCATTTGTAATACCATATAGCTTATGTTTTCTGCCCTCATTTTTATCAAATCCACTTACTTTATCTACAATCTTTTTCATTTTCAGTGAAAAAGATGGCTTTGCTTGTTCAACAAATCCCTCTTCATCTGCAATTCGTTCTTCATAGGACATTGAATCCACAATGTCTTCTAGATAAGTATCTTTAAAACTGTAATACTTACCTTCTAAAGCTTCTACTAACCTTTGCCATGATTTAATTGTTACAATTACTGGTGTTGTTGTTTCACCATTCAAACTACGTTTGTTCTTTATAACGAAAGGTTTCGCCATCTTTTTCACCTCCTTTTATTTTAAGTTGCAGTTTTCCCCACAATTAGATATAGAATTTCATTTTTGATTATATCAAATCGAATTCTGGTGAAATCTGTCCCTTTAAGAGGAAAAATAAAAAAATGAAACGTGCCCAAATCCCTTGGGGGACAAGGGATTTGACGTTTCATGAAAAAAAGTTTGTTGCCACCATAGGGCTATGAAGTTTTTTGAATATGAAACGTGGTATGCAGTAGGATAAATTTTTCTAAACCATTGATTTCATAGGATTTTAAGCTAATTCTGCTTCAAAGCTGTAGCCATCATATAGCTATAACGTTTCATGTTTTTTGTAGGATGAGAAATTTCCATAGAGTTCGTATAAACGCTGATATATAGGGAGTTATAACTGTTATTAAATGAAAAGTTGTGGCCATCATACCGCTATAAACGTTTCATTTCGTTTCATGTTTCCTGCCGTCATATAGCTATAACGTTTCATGTTTTTAAAACAAGTTATATTTTATTGAAAGCTGCTGTAACCCTTGGTATATATAGGTTTTTTGAAGTTTAAAAGTGAAAGTTGTAGCCATCATATAGCTATAATGATTTTATTGTTTTTTCTTTCATATTTAATGAAATGGCTTTATATCAACGTTTATTAGTAAATTGCATAGAATAAAATTTTTTTTAGTCGAATGATTTTCAGGATATTCTCGTTTCATTTTTTTAAAGTTGTAGCCATCATATAGCTATAACGTTTCATAAATTACGAAATTATAACCACAATATAGCTATTCATTATTATAAGTAAGAAGTAATAGCCATGATAAGGCTACATAGTTTCAAGTAAGGAGTAATAGCCGTGATAAGGCTATATAGTTTCAAGTAAGAAATAATAGCCGTGATAAGGCTATATAGTTTCAAATAAGAGCTTATAGCCACATAGTTTCAAGTAAGAAGTAATAGCCAAGATAAGGCTACATAGTTTCAAGTAAGAAGTAATAGCCGAGATAAGGCTACATAGTTTCAAGTAAGAAGTAATAGCCGTGATAAGGCTATATAGTTTCAAATAAGAAGTAATAGCCAAGATAAAGCTATGCAGTTTCAAATAAGAGTTTATAGCCATGATAAGACTACATAGTTTCAAGTAAGGAGTAATAGCCGTGATAAGGCTACATAGTTTCAAATAAGAGTTTATAACCAAGATAAGGCTACATAGTTTCAAGTAAGAGCTTATAGCCGTGATAAGGCTATATAGTTTCAAGTAAGAAGTAATAGCCGTGATAAGGCTATATAGTTTCAAATAAGAGCTTATAGCCATGATAAGGCTACATAGTTTCAAGTAAGAAGTAATAGCTGTTATAAGGCTATATAGTTTCAAATAAGAGTTTATAGCCAAGATAAGGCTATGTAGTTTTAAATAAGAAGTAATAGCCAAGATAAAGCTATGCAGTTTCAAATAAGAGTTTATAGCCCCGATGAAGCTATGCAGTTTTAAATAAGAGTATAGCCCCGATAAAGCTATATAGTTTCAAATAAGAGTTTATAGCCAAGATAAGGCTATGTAGTTTCAAATAAGAGTTTATAGCCAAGATAAGGCTATATAGTTTCAAATAAGAGTTTATAGCCCCGATGAAGCTATGCAGTTTTAAATAAGAGTATAGCCCCGATAAAGCTATATAGTTTCAAATAAGAGTTTATAGCCAAGATAAAGCTATATAGTTTCAAATAAGAGTTTATAGCCAAGATAAGGCTATGTAGTTTCAAATAAGAGTTTATAGCCAAGATAAGGCTATATAGTTTCAAATAAGAGTTTATAGCCCCGATGAAGCTATGCAGTTTTAAATAAGAGTATAGCCCCGATAAAGCTATATAGTTTCAAATAAGAGTTTATAGCCAAGATAAGGCTATGTAGTTTCAAGTAAGAGCTTATAGCCGTGATAAGGCTATATAGTTTCAAATAAGAGTTTATAGCCAAGATAAGGCTATGTAGTTTCAAATAAGAGTTTATAGCCCCGATGAAGCTATGCAGTTTTAAATAAGAGTTTATAGCCAAGATAAGGCTATGTAGTTTTAAATAAGAAGCAGCTGGGGGATTTAACTTTTGACTTAGAGTAACAAGTTATCTAGGCGTTAAGCAAAAAATCAGTGTGTTTAACTAATTTACTTTTAAAAATTGAAATTGTATTGTAAAGTAGTGATTTTACAAATAGAAGCAGTTTTATATAATTAAAGACAAGTAAATAGAATTTAAATGATCTACGATAAAACGAGTAAAATCAACGATTGTGCGGATTATTCAGATAATACTTCACCTTAGAGGTTATGTGGTTTTTCATCTAAATGGGAAAAATAAACGCATTTTGATTCAGTCATTCGTTTAAAGTGAACTTCCATCAGTGGGAGTCTTATAGCCTGCGAATTGTGGGATGAAAAATGGACTAAGAATTTAATCTTAGTCCATTTCTTATTTTATATCCATTTTGTATGGAATGTACCTTCTTTATCTACTCGTTTATACGTATGCGCTCCAAAATAATCGCGCTGCGCTTGTAATAAGTTTGCAGGTAGTTTGGCAGTACGATAGCTGTCATAATAAGAAATTGCTGCTGAAAATGCAGGTATCGGAATGCCCTGTTGTACAGCCATTGAGATAATTTGGCGTAATCCGCCTTGATATGACTCTACAATTTCTTTAAAGTATGGATCAAGTAAAAGGTTCGGTAGGTCAGTGTTTGTCTCATAAGCCTCTTTAATGTTCTGCAAAAAGGCAGCACGGATAATACATCCACCTCTCCAAAGCATAGAAATACTGCCAAAATCAAGGTTCCAATCATATTCCTCAGAAGCTGCCTTCAATTGCGTGAATCCTTGTGCATAAGAACAAATTTTACTCATATATAAAGCTTGGCGCACTGCTTCAATTAATTCAGCTTTTTCAACTCCAATTGCTGTTTTATCTTTAGGGCCAGATAAAACTTTGCTTGCGTTCACGCGCTCTTCTTTTAAAGCAGAAATGCAACGTGCAAATACAGATTCTGTGATAATAGGCAAAGAGATACCTAAATCAAGTGCGCTTTGGCTGGTCCATTTCCCTGTACCCTTTTGTCCTGCAGTATCAAGAATAACATCCACTAATGGCTTACCAGTTTCTTCATCTTTCTTCTTGAAGATATCGGCTGTAATCTCAATTAGATAGCTGTTCAGTTCACCTTTATTCCATTCAGCAAATATTTCATGGAACTCTTCTGCAGTCAAATCAAGTGTTTGTTTCAAGAAGAAATATGCTTCACAAATTAATTGCATATCTCCATACTCAATACCGTTGTGAACCATCTTTACATAGTGGCCTGCCCCATTAGGTCCGATATAAGAACAGCAAGGCTCGTTATTCACTTTTGCAGAGATGTTTTCAAGCATATCCTTTACTTTTTCGTATGCATCCTTCTGTCCGCCTGGCATAATAGATGGTCCCTTCAATGCACCCTCTTCGCCGCCTGACACACCTGCCCCGATGAAATTGATTCCTTCTTCGGCAAGACGTTTGTTTCGGCGAATTGTATCGACAAAGTATGTATTACCACCGTCAATTAAAATATCACCTTTATCAAGGTGAGGGACTAGAGAATCAATCGCCTTATCTGTAATTTCCCCTGCATTAACCATTAATAAAATCTTTCTAGGTGATTCAAGTGAGTTAACAAACTCTTCAACTATATGAGTACCAACTAAGTTTTTACCACGGTTTTCCTCAATGATTTCATCAACTTTTTCCTTAGAAATATCATATAGGGCAACAGAATACCCTTTGCTTTCAAAGTTAAGTGCGAGGCTTTTTCCCATAACGCCCACACCAACAACTCCAATTTGTAACTTTTCCATATTCCATCGTTCCTTTCCATGTATGTTACTCTGTATTATAGTATATATACCTAAAACATCACTTTAATCAAATAATTAATCTTTTTCATTTCAATAGGCTCCGCCAGTATTCGTACAAAAGGTTATAGGGACACGGCACATCACTATCAAGTTAAAAAATAAAGAGAAATTGTCATCCTTATTAATCAATCATGAAAAATAACCGGTTAATTATGAAAAATCACATTAAACAGCTTCCGTATCCCTTTTACTGTTTAGAAAGATCTATACAAATAAACTTAGTAATAAAGTAAACCCTAATCCGGCTACAGAAACGATAGTCTCAAGTAACGTCCATGTTGCAAATGTTTCTTTCATGCTTAAACCAAAGTACTCTTTGAACATCCAGAAACCAGCATCGTTCACGTGTGAAGCAATTAAACTACCAGCCCCTGTTGCAAGGACAACTAAAGCAAGGTTAACATCAGATTGACCTAACATCGGAATCACTAAACCGACAGTTGTTAATGCAGCAACCGTAGCAGACCCCAATGAAATACGTAAAATGGCAGCGATAATCCATGCGAGCAAGATCGGTGATAATGAAGTACCTTTGAATAATTCGGCTACATAGTTACCAACGCCGCCATCAATTAATACTTGTTTGAAAGCGCCGCCTCCACCAATAATTAAGAGCATCATCCCAATATTCGAGATCGCTGTTGTACAAGATTCCATCACGTTTTTGATTGGAATATTTCTTGCCAATCCCATTGTATAGATCGCAACTAGTAAGGATATCAACATGGCAGTATCCGCATTCCCAATAAACTCGATCGTTGCTAGTAAACTATTATCTTTGAATCCCATTGTTTTTTGCAGCAAAGTAATAATTGTAGCGACTGCCATTAAAAGAACAGGCAGTAAAGCGGTAAAAACACTGATTCCAAAGCCAGGAGTTTCTTCAAGTTTAAATACTTTCTGCTCACCTAAAGATTTGATATTACCGGTTTTTGTGAACGCCTCAGGTACTAGTTTTTTTGCAAGTTTAGTAAATACAGGTCCAGCTAACACAACTGTTGGAACCGCTATCATAAAACCGTAAAGTAATACTTCACCGATGTTTGCATGCAATTCACCAGCGATAGCAGTTGGTCCCGGGTGTGGCGGTAAAAATCCGTGTGTTACAGATAAAGCTGCTGCCATCGAAATACCGAGATATAAGATAGAAACTTTTAATTCTCTTGAAATCGCAAATACAATCGGAATTAATAATACTAATCCTACTTCAAAAAATAATGCAATCCCGATAATAAATGAGGCAGTCACAACAGCCCATTGAATGTTCTTTTCACCGAATTTTTTCACAAGGGTCATGGCAATGCGTTGTGCGCCCCCAGAATCTGAAAGCAGCTTACCTAACATCGCACCAAGTCCAAAAACGAGTGCTAAATGACCAAGTGTTCCGCCTAATCCCGCTTCAATGGTTTTAAAAATTTTTTCTGGTGGCATTCCAAGTGCTAAAGCAACCCCGACTGATACAATGATTAATGAAATGAAGGTATTTAATTTAAAGCGCATAATCAGTAAAAGTAATGCTAAAATCCCAATTGCTACAATGACTAATGGCATCGTAGTTCCCCCCTAATCTTAGCTGTATTTGTATTTATATTTATCCCACTATTCGTGGGCAGTAAGGCCCCCCACCTCGAGATTTAGATAGAAGCGAGGCTTGGGGGATTACTCATGAAAGTTTTACTTTATTAAATTTCTTTGATAATTTGCAATTCGTGTATAATCATCTTCTAGCGCCCTTGATAGGTTAATAAATATCGGCAGTAATTGTCTGTATTCTTTTGTTGCTTCTTCTTTCGGTGTATGTTTGTAGGTACTGCCAACCATTTCGGAAACGATTTCAAAAGAATCAATTTTTCCTGTGGCATAGAGACCTAATATACATGCACCTAGACAAGAGCTTTCGTAGCTCTTTGGAACAACGACTTCAGATGCGAAAATATCGGACATCATCTGTCGCCAAACATCAGACCTTGCGAAGCCGCCTGTTGCTTGAATACGGGTTACAGGACCATCCATGCATTCGGTTAACGCTAAGAATACAGTGTATAAATTATATATAACGCCTTCTAAAGCTGCACGAATCATATGTTCCTTCTTATGTGACATCGTTAAACCGAAGAAGGAGCCACGTACATCTGGATTCCATAATGGTGCACGTTCACCAGCGAGGTATGGATGGAATAATAATCCGTCTGCACCAGGTCTCACGCGTTCAGCTATTTTAGTTAATACATCGTATGGATCAATTCCTAGTCTTTTCGCAGTTTCTACTTCTGATGAAGCAAGTTCATCACGAATCCAACGAAGGACCATTCCTCCATTGTTTACAGGTCCACCAATTACCCAATGCTTTTCAGTTAAGGCATAACAAAATATTCTTCCTTTTTTATCTGTTTGTGGCTTGTCAATGATGGTCCGAATAGCACCACTTGTTCCAATTGTGACAGCAATCTCACCTTTTCGAATTGCATTCACACCTAGATTAGAAAGCACCCCATCACTGGCACCAATGACAAACAGTGTTTGTGAATCGATACCAATCTTTTGAGCTAAATCTGGATTGCAGTTGCTAAATATTTGGGTGGTTGGTACGAGTTCAGATAATTGAGCTGGTGTTATACCAGCAATTTTTAAAGCTTCCTCATCCCAATCTAGTGTTTTTAAGTTCATCATACCCATGCACGAGGCGATGGAATGATCAACAACATATTGATCAAAGAATTGTTTGAAGATATATTCTTTGATTCCAATATATTTTTTCGTTCTAATAGCAATTTCCGGATGATCATTCACAATCCATGTAATTTTACTTAATGGTGACATTGGGTGAATAGGTGTTCCTGTTCGTCTATAAACTTCATGGCCATTCAGTTCATCTTTGATTTTATGTGCCCATGCCTCACTACGATTATCTGCCCAAGTGATACAAGGTGTCAGCGGATGATCATTTTCATCCATAGCTATGACACTATGCATAGCACTGCTAAATGAAATAAACGATGGTTTTTTATCTGAATGCTGTCTCGTTATATTTGATATCGCTTGTAAAACAGCTTGGAAAAGCTCTTCTGGATTTTGTTCCGCTGTGGATATATCCGGTGTGCGAAGTGGATAACCAATATTCTCGGTTTGGATGACTTCGCCTTTTTCAGTAAATAAAACTGCTTTCGTACTTGTTGTACCGATATCTATACCTAACATATAGCTACTCATGTCCCTGCTCTACTCCTTTAGATAACATTTGTTGTGACATCCAAAAATCTTCAACTTTCCCTTGAACATCATCAAAATTTTGATGTAAGGCTTCAATCATGAGGGCTCGATCTTTTGATTCGATTGCTTTTATATAAAGCTCATGATTTTTTATAATCCGTTCAAAGTCTTCGTACTTTTCCTTGAAACGAGTACGCATTGATAAAAGGATTAAGCTTTCCATAACAGGCTTTAAATTATTCCAAATCATCAGGATGTAGGAATGCTCAATGGTTCGAATAATCGTTTCATGGAATAAAAGATCTTGATAAGAAAACTCATCAGAATCATGATATTTAATGGCGATTTTCATCATTTCCATTATTTTATTTAGTTCTCTTACTAAATCATTTGTGTCCATCTTTACAAGTCGCTCAAAGATAAACTTTTCTATAAGTAAACGAACATCATATATTTCTTCGATTTCTTTCTCGGTTAAACCAATGACAACTGCGCCCATTCTTTCTAAGCGAATAATATTTTCAGAAGCTAGTACTTTTAATGCTTCACGAACGGGTGACCGACTTACAGAAAAATCGGCAGCTAATTTATTTTCCGACAGGATGGTACCGCTTTCAATTTCTCCTGCAATAATGCGCATTCTCAGTTCGCTCGCAACACGATCCCCTGTAGAAGCTTTTGAAAGCCATTTTTCAGGATAAAAAAATTCCATTGATTTCGCCATAAATTCACCTCATGTTAATCAAGTATACTTGTATACAAGTATTATAACTCGGATTTTTAATTATGCAAGCGCTTTTATTGTTTGCTTTGGTTCTTTTAGAGGAAGCCCCATAATTATCAAGCTAACAAATCGAGTCGCCCCAAAAACTATTATTGTTGATGAAGAAGATTTAGGGAATGGAAAAATGAAGAATACGATATTCAAGGACTTACATCAACATATTTACCACTCGGGTTTACAACTTTTTGAATCAAAAATATAGATGTTAAAAATGTAACAGTAACTGAATTTGAGCATTAAACACTTTTAAAAATTGAAATTGTATTGTAAAGTAATGATTTTACAAATAGAAGCAGTTTTATATAATTAAAGACAAGTAAAGAGAATTTAAATAATCCACAATAGAACGAGTAAAAATCAATAATTGTGCGGATTATTCTGATAATATTTCAATTTAAAGGTTATATAGCCATCATATAGCTATGACGTTTCACATTTTTAAGATTCAAATTATATTTGTAATTAATATTGTTAGGAGGTATTTAAATATGGAGAAAGTGTTAGCATTGTTCAGTGACGCCCTCCTACTTGCTGCTCCAATTTATGAAGAAAACAAGCAGTTATGGGCCAAATGGAATAAATATTATAAAGAAGTACAAGAGAATCATGATAAATTAGTAACATCAGCTAATATGTCCCCTTCCTTTTCGACACTTGTTTCTTGGTTAGGTCAGAAACAAGAGCAAGGAATATCGTTGTTAAACATTTATGCCAATCTGAATAAATATAAAGTTGAGATTCAAAATGTACTAGATAAGATCATTGAACAAGAATTCGGAGAAAAAGTTGAAGCAGTTGAACCAACTCAAATTTCAATTTTTGAAGATAGTCAGGTAACAGAACATATAGAAGATATATCGGATGATTACTATCCTGTAACCAATGACGCAATGTACTATCAATTACGTGATGGAATAGCAAAAAATCATTTTGAGGAAGATGAAGCAGTAGCAAAACCGGTACTGCCATTAGAAACAAAAAATTCAAGCGGAGTTGCACAACTATCTTCACATAAGGATGAGGATTTGAGATTAGTGAATACAAACGAAGCAGAAAGATGGTCTATATTGGTTGATGGAGTAATTAGTAATATGGATGATCTTACAGCAGACTGTTTGGATACCATTACAATACAATGGTTAAATCAAGCTAAATCTCCAGATGAATTCATAGATTTTAGTTATGAAAATGTGTTGGAATTATGTAATATGCCAAAAGCATCAGCAAACGGTGTAGAGTATTATCGTGCAGAAGATAAGATAAAAGTAGCGCAACGTATTGCAGCGTTAGCGAGTATCTTTATTTATTTGAATGATGATAATGAAGTTGTAGTATTGAACGATCAAGCTGAAACAGGGGAAAAATTTGAAGTAAAACGTGAAGTAATCAAAAGGCTATTCGTACTGGACTCTGTAGTGTTATGGAGAGATAAGAATACTAATGAATATATGGGGATAGAATCCTGTAAGATTAAACCAGGTAGTTTTTTATCGGGCTATTTGTATGGATCTAATAGCACAACTGCTTTATTATCGAAAAAAGCATTAGAGTATAATAGCTATAGACACAAGTTTCATAAACGTTTAATACGTTATTTATCCTGGCAGTGGCGAATCCGTCAACAATACAGTACTTTAAAAAGACCATACTCTATTGGTGGAGAAAAAGGTTTACTGTCTGTAATGGGTATTACAACTACAAAGGGGCGCCCAACTCGAATTCGTGAACAACTAGAAAATGTTTTAAATGATTTAGAAAAAGAAAATGTCATTTCACATTGGGCATATGCAGAAGAATTGGATGAAACAAAGATAGGAGAACGCAATTGGTTTAAGAATTACTTTGAAAAGTTGGGAATCATTATTTTACCTCCAAAAGAATTGATGAATAATATAGATAGTATGGTGAAGAAAAAATCAATAGATACGCAAGAGAAGCAAGAGGAGCGTTATATTGTAGATACAGTAAAACAACCTACTGTAGGATCAGAGGATATGGTTCGAGAGAAAATTATGCATCAGCATATGCATCAAAATAAAACAATGCGTGAGATAGCAGATGAAATAGGTCTATCCCCTGCTACACTCTCAAGATTTTGTAATAAAAAAATGAAACGCATTTCAAAAAGTGTTAATGAAAAACTTAACAAGTGGTATGAAAGACAAATGATTATAGAATCTATGTAAAAAGAAGCAGATACCTTTACAGAGGTACCTGCTTCTTTTTAGTTTGTTCATTTTCTATATGTATGGCTCCATAATCGCACTTGACATTGGAATAATTTCTATTTGCTATTCCTAAAAACAGAAACCACGTATTTAATTTCCTCTCCTTTACTTTACGTGAAATTCGTTCAACTACCCGGGGTATACCGAGTGTACTTTTGTACAAAATAAGATTGTTAAACGTTAAATTGAGGAGGGTTTGTATGCAAAATTATAAAAAAGCTATAGAGAAGTCTGGTTCTATTATGAAACCAAATTTTGCAGAAACTGATGCGCAAAAAGTAAAACAAGAAATTCAAAATGATGTAAGAGCAGGACAAGGAGCAATGACTTCCCGAGAAGCTGGGGCAATGCGAGATTAAGAAACCCCTCCTTACTGAGTTTTAATTTTCTTCTTTAAAATCTTATTCAGTAATGAGTTATTCCGTAATCTGGCCCGATTGCTTAATAGGAAAAAATCCTGCACATTAACACAGGATTCTAATCAAGTTTTGCTATAAGGCCATAAGTCTGGTTTTGTTTCATAAAAAGTCTTTTTTTCGGAAATATCATCTTAAAAAGTAAGAAGGTATGAGCTTACAGCCCACACCTTCTTACTGGTAGAAAAATTCGTTATATGCATAGCTTATCACTCATGATCAATGTCACCTTCGATATATTGACTGAGTTTATCCTTAATTGCCGCACTTTCTGAGGTTACTTCTGCTACTTTACGATTGTGAAGACGAGAGCCGCCTTGCATTTCATCTATAGGTAATGTGTTTTTATCATCTTGAGAAACAGTAGCAGCCATTTGTTGCTGTAACCATTGCATTGTTAAGTTAGATGTTGTATTTTTACCATTGATTTCTGCAGTTCGTTGAATTTCCTGTTCCTGCTGATTATGGGTAACAGTCGATGTGTAAGCAGGCTCTCTATATTGTGGTGTATGCTTCGCTCTTGGCACTTCTATTGGAGTTTCAGTAATAACTGGTGCTTTCTTGATAAGTTCAATAGGTTCTCTATGTTTACTGGTATCTGGTACATTCTCTTTTTGCACATTAATCACTTCATTAATTTTTGCGTGTTCCGTTGTATTAGAAGTAGGAATTGATGCTATAGTTTCCCCTTTTTCAAGTCTTGGAGCAGATTTTCTTGAGTTATCTTGCACAGGTTGATTATTTGTTAATTCATCTTCATTGTCAGTATCATCTTCGTTATTGTAATAATCATAAGTATCAGGACTTAACTTCTGTAACCAACCTTCTATTGCAGTCGGCACTGTTGTAGGTGTACTCAATTCTTCAATTACATTTTCTTCACTATCAACATCTGTATCTGTGACATAATCATCATATTTAATTTCTGTATTCAATGATTCTTCACGAATTTTTAGCCAATAAACAGCTGCTTCTGCATCAACTTGAATCTTAGCTGTTTTAAACTCAGTGGCAGGAACAAAGTTTGCATTTACTTGTATTCCTCCTTGAGGAGCATTATCTTTTACAATTTTAGCAGCACACTGGAATGCTTTTTGAATTAATATATCATTTTCAGAAAGAATGGGTACCTCTGTTTTCGAATAAGAGTAGGATGTTCTACGTGTACTTTGAGTTTTCGTTTCAGCTGTTACCATATCAATTTCTTGATCACCTTCACGTGCTTCATAAATTGTTTTCGTACCCATAAGCTTACTAAACAATTTAGCATCTTCATTAGTAACATCACCATAAACAAGTTTATTACGAAATGTACCTAACAGGATATCCATGAATCTTGGGCCATGTTCAATTGCTAATTGACTAATTGTTTGTGCAATAACAATTAAAGGAGCTTTATATTTACGTGATTGAGCAGGAAAACTTTTAAATGCTTTATAAATGTAATCAGCAAACTCATCAACTAAAACGGGATGGTATGGAGATACGTTAGGTTTACGACGGAAAACAGCATTTTGCACTGCATATAAACATAATTTGCCGAATACATCAGATAGGTCAGAAAGTTCCCCTTTCGCTGTATTGATTAAAAGGATACCTCCAAATTCCAAATGCTTTTCAAAGTCAAAATCTGATGGACCACATAATACACGACGGAGCAGAGGTTGAGCTGAAATATCATTTAATGTGTTTCGTAAACCACGAACGAAGGTTTCTTGTTTATCGATAATCTTTGGCTGCCCATAGTATTTCCCTTCAGTATGATAAACAACTTCCCCTCCCCCACGACCGCCAGAAATTTCAGGCACATAATTTAAATCAAACCATTCATCAACTTGCTTCATTATGCGCCAATGATTTCTCTCATCTCTATCAGGTATAGATTCAATATCATTTGGAAGTCGCCCTTTTAACTTGAGATGCATCTCAAAAACGAGATTAGCATCATTATACATATCAATTAAATGTTCAAATCTAGCTTCAAATTTTGAATCATGGAGTTTTAACAAGTAAATATGTTGTTTAAGATGGGAACGCTCAGATTGAACGAAGAAAGGATTTCCTGCTCCATTATCAGAGAGCCCCGTTAATACTGAACATAACATCTCAGCAACTTTATCAACTGGACCACGTACGAAATTTATTGAAGGGGTATCAGGATTTGTTGGATCTAAATAAAAAATAACACTATCGGGAATCTTGTGTGCCAATACCAAGTTATATACCTTTTCGCAGAAGTCATTAGATGGCTCGATAACTGTAAGACCATTTACCTGCGTTCCTTTTACATCCTCTGAATGATAATCTTTTCTTGCATATAAGGTTTTAAAGTTATTAATCATTGAAGCCATATAGTCAAGAATTTGATTAGCAATTGGTAAACCTAGTGCAGCTGATTTACCTGTACCAATGTTACCGATGATCATTATATTAAGTGTTAAAGACTTGCCTTGTATTACTGCCATTTCCCGTGTAGCACTGTTAGGACCAAGAAAGATATCGGGTTCTGGCAATTTTGATGGATTTTTTTCAGTGAAAAATCTGTGTAATGAAGTAGCAAGTTTTCGTTGACGATCATCATTCAAAAAGGAAAGCATCCAACCAGGTATTTTAAATACGTATTCCCATTTTCCGAATGCATCTAAAAGCTCTTTTTTATGTTCATAAAAAATCTTAAAGAGCCATAAGAGTACGAGAATAATAATAATTACAGGTATAGCAAATACAAGGTGCATGGTATTACTGAAATTTGAAAGGATAGTATCTTCTAATCCTTTGTCATTTAGTGAAACCTCTCCAGCTTTCGAGTTTAAGAATGGAATAAATATCTTAGCTAATGGAGCACTAAACGCCCATAAGAACTGGGCAACTATACCGATTAACATCATCGAGAAAATAAACCATCTACGTTTTATCTCCTGATAAGTCTTAACCTTGGTTGAAAGCTGCCAAGTATAAATTAAAATCCAAAAGCTAAAAAAGGTTTCAATGTAATAATTAGTTTCGAACGGATTACCGAAGATACTTAAGGTAGGTAATGGAACGCCCATTTGTATTGACCAGAAAGAAGCGTATTTATATATTCCCCTGAAAGCAAAATACCAAGCTAGCAGCAGTAGTAATGTCACAACATAGTAAGAAGAGCGAGCCACTAAACGATATTTCCAGCTTTTTGTAATGTCGATTGTAACTGTATAGGAATTTTTCTTGCTCTTTCCGGCTTTTGGATCCTCCCCATTACCAGGTGTATTATTGAGTTCAGTATTCTTTTGAACTGCATTCTCCAAATTCTTGTTTCACCCTCTCTTTTAACGAATAAAAAGAAGCGGTGAAATTAAGCAATTCAGCAGAAGTAGCCAATACTATATTCTCTGGTGCTATGGAATTGTGAAACAAATCAGTAAAAATGGCTTGCTGCCCACGCTCTAATTCATCCGCTTCATATATCCCCAAGATCTTAATTGGGTTTAGTGTTCGGTGTTGATTTTGCATGGCCAACAATCCTGATAATTGTTGTAATTTAAAGTGTGCGTTAACCTCCCCTACCTTAAGTATTGTTGATATACATAATATTTCTAAGTAATCTAAAGAATTTTTTTCTTCATCAGATGATTTTTTTCGTAATACCAAAATGTCATCTGTTAGCTCAAGTAGTTTAGAATGCTGAATTCCTTTCGTTTGCATTTCATTTTTATTAGATATCCACTCTACCGAATAAGGGAAAGAAGAATTTATGTTTAAACGTTCAGTGATTTTTTTGAGTAGGTGATTTTTACTTAAACTATTAGTTTTGCGAATTTCTTGAAGAATATTATTTACTACAAGTGCCGCCCCACCCATATTGCATACGTAAACATTGAGGTTATCCACTACACATAAACGTGGTATATTGCTAAAGGATTTTTTCAAATTTGTTACACGTGTGGTCCGTTTTTTGTAAGTAGAAATGGTATGGTAGGAGTCATCGATAACAGAAAATAACACGTAATACTGCTTAGATGGGCTAGCGGCAGCGATATCGAGATATTTTTTTAACTTATTTTCTAAAAACGGAATGTTTTCCGATCCTGTATCAACTTCAATGTTGATAATAGAATTGTTACAAGTAATAACCCAATCAGGAATGATTAATGGGTTTCCCTTTGAGTCAGGATAAAATTCTTTAGATGGACGAAATGAATATACAAGTTGAGGTAAATCTGGTAGGAAAGAAACGGGTTGAAGTTCTGGTTGAAACATTTCGCGATACTCTTCATCTTCGTATAAAAAGTAAGCATCATTTGAATTGGAGTACATTAGGTTTGGCAAATGTAAGTTTTGCTTCACAATCGAGTTTAGCGGAAAAAGATAATCTCCCTTACCACCTACAATTGCACCAGTATGTTCATTTTGGGATTCTGCTTCAAGTAAATTTAATACAAATTGTGTAATAGCTATATTGTGTTCATACTGCCTTTTGGTAACAAATGAGGTACTACAATCAGAAATTAATTTCAATCGGTATAATATTTTAACCCCTTTTGAAGAGATAGAAACAAAATCCAATGTAAATCCGCGCTTTTTTCTCACACTTATGTTTTCTTTTTTTATTAATTTCATTTTAGCCCACTTGGTTAGCTTTGATGAAAATGTAGTTCGACTTATAGGTTCTCCACTTATCAATTCATAAAATTTGCGTAATTGAATTTGAGATACTGTTCGTTGTTCATATAAAAATAAAACTGTAAAAATGTCAGAACGATTAAAATAAACTCCACGATCATTTTCCCCGACGATATATTTAACGGTATAATCAAATGATTTTTTCAATTTTAAACACTCCCTTGATATGAAAATAATATACGGAAACTTGCATAAAATTGAGTGCAATTGTCAACAAATGAAAGTAATTAATGCTAGATAAATTAAGCAGTTCAGTACATAAAAATGATTAAAGTATATTTTAACTGAAATTTACAAAAAAGTAACCCATTATCCCCTATGAACTATCAGTTTAAAAACATATATCATTTCGTCAGGTGTGGGTAATTAAATCTAATGATATCAAGTAGAAAATTTCTATTAGAGTTCGTCATATGTTCTTCGACATAGATAAGAGAACATATGACGAACTCTAATGATAAAAAAAGGATTCGTCATATGTACTTCGTCATGTAGGTGTAGAGTATCAAAAATAGTTAAAATGTACAGTGAATATACTTTTGCATGGATAAAATTAAGTATTAAACAGAATTGTATTTAATTCTGTAGAGGTATCCGTTTGTCAGAAGGAAAAATTACATCATAAAAGAAATAAGTAAATAAACATAATAAAGTAAATGAAAATTGTGTATATTTCATATTTTGCATGTTACAATCTGATTTAAGGGGTGAAAAAATGCGGAATTGGAACACAGAATATGGGTTAATAACAAGGATAATACAAAGTGAATTTGAAACAGACTTTCTTTATACTAAAGTAATCAACACATTAAATAATGAGTATGAGATAATTCCATTACAGTTTGCAGCACTAGATCCTTATAAAACGTATAATACCTCACAGGTTAGTAGAATTTTGAGGATAAAATCAAATCAGTTAAGATATTTAATTAACAAATACGGTGAATACATCCAATTAATAAAAAAAAGAGCTAAATATGTTATTTCATTTAAAGCTTTATACAGGATTTATTTAGTAAACCTATGTCTAACAAAGAAATTATTTAATTTAGCTGAGTTTAACAGCATTATGACTTCACATGTTAGTTATAGAGATTATATTGATATCAAATTGACAAGTTATACTGACAAGTTTGTAGAACTTAACTATAAAACTAGCCAATTGAATGAAAATGAATCACAATTTTATGTATTATTCCTGCAAATCTCTGAAATTACTACAGAATTAATAAAAGAAATAACTAAATATAATATGACATTAACATCCCCTTTCCTTTCTGTTGACAACAAAGGGAGAAATGAGTTGGTAAATAAGAAGCAAGATCATGAAGTTCTTTTCAATAAACTAAGTGTTTTATATAAAACTATATAGTTAAAAGAGTAATACTTAAGAAGTATTACTCTTTTTTTATAGGGTTATATACACGTTTTATTTATAAGTCTTTCATATAAGACCTTTAAATGAGTCGTGTAATAATCCGTGGTAATATTCTATTGACATGAAATTAATATAAAAGCATATAAAACCTTTAATAATAAGTGTTTATACATACGTCTTATATGTAGTTCGTATATATAAGGTGTATAAATCAAATGACCATGATAATAGTACGTTATTTTAGGAGTATTATATATTGGAATTATAATTCTAGATCAAAATATACATAAATACTGCACTCATATTTATTGTTTAATGGTTATTGTTAGTTATATGAAACCTGATATTAACATGTTTTATTTACTGCGTATATGAACGACTTTCATATACGTCTTATATATTTGACGTTGATATATAGGACATTGTTTCAATTTTACATTTTGTAAATGTTATATAAGTCTTATATATAACAACTTAATATAAGGCTTATATATAATGACTTGATATACGTCTTACAATGATGTAATATATTTTTAGGAATAATTAACCAACGTTTTAAGGGGGGGACAACTTGAACGAGGTATTAAGTGAAAAATATAAACAAAACAAATTCACTGAAGAAGTTGTGGAAATGTTTGCAGACATTATTGAAGGAGACGAAATACTCTACAATGTATTTCATTACATAGGATCTCAAGTAAACAAACAATACCAAGAGACAAAGTATATGAGAGGAATCTCAATAAATGAAATAGTAGAAAGTGTTGTTATTGATAGGAGAGTAAAGAAACCTAAGGGTAAATCCTATTCATTAGAAATTGAAAGAACTAACATTTCAAGAAGATCGGCAGAAGGTAGTGTTGCTACTTTAGCTTCAATGTCATTAATAACAGAAAAAATTATGCATCCGTATAAGTTTTTAATTTCAACTATTAGGGGACAACAAGTATTAGTTGAATTAGGGAAACGTAAAAAAAGTAATGAGAATAAGGGAGAGATAAAATAATGGCAAAAAACTTTCTGAAAAACGAAGTAGCTGTGAAAATGACTATGGTTGGTTTTGGTCAAGCTGGAACTAGAATGGTAGATAAGTTTGCTGAGTATAAGCATACAGACGGTACAGCAGTTTATAATTGCCTAGCATTGAATAGTAATGATGGTGATTTAGCTGAACTGAAAAATGTGCCGAAAAGTAACCAAGTTTCACTAAAATTAGGTGGTTTGGGTAAGAATCCTGAGCGTGCTGTAAAGGTTTTAGAATCTAATGAAGAAGCTAAAGATAAATTAAAAGAATTCATAACGGAACGTGTTAGACCAACTGATGAATTAGTACTATTTTTTGCAGGTTTAGGCGGTGGTACAGGTACATCTACAATTATTCAAGCAATTGAAGAATTCTCCGCTTTTCATAATAAACCTGTAATTGCTGAAGAACTTAAAAGTATGGCAATGAAAATTCCTAGAGAAGAATTAATAAAAAATCAACAAAAGTATGCAAGAATTGCTTTCAATAATGCTATTGAGCGTAAAGATTTTATTAAAATGGGTATTGTAGTTACACTTCCAGTTAGAGCTGATGGGCCTGATGTACTAAGACAGGTGAATAAATTTTCACAAGAAATTTGGAACTTAGCTAATGATCCAGCGAAAGGCGTTGCATTTGTTGTATTTGCAGATAACCAACACTTCTATGATGAGTTTAAGGGATTAAACGAAAATGAGAAAAAAGGCATTGGAAACTCACGAGACTATGCAAACCAACGCATTGGAGATATTATTCATGAGTTAAATACAGCTGCAAATGGTTCAGGAACATCAGTAATTCTAGATTCTCAGGACTTTAAACGAATTTTACTAGAAAGAACAGGCTGTTTAGTAATTAATAAGGTTTCACGTAATATGAATCAAATTGAAAACAGTGAAGAAATTGTAGATATGTTCTCAGAATCATTGAAAGGAAGCTCATTCCATCACCCTATTGACCTAATGAAGACAAATGAAAATGGAGATTTAGAGGCATCGAAGGTACATCATTTTGGTATGTTAGCAATTTTAGATGAACAGAAGAACATTGATGACTCATTTATGGATGATGCAAAAGTAGAAGTGACAAATAAACTACCAATCAATGGAACTGTTTTTAATGGTTATTTAGTGAGTAAAAATGACTTTATGGGCAGCGTGTATACTTTCTATAAGACAGATGCACTACCATCACGTTTATCTAAAGGATTAGTTGAAGAATATAATGAATTTAAAGAAAAACAAAGTCAAATTCAATATACAAAGTCACAAATTAATACTATTGAAGCGCAGGACTCGGACGATGACTTCAATATTAACTTTGGTGATTACTTTGAATTAGAACCAGTTAAAGATGAAGAACCACAAACGCAAAATGATGAAGAATTAGCTGCATTTATGGATCCCGATAAGATGTTCGGAACAAAATAAAAAATAAGCCTGGAGTTTTCCAGGCTTATTTTTCTGTTTTCATTACATTTTTCATGTATTCAATCATGTTCTCATCAATATAGTTTTCTATGAAAAGTTGTTTTCTCGCAAGATCTTCCTCTTTTTTAAACCAACCAACTTTTTTAATACGAGTTTCTTCTGGTTGTGAACTCCACTCTCTTTCAGCTTGTTTTCTTAATTCTGTACGCGCTCTATGTTGAATTATCATATTATCTAGTCTTTCTTGTCTTTGGCGCTCTTTTAACATTTCAGGGTCTTCTGGTTCAGGGAGCACTGCACGTATAGCATCTTCAAACTTTCCTTGATACTCTAATTCAATGTTTTGTAAATGCATTTGAATCTTTTGCTCTACTATTTTTTCAATAGTCGCTGCAGCTTCCTGCATGTTTAATTGGGTTGAGACTTCACTGGTTTGATTTTCTGGAGAAACTGGTCTTAGTTCAAATTGATGTGGTAAAAGCTCAATAATTGCATCTAGCGACCACTTTTCATCCCTTTTTAGCTTGATAAATAAAGCTATGTCTAAATCCAGTGTGTTATATAGCTTTTCATTTGTATTATTGGTTCTTAATGTTCCGTGTAACCCCTTTTCCTCTAGGATATTGAACCAATTGTATACAGTGTTATGATGTCGGCCTACTAGTTTTGAAAACTCTGTTATTCGCCAAGCTTTTTCAAAAGTATCTTCATGACTAGAGTTTGTATTATTTGACTCCATATGTTCAGTTGTATTTTTGTTATCTTGTTCAATCATCGTTGTACCTCCTTGAAATATAATGGCCATAGCAAAATGGAATTAACATATAAAGTGAGATTGACATGTTAAGTGTCTTTCGACGATATAAACCTCAATACCTTTATCGATTGACATTCACATGAAATGTGTCGTTGATATATAAAGTATCACTTGTTAACATGAAGTTGATAAATAAGGATTTGGAATTAACTATTGCTAATGTCCAGTTAATAATCCGTTAGTTATTAATGATTATTGTTGCTATGAAATTAACAAATTAGTCTACAATATATTAATGATAAGAAAATATTAGTGATTTGTAAATAAATTATAAGGATATAGCATTAAACTTAAAGACTTAAAAACTAAAAAGTATGTATAAATCTAAAGCGAAAAGCCCATACTAATAGTAAATAAAGGCCTATATTTATTGTAATTTATGATACTCGATATTAGAAAACCATGAACGGTATAGTTAATTGGTTTCAGTAGGTCTTTAGAATGCACGTGAAGGCTATTATAGGTTGTTGAAGTACTTTTATGCGGTTTAATATAAACTCACTTTTTCTAGGGGGTATCACCCCTTACAAGTGATCTCTATATAATCAAAATTGATTCATACAATTGCCACTTTTAAATCGGAATTAATAAAAAGTGATTTATTGTTTTTGGTTACTATCAAAATACTTTCAAGAATGATATCTTCTCCGATTTATCCAGTGAATTTTGCTATAGAAAAAAGCCTTTTAATAGATGTAGAATCTAAAACTCTATTTGTATGTATATTTTCAACTTTAGAATCAATGATTGTTAATGTCATGTCAATACGTATGAGTGATAGTTGATATGACACTACCATTAATAGATAACTAGCTCTATTAACATGTTAATCTCAGGTTACATATCAATTACAAATGATTTGTTCTTTTAGGATGTTTTCTTTTTTAATTTTTCAATAGAAACCTGTTGTGGTAGATAAATTTTTAACTAATGCAAATTTCGAAGATCCAAGATCTGCATCTATGCGTATTACAACTACATAATTGTTAATGTTATAACAATGTTTAACGAAAATTGTTGATATGACATTAACAATATAGACAGTATTGCTCACTACGTATCGCCTTTAGACCATATATCAATGATAAACAAAGGCTGAAAAGCATTGAATTACCGTCGTCATTTGTTATTGTAATTAAATTTTAACTATTTTTTGATAGTGTGAAAACAACTTCTACGATAGATCATCACTAGATTCGCTTCGAGCAAACCGCCACAGAAGAAAAAAATCACCAATATAGTTTTTGAAATCTTGAAAGTTATAAACACTTCTCCTTTTTGACACCTTATTGTTAATGTTATATCAATATCAATCAGAATAATATCGATAACAAAAGAAAACAATCGCTTAACATGTTAATTTCAGGTTATATATCAATGATAGACAAAGGAAAAACTGTTAATTTTTCGGTGTCACTAATAAGAAACTATCAATTGTATGGAGTTCTTGTTGGTTTCTAAGTGCAATTATAGTTCTATTAGAGTATTTTTGATTTTTCATTAGAAACCTGTTGTAGTAAATAAATTTATAATTAATACAGATCGCCAAGACCCAAGATCTGTATTAATGCGTATTTGAACTACTTAATTGTTAATGTCATATTAATGTTAACTGAAAATTATTGATATGACATTAACAATATAGATAGCATTCCTTTCTATGTGTTGTTTTTAGACTATATGTTAATGATAAATAAAGGGTAAAATGCTGTCATTATTTATTATCCCGATTAAATTTTTAGCTATGTTTTGATGGTGTCGAGTCATTTTCTAGGATAGATCGTCACCAGATTCACTTCGAGAAAACTGCCGCAGCAGAAAAATTTCAACCGATATAGATTTTGAAATCTTGAAAGCTATAAACGATTCTTCTTTTTTGACACCTTATTGTTAATGTTATGTCAATCTTATTCGAAACGATATCGATAACAAAAGAAAACAGTCAGTTAACATGTTAATCTCAGTTGACATGTTAATAACAAATGAAAGGTTAAAAACCAGTTATCTTTCCGTCGGTATCAACATGAGATTGATAGTTTCAGGGTGTTTCTTTTTTATGTCTTACTAGCATTGAAACATTTTTATAGGTAGTTTATTAATTAACTTATTTCCGTGCAATCTGTTGCAATGGACTAATGTTCAACTAATATAGATCTTGAAGTTTAGATAGGTACAAACGTTTTTGATAAGTAATCGCTTGTTAATGTTATGTTGATGTTGACCGGTGGATACTAGTGATAAAGTTGGTGCGCTTCATTTGATATGTTAATCTCAGTTGATATATCAATGTCAAATATAGGTGAGATGTATTGATTTTCTGTTGGTATCAACATGAGATTGATAATTATATGACTGATTTATAGTCCTTATTCTAAAGTGGTTTTGGGTAGAATTAATTAATTTTGAACAAAATATAATGTTATGATGATTGTTTACAAGAAATGGATTATGGTTAACAAGATTGCGCTTAATAGCGCAATTAATTGGTTAGTAGAGAGTATACTGTATCAAAAAAAGTAAGCAGAAAAACATTAGTGAACGGTTAATAAGGAGGACCCTTATAGCTTAGTAAATATAGATTGCTAAAATAGTATCTAATTCCGAAGAAGTTCTCGCTTCAAAAGATCCAAAAGGGGTTGAGCAGTGAGATGCCCATGTATAATTATAGTGTGGAGTTTAATAATATTATAATTAACCTCTAGATTAAATAAAGAATTTTTAGTATATTCTTATTATAACTTGTTGATTTTTTTATTTTCTAGTGATTACATAAAGCCCTTCGGGTTACGGATTAAATTACACGTTTGTGTGGTATTTAACCTCCGTATTCCAAAGGGCTTTTTTATTTTCTCAAGGGAAAAGGGGATATGTGATGTCAATTGAAAAGTTAGTAGCAAGTAGAATGTTAAGGCCAGTGAGAAGCATGAATAAGGGGAATAATGAGAGATGGTTTGAATTTTATAGAACAACGTGCCCTATATGTGGTAAGCAAGGATGGTGTATGGTTAATGATTCTGAAACTAAAATAATATGTGGACGAATTTCATCAGAAACAGTATTCGGGGAAGCAGGCTATTTACATATAATAGCTGAAGATCAAAAAAGGGGATATGACTTTTCTCAAAATCAGATGATTAAGGAACATAAGAAGAAAAATGATTACAACCTTGATATTATTTACACTTTATTCCTAGAATTTTTAGATGTGCGAGATGAACATATTAAAATGTTAATGGGATCAAAACGTAGGATTACAAGAGAAGTAATAAATGTTAGAAATTACAAAAGTTTTCCTATTAAACCTTGGGATACTACGAAAGAGCTAATAAAAAAAGTAGGGGGGAAAACAAGCTATATTGTTGGAATTCCAGGATTTTATGCAAAAGAAACAAAGGATGGAAGATATTTTACGTTTGTAGGAAGGAGAGATTCTTTATTAATACCGCAGAGAAATATATATAATCAGATATGCGGTTTTCAATGTAGAATTGATAATCCTGAATATATGACAGTTGTAAAAAATCATAAACCAAGCTTTAAGGCAGAAGTTATTGAGCAACCCAATGTTATAGAGGTGACCTATAAAATCAATGGGAAGATAGAGTCTATATTTAAAGGTAAAATCGATGTTAAAGAATGGTATGAAATTAATTATGAAGGTGAAAAATTAGGTGAAGTACAATTAAAGTTAGAAAGTAAATATATTTGGATCAGCTCAGGTGGGAAATTCCATGGAACAGGAGCTGGGAACCCATTGCCAATACATGTAGCAGTACCTAGTCGAGAGTTGAAAAGTTTGGGACGTGGAGAACTAATAAAAAAGGATAATGTATGGATTTCAGAAGGGAGTCTAAAGTGTGATATTTCTGCTGAAAACTTAGAGGAGCTTCTAACAAATGAGGAAAAAGTAATGTATGGTACCACAGTTGTATCAATACCTGGGGTTAAAGTATGGAGAATTTTAATTGAACCATTAAAAAAAATGGGAGTTAAACAGGCGACGTTCGCTTTAGATATGGATATGATTACAAATTCAGATGTTCAGCGGTCATTATTAGAATGTGCGCAAGCGCTTTATCAAGAAGGGATAAGTATTAATTATGCGAGTTGGGATATTAATCTTGGAAAGGGTCTAGATGATTTACTGTTAAACGATTATATTCCAGCAATAGAGAAAGTGAGATAAACGCTATTTTAATTGAAATAAATTTAGATATATATATTAATAAGGGGTAGAAATGATTAAGTACTTTTCTATACTATAACTAGAATGAGTGGGTTTTATAAAATCGAGGGATGTATTGTATAGAAAAATACAATACATCCATTGTTTTATACGTGTTCTTGATAGTCATCAGGGTTTAAATTGTATATATAAACCTTGATGATTATCAAGATTTATATAAATATAATTAGTTTAATCATAAGTAAATGATGGATATTTTAATATCCCGGCATTTTTTGAAATTTTTAGAATAATTTATTTTACATTTTGTTATAATCCTATATCATATACATACAGGAGAAATTTGGAAGAGTTTTGAAGACGAAGTTTCGTATCTATGTAATACCGATAGTAGTTTTTAATTAATAAATAATACTATTCATGTATACGAGGTGAAACAAATGGGGAGACGAGTAAGCGAGAAGAAAACAAAAGAGCAGTTTTTATATGAAAGAAGAAGACAATTAGAAATAATGGAAGGTATTAGTAGCATCTGCAAAGGATGCGATATTTATATAGAATTGAGAAAAACGAAAGCACATAAAGAAGTTGCCAATACATGCGCAAGGAATTGTAAGTTGATTAGTAACGTACAAAAGGAGACAAAAATGTTTTTAGAAACAATTCGTTAAAAATGAGAAGGGAGGAATAGGTATGAATCAATCATATAGCAGCTTGAATCGCGATGATTCATTAAATAAAACTATTACACAAGGTTCTACTGCAAGAAGTATTAAGCCAATGGCAAATCTAGAAGAAAACACTTTTGAAATTAAGGAAATTGGGAATTATAAGGTACTATCAAAACAAGAAAGTTTAAAATTATTTCAGCGGTACAAACATGGTGAAAAGGATCTACGTGATTATTTGTTTCATGTGAATGTAGGACTAGTATTATCTATTGCAAGAAAGTACAAAAACAAGCACCCTGATATAGAGTTTGATGATCTGGTCCAAGAAGGTAATGAGGGAATGTTACGGGCAATGGAAGATTTTAATCCGGCATTAGGGTATTGCTTTTCCACGTACGCTTTTTGGTGGATACAAAAAAGTATGTTAGGAATTATATGTAAAAAAAAGTCCGGATCTTTTAAAATCCCTAATTATGTGAATCAATTTAATTTAAGATTTGTCGAGTTAGAAGATAAATATCTACAAATGTACAACAGAACCCCTTCAGTGGAAGAAGTAGCAAAAGAGTTAAATGTAACTAGCGAAACAGTCATTAAGCACAACGTATATTATAAGCGAGCTACTACTATTACTTTGGATGTAGATACAATAAATGAAGATATAGGTATATTAAATCCATTCTATGATGATAGTTCAGCAATTCCGTCAACAAATGAGATGGTAATTGAAGACTTAAATTACGAGATATGGTTAATATTTGATGAAGTATTAAACCCAAAGCAAAAGATGGTACTAAATCTATGTTTTGGTCTTCTAGATGGTAAAGTATATTTGCATAAAGAAATTGCAAAAGCACTTATGATAACAACTGAAAGAGTGTCACAAATAAAGGATGAAGCAATTAAAAAATTGAAGAAATGTGACTATAAAGAAGAAATTTTTAATCTATTACATGAAAAGTTGAAAGTAATGGATGAACTTAATATGGTGTGAAAATATATTTTTGTATTCATCAGAATATACAGTATAACGAGCGTGTTGTATCCTTTTTCTGTCTGAAAATTTTAAAAAAGGGGTGTGTTAAGGGGATAACATGTACTAAAAACTCAATAGATGTAAAATAAAAAGAAGGATAAATGGGTGCTACCTGTTTATCCTTTTTTATTTATCATGCTTAAAAAAATAATATTATCTTTATTTTTCCTTAGTTTTTCTATAGAAATATCTCATGATTAATTATGAAGGATAAATAATTTAATTACTC
Organism: Bacillus thuringiensis; assembly: GCF_001182785.1. Classification (NCBI taxonomy): domain Bacteria; kingdom Bacillati; phylum Bacillota; class Bacilli; order Caryophanales; family Bacillaceae; genus Bacillus; species Bacillus thuringiensis. Next base: position 315,071 of record NZ_CP012100.1, on the reverse strand, counting down.
TCATTTATGAGGTACCAATAGAAAGGAGGCCATTGTTGTTATATGCATAATAATAGAAAAAGAAACGTAATTAAAGAAAGGATTAGACAAGAAAAAGAACGACGTGAGCGATTACTAGCAGAGGAAGAAGAACAATATGAGGATGTCTATAAAGATACAATAAGTGAGCAAATACCACAAGAGCATTCAGAACAACCGCGGAACCAACGTGAAGAAAGTGTAAATGTAAATTCACCTAAAAATGAATCTTCAAATAGTAACCCAGCTCTTGATTGGATCACTACAATTCAAAAACAGGCAGGCACTTCTGAAAATGATTTAAAAATAGAAGAAGCAAGGGAACGTGAAGAAGTAGAAGCACGTAGAAAGGCAGAAGAAGAAGAAAGAAAACGAGCAGAAGCGGAAGCACGTAGAAAGGCAGAAGAAGAAGCAAGGAAACGTGAAGAAGCGGAAGCGCGTAGAAAAGCAGAGGAAGAAGCAAGAAACCAGGAAGAAGCGGAAGCGCGTAGAAAAGCAGAGGAAGAAGCGAGAAACCAGGCAGAAGCGGAAGCGCGTAGAAAAGCAGAGGAAGAAGCGAGAAACCAGGCAGAAGCGGAAGCGCGTAGAAAAGCAGAGGAAGAAGCAAGAAAACGAGCAGAAGCAGAAGCGCGTAGAAGAGCCGAAGAAGAAGCAAGAAACCAGGAAGAAGAGGAAGCGCGTAGAAAAGCAGAGGAAGAAGCAAGAAAACGAGCAGAAGCAGAAGCGCGTAGAAGAGCCGAAGAAGAAGCAAGAAACCAGGAAGAAGCGGAAGCGCGTAGAAAAGCAGAGGAAGAAGCAAGAAAACGAGCAGAAGCAGAAGCGCATAGAAGGGCCGAAGAAGAAGCAAGAAAAGAGGTAGAAGCTCGACGGAAGGAAGAAGAGAGAAAACTTGAAGAAGTAAGAAAAAGAAGATTAGAGGAAGAAAAGAAAATAAAAGAAGCACAACAGAGACAAAAAATAGTTGTAGCTAAAAGTGAACCAGAAAGTGATGAGATTAATTTAAATAAGGAAAGAGATCTACCAAATGAAACTAAATTTGAACAAAAAGAGAAAGTAGTAATCGATAAAAAAGGAATCTTAAATAATATGAAAAAATATAAGTACGCTATTATAGGAGTCGCATCAATTGTTTTATTAGTAGTAGCAGGTTTTGCCTTTAGTAATTTGAAGAATTCACAGGCTGCATCTGCAAATAATGTAAATAGTTTAGAAGTTAATGCGAATTTAATAAATGGATTAAGGCTATCTGCAGTTCAAAAATATCAAGATGCTGCCTTGGAATTTGATAAAGTTGATTATAAAAAATTAGGAAAAGAAGATAAAAAGGCAGTTTTATTTACTTATCTTTTAAGCGGTAAAGCACAAAAGGCTATTGACTTAGAGCAAGATTTTGCAGAATCAGTAGTTTCATATTATATAGCTGTTGATAACTTGAAAAAGGTAAAAGAACTTAAAACTAAAAATTCACTAATTAATTTTGAAATTGCTGCGTTAGATAACAAACATGAAGAAGTTATCAAATTAATAGATCAAGTGCCACTAGATGGTAGAAGAGAAGGAATTATTGTTAATAGTTATTTGAAATTAAATAAATCTGAGGAAGCTAAAAAGTTTGCTCAAAAGGTTGGAAATAAAGATTTACTCGAAAAAATTAGTAATTCTACACCTAATAGTTCTGCTACATCTGTTGCAACTATAAGTGCAGGTTAAGTAATGGGGAGGAATTGATTGTGCCTTTAGATTATTCAAAAATCTTCAAGAAAGTTTTACTTGCAACTACTGCTACTACCTTAAGTGTTGGGGTAGTTTCAGGCTGCTCGCTGTTTTCTTCGGAAAAAAAGAGCACCAAAACAGCATCAGTATCTAAAAAGAAAAAAGATACTGAAAAAGAAAAGAAGAAAGATGAGAAAAAAGATGAAAGTAAGAATGAAAATTTAAATACTAACGATTTTGATGAAATCATTGATAATGCAAAACGTAGCTCTAATCAAAATTTAGCCGGAATCATTGAAAATAACAAAACTAAAAAGAAATTTGATGATTTAACTGATTCAATTGCTACCGCGGCTATAAATTCAGATAGAAATCTAGCATCAGTTATTGACGGTGATAAATCAAATAATCGTTTTTCAGATTTAAATACTTCAATAGCATCAGCAACAAACAATCCTTCTGTTTCGGATAATAAGGATAGTAAGAACTTTGTATTTGGTGGCGATTTAAATATCAATGATGGGGTTGCTATTGCAGATAATTCAATGCCTCCAGTTAATCATGATAAAAAACCGCCAGCTTCTGGAGATTCTAGTAACGTAGGAGATGCAAAACCACCAACAGGTGGTGAAGGTAATAGTGGCGGGGGAGATATAAAACCACCAACAGGTGGTGAAGGTAATAATGGTGGAGGAAATACAAAACCACCAACAGGCGGAGACGGTAATGATGGTGGAGGTGGTACAAAACCACCAACAGGTGGAGATGGTAATGATGGTGGAGGCGGTACAAAACCACCAACAGGCGGAGATGGTAATGATGGTGGTACAACAAAACCGGAGAAACCTGAAAAAGATACAGTGGCACCAGTAATTACAGCAAAGCAAGGTGTAACTATACATGTAGGAGATAGTTTAAGTGCAGGCGATTTAGTAGAAGTAAAAGATAATAAAGATCCAAACCCAGTGGTAATAGTGGGAGCGTACGATACAGGTAAGGTAGGGGAAATTCAAGTAACAGTAACGGCAACAGATGCATCAGGAAATAGCTCAAGTACAACAGTAACCGTCAACGTAGTCGGAAAAGAAGAAGAAAAGGATACAGTAGCACCAGTAATTACAGCGAAACAAGGTGTAACTGTTTATGTAGGAGATAGCTTAAATGCAGGAGATTTAGTAGACGTAAGAGATAATAAAGATCTAAACCCAGTAGTAATAGTAGGAGCGTACGATACAAGTAAGGCAGGAGAAATTCAAGTAACAGTAACGGCAACAGATGCATCAGGAAATAGCTCAAGTACAACACTAATCGTTAAAGTAGTAGAAAAAGAAGAGGAAAAGGATACAGAAGCACCAGTAATAACAGTGAAACAAGGTGTAACCGTACATGTAGGAGATAAATTAAGTCCAGAAAGTTTAGTGAGTGTAAAAGATAATAAAGATCCAAACCCAGTAGTAACAGTGGGAGTGTACGATACAAGTAAACCGGGTACAATATCAGTTCAAGTAACGGCAACTGATAATACGGGTAACAGCTCAACTGTAACGGTAACAGTAAAAGTAGTAGAAAAGGAAGAGGAGAAGGATACGGAAGCACCAGTAATAACAGCGAAACAAGGTGTAACCGTACATGTGGGAGATAAATTAAGTCCAGAAAGTTTAGTGAGTGTAAAAGATAATAAAGATCCAAATCCAGTAATAACAGTAGGAGCGTATGATACAAGTAAGCCAGGCACAATATCAGTTCAAGTAACGGCAACCGATAAGGTAGGAAATAGCTCAACTGAAACAGTAAATGTTATAGTTCTTGAGAAAGAAAAGCCAGAGCAGAAACCCGAACAAAAACCAGAACAGAAAACTGCAGGAACAACTTCTAAAGAGCAGGATAATGGATTACTTGCATCAAATTTTAATGGTGTAGCTAAATAAGATTTTAGCAGAAATCTATAATAGCGAAGATTTTAGAAGGTTCATCTATAAGTTTTTTATCAGTCGAACTTAACTAATCAAAATCATATTTTAAAAAGGTCCGACTTTCCTACAGTTGGACCTTTTTTATATGTTTAATTAATTGTATTAAAATTTCATAAATTTATTTAATGGTTTATAGCGTAAAATTACCTTACCTTCAATATCATTCAAAGATATAAATCCTATTTCTTTAAATCTACTGTCTAAGCTTTCTTCACGATTATCCCCTAATACAAAAATTGTATTATTTGGAACCCTTTCGAAACCATAAATATTTTTCAATGAAAAATCAGCTGTTTTACCTTTTGAGTATGCATCTTTTACCTGAAGTCCATTTATATAAAGCATCTGTGATTTATATTCTATTCTATCTCCAGGTAAACCAACTACTCTTTTTATAATTGTTTTTTTATTAGAAGTGTTTTCTAGGGGGGAATTAACAACAACTATATCAAATCTTTGCAGATCGTCTATTGAATGGGTGAGATGATTGATTAAAACCTTGTCATTATTAAATAAGGTATTTTCCATAGAGACTCCAGAAACCTTATATGGAAAAAAAACGAACTGTCTTAGTAAAAGTAAGGTAACGCCAATTATAAATATTAATATTGGAAAAACAGAAATTAGACGTTTTTTCAATTGTAAATCAAACTCCATTCTGAGGGTTTATAATATTCATCATAACATAAATTTAACGGATTAAATATTCTGAAGATTGTTGTTTTTAAAGGTGTAATTTGTTAAAATTAAGTATACCTTTTTTTAATTTCAATTTTTTATATCCATAACTACTATAGCCCTTTCGGGGTTTCGATTTTCAAAGATAGTTTAAGTTTTTTACTTTTACTTTCTTTTTAAATATAACTCCGAAAAGGGCTTTTTTGCGTTTTTTTGGAGAACATCACATTGTGAAAGGATGAAGATTTTATGAAGATCAAAAGATTATTTTTAGTGTTAGGCGTTTTAGCTATGATGTTTGTTTTTTATAACACCTTTATAAAGGATGAACCTCAAACTGATGCTTTAACTCCAATCAAAGTAGAAGATTTGAAACAAAAGATTCAATACGATTATTTGTTTGAAGATGAATTATCACAAAATGTGATTAATGACTTAGGTGGGCAATTCAAATTAATATTTGATGATATTGATAAGAACGGTCACTTAACTATTTATCAAAACAAAAAAGAAATAGAAATGTTTTTAGGAAATCATGTAACAACTGCAGAATTAGCTGATGAATTTACATCAGACTATTTTAGTACAAATAAGAATTACAAAGTTACTTATAAAAGTAAACCAAGTCTATTTAATTATGAAGAACCAAGAACTGTTACAAAAGTAAAAAAAGGATTGTTTTTGGTAAAACAAAACGACTTAATTCTGGAATTTAAATATGTACCAGAAATAGATGGATTTCGAATTTCTGAAATTACATATTTAAAATAAAAAATATTAGGAGGAATTTATTATGTTATTACAAATTAGAACTGTTATTGCTGATGCGTTAAGAATTGATGATGAAGTGAATGGTTTTTTAAAGTATTGTGATAATCATGGAAAAATAGTTAAAAAAATAACACCGAGCGGGTTCATGGAACGTGAACAAGGCCAACCGCTTTTGGTTATGGTAATCGAATATGAAGAGAAAAATTAACTGCAGTTATGAAAAAGACGAGGATCAATTCCTTGTCTTTTTTATTTTCTAAGAAGGGTGGATAAATTGACTATGAAAATAATAAAAAAAGTGGCCGTCTTTAATTACAAAGAATTTGAGAATTCTTTGTTAGAGATGAATAATCGTGAATTAGATGTGGATGATTTAATGGTACCTATTGATTTAGCGAAAGTTCTAAAGTTTATACGTAAAGATTCATTCTCGGTTAAAGAGTTATTGGATCAGAACTTTCAACTTGAATTAATAGTAGCAGCTGCAGATTACATGAGACCTGAATTATTCGAAAATCAAACTATTTTAGATGAAATCACAGGAAATGTTGAATATGCAGATACAACAGATGAAGACTTCCCATTTTTTTAATGGTAGAAAAAGAGGGGATTATATGTGGAATGATATTGAAGAGTTTTTTGTTGGAAATGATACTACTGGTATATACGACATGTACAATTCTTTTTTTCAATTAATCTATTTTATTTGTAGTTCTAAAGACTTGCTAGCAAAAGCTAATATGGATGATTACGAAATTGCTATTCAAGATCATGATATTGAGTCTAATAGTGAATGCGCCCATATTAATTTTGTTAATGCGTTACTGCAATCGATAAATGATGAATGTAAGTTTCAAGCAGCATTTTTAATGGATGAGGAAGAAGTATATTTATTTCAATTAGAAGACTCAGTATTTCGAGAATACAATAAAAAGCTATTTTTAAATGATACGTGTTTATTACAAATTAAAAGTAACATCGATTTAAAAAATATAAAGGATATATTTCCGGATTTAGTTTTAATAAGTGACTATGCTAATGAAGATGTATTTTATGTAATCCATGAAGACATTCATGATGTGTTAGATACAAAGAAATTGAATCGATATATAGATTTATTGATATTAATTAAAGAGTAAGGAGTCCTGATCATGATAGATATATGGGAAGGTTTAGAGATGGATGAACATGAAGAAAATTCTAATCTAACAATAATAAATCTTATTTCTTTATTTATCTCAATGAAGAATGAAGGGGTACCAGCGGAATTATTTGAAGAGGTTGTAATCCAGAAATTAGATTGGAATGCAGAATTCTATTCCTATAATGGCTTCAATCCATATACAGAGCTTGTAGAAGGAATACTTAACTGTATTGGATATTTAGAAGAAGCTACTGTTAGAGAGTATCTAGAATGTGAAGCGAATGAACTATTTGAAGGAGATTTTGATGAACCTATTATATTAGTTTTCATTCCCCTACCTTCTGGATATGAAATGAATGATATTAAGAATGTATTTAAGGATAAGGTAATCCATTTTAAAGAAGATGTGGATAACGAATTCGATAATGAATTTGCTTTTGTTATGTGTAGTCAATTTGAATATTTTGACGTATTTACTTGGATTGAACTATTTGAAGTGGTGTATTTCATAAAAAAAGTTCAAGAAGAAAAAGAAAATTTTAATTTTAGCCTATATAAAGAAGAAATTGTTGGGAGGACTTACTTTGACAATTTATTTAAAAATTGAGGAACATTCTCCAATAGTAGAAGCAAAGATTGTGGATGATTTAGGAGTAATAAAAAAGGATTTTAAATTTCCTGCGGTGGAGCTTGGAAAATCTATTGCTAGGTCTATTTCACTAGCAAAGGAAGAATTAGACTTTGAATTTAATTATGATTCAGGTTTTATTCCTAAGAATTTAAAGCAGCATCTTTCTGTTGGTACAAAAGATGGAATTAAGCACTTTTATTTTTTGGAATTAGAGAAAGCAAGTAGAAAAGTTGAGTTATGGAGAGGTAATCATAAAGAAAAATTAACTTTTAATATTGTGGGTTTTCCAAAGGTCTTATTAGTACTCGCGGTATTACAAAATCCAAAAGGGGTTAAATCTTTTCAGAGTGCATTTGCATATGCGATGAAAGATGAACCTATTAAATTAGATTCTCCACTATATGTATATCCATTTCCGAATGTCTACTATAGTGGGAATATATGCATGGGTGGGAATAAACCTCCAACAATAGAAAATTTAACAGCTTTTGAACGATGGTTTCACCAATTACCATTCGGTGCAGATATGTATACGCCGGATAGAATTTCGAAGGATCTAGAATTAAAAAATAAATCTGATGTTTTCCAACTTTTTAGTTTTTTAGATGGAAAAGAATTTAATGATAATTGGTTAGTTTCATATAAGAAAACATATAAGCAATTGGTTAATGAATTTAAGAATTCAAAATAATAAGGAGGAAGTTATTATGAGTAAAAAAGAACTTGATATTTTTGATTATTTATTAGAGGAAAATGAACAAAGTGAAAAAAATGGAGCCGAAACAATAAATAGCTTAGATGAAGGAACGATTTTGGCAATACAAAAGATGGAGGAACAAAAAAGGGCCAGCGAAGAAAATAGAGCATCAAGATTAAAAGAACCTAATAGAAATAAACAGCAGCAGGCATCTAAGAAAGAGCAAAAAGATAATAAACAGAAACCCAATAACGATGCAATAATTAGAGATTATAAATTGTGGAAGCTTAATAATGAAACTGTAGTGAAGTATTGGGGTAACACACATGCTTTAATAGAGTACTTTAGTGAAGAAGAGATTCTTAATAACGGAAAACCAGACTTCATGGAAATTAGTGGAGAAAAATTGAGAGAAAGAATGGAGAACTCAGGATACGATGAATTGGTAAAAGGTCATGTAATAATGGGTTATATCAAAGATAAAAATATTATCACAGTATCCATTGACATGAAGAAAAAAGGGAATAGTACTAAAATTACACCTTTCTTTCCAATACCACAGTATATACTTCAAACTTTTATAGAGCATGCAAAATTCTACGCTACTAAAGAGTTAGAATTACATGCAGAAGTATATCTTGATCAAAATGGGTGTTATGAAATAGTCTTTCCTAAGCAAAAAGTAAATAAATATTGGGTTAAACCTGAGACTGATATTTTAATGCAAATGGAGAAGAGATTAGTGCTTCAAATACATTCACATCATAATATGAGTGAAATACCAAGTGTATTGGATAATCAAAATGAGGTTGTTCCAAATATTATTTATGTAATTGTAGGTAGATTACATCGATATTTTCCTTCAATACATGCAAGGATTTATAAAGATGGGTTACATCAACAAGTAGACCTTACAAAGGTATTTGCATCACCTTTTAATGTTAATGGACCACTGGAACAAGTGGAGGTTGTAGAGTCTGCAATTCATGAGGTGGACGAAATATGATTCAATTATATCCATTTAATGTAGATATTCCTATTCATATTGTTCAAGTTGGTACTGGTGGTACGGGATCATTAGTGGCTCAGTATGTAGCGCAGCAAATGGTTACTTCTAGAATTACGGAAATCAAGGGGATTTTAGCAGATGCAGATAGTATTGAAGAGAAAAACTTAAGAAATCAGTATTTCATTAAAAATGAGATAGGTAAGAAAAAAGCAGACGTATTAGCAAATAGATATTCTAATCCGTTTGGAATTGATTTGCGGTCATATTCTGAAGAGTATATAGAAACTACTGATCTTTTAATGAAATTATTTGATTCATTGAAAGTAAATAATAAAAAGGAATCAATAAAAATTCTTATCAGCTGCGTCGATAATAATTTTTCAAGACAACAATTTCATCAATTTTTCAATGAACAAGAAAATATTGTTTATATAGACACAGGTAATGATGCAGTAGATTTAATAAAAGGAAATCCAAGTGAGGAAACTATTAAACAACAAGAAGAGAGCGGTTATACAGGGCAAACAGTAACAGGGTTAAGAGTGAAAGGTGAAACAATTTTAGCACCTGTTGCTGAATTGTATCCAGATGTTTTAACAGATGAGGATACAATAGCACCCAGTGATATTTCGTGTGATCAAGTAATAGTATCGCAGCCACAAAGACGTATTACAAATCAATACTCGGCTTTGGCGGTTAATAATATGTTGAATTTTATTGTTAATCAATATTTGATTGTAAATCATCATATGGTATTTCATGCGAAAAAGGGATATAGCAGGGCATTTCCTGTAACTGAGGAACAAAGACAGCTGTTTAATCTAACAAATAAGGGTATTAAAGAATAATTATTTAAAATATGTAATGTGACTTTACCCATAAAGTTACCACTAAAGGAAGTATAACTTTGCCGGAAATCACATCTTTTTGAAAAAAGGGAGTGGATTAATCGAGGAAAAAGGAAGCATAACTTTGCTATGGTTTAATTATTAACCCATAAGCTTGCCGTGAATGCTGTTACTTTGTAATAAAGTTTGATAAAAAACCTGTGATGACAAGAGCCTTATTCTTTTATATTGCGAAAGTTTGGTTTAATAGCTTAAAGTAATTAGATTTTGAACCAAGTAAATTCTAGTTATTTTTCTACATTATGGGTAATCCGTTGAACATTCGCTCTTCATAAAAACGGGGGATTGAGATAATTTTAATTTGCTAAGTTGGTCGGTTGGTTTAAAATTAAATTAGGGGATTGTTTAATTTTATAAAGAATAGGTATTAGATTTTAAATATTTTGGGGGTATGAGTTTGAAACAAATTATATATTTACTTAGACATGGAGAAACTGAATTAAATGTAAAAGGCCGGTATCAGGGAGAACTTGATTCACCACTAACGTCTGATGGCATTGAACAAGTCAAAAATAATGCAAAGTTACTAAAAGTACTAATAGATAACTCTAAAGATTGGGATTTTATTTCCAGTACATTAGGAAGGGCGCAACAAAGTACTGAAATAGTATGTGAGGTTATAGGTTACGATAGAAACAAAGTTAAACTGGACGATCGATTAAAAGAAGTCACTGTCGGTAAATGGGCTGGTTTAACTACAAAAGAAATTGAAAAATCTTGGCCAGAACTTATGGAAAATACTAATAATCACAATTGGTATTTTAATTCTCCTAGTGGAGAAAGCTATGATTCAGTTGTAGAGAGAGTATCTGAATGGCTACGTTCTATACAGAATAAAGAAAAAGTAATAGTAATGTCACATGGACTTACTGGAAGAATAATAAGAGGAGTATATCAGGGGATAACAAAAGATCAAGCATTAGTCTTAGAAGTATCACAGAATACTTTCTTTAAACTATATGATAAGCAAGTAGAAAGTTTTTGTTCAGAGTATGATGAATTTTATTAAATGAGACTCTATCTTATGAGTGAAAAGGTTATATTTTTAAAACGAATAGCATTCCCATATGAAAAATAAATCGAACCTTAAATTTCAAAAAAATCAAACGATAAATTTTTCTATTTTAATTAGAAATAATCAAACTTTATTCAAAAGTTACAAAAACGACATTAAAAATATTCTTCAAATCCCGGAAGCATAAGTTTGACGCAAACAAAAAGAACCATAAACTTGCCGGCAAACTGATGGTTCAAATCACATGTAATTTGATTTTGAGAATCAAACGGAATATTGAAAGGAGAATGAATAATGAATAAGTGTACATTTTGTGGAAGAGAATCAGATTTTCATGATACTAAAATCGTAGGTGGTTATCAAATATTAACATGTTGCACAGATTGCGAAGAAGAAATTCTATCGGGGCAAGAAAATTAAAAGTTTAAAACGTTACATTAGGGAGTGCAATCGCAAAAGTAGAAGTGTATGGACTTTTAAGTCCATACACTTCATTAGTTTTTAAAATAAATTGTTTAAAACTAATAAATCTAATTGAATTTACTCTATTATTTATCCTCTTTTAACATATCCATAAACTCACTATTTAATTTAACGCCTTCATCAAATAAAACAGGTACTTTTTCAGATGTATTATTTTCTTTCATCTCTGGATCAATACTAAGTAAGCTTAATAGTTCGTAGAATTTTTCTGCTGCTTCCCTATATTTTTTCTCAGCATTATCAAACTTTTTAGGTGGAGCAGTACCAGATATTTTATGTAAGTGTTCTCTAGCATCTTTTACAAGAGTTTCTATTTCATATGAGCTTCGACCAGATAGGTTTCCATCTCCAAAACAATCATAAAATTTCCTAATTTCTACGCTAACTATCTTGAGATATTCCTCTTGTGTTACTCGTCTATGTTCCCGCTTTTTTTTAATCAGGCTCTCTTTCGCATCACTACCTAAGGATTTTTCATAAGCTTCAATCTGCTTCACTAACTTTTCTAAATCCTTTTCACTAAAACTTTCATGTACAGCAGTTACATTTTTAAGGCTTCCTTTTGCTTCATCCACCAACTTAGCAAATAAATCTAGATATTCTTCATATTCTTTATCTGCAGTTTTAAATTCAGAAGGTGGAGAAATCTTTTTTGCTTCTTTCATAATAGAAATTGCTTTATCGACATATTTTTTTCTTTCATCAACTGAAATTGATGTGTCTTCAACTTCTTCCAACTCTTTATCAATTTCATATTCCTTTTTTGCGATAGCTTCTAGATAACCATCCTTGTCGTTCTTATAATCATAGTCATTTTGAGCTGATGAACATGCTGATAAAAATAATATAAAGCATAATGCAGTCATCTTAATTTTAATTAGATTCATAAATTTCTCCTTTCTAATATACGAAACAAATAATTATTGTAACATAAAATCTTAATATTTTCTTTCTGTAATAATTAACTAACTTCTTAAAGTTAATAATTGAGGAGAGTGAAAGCGTTTGGTGGATGATGCTTTAAAATCATTGTTTGATTGGTATTGGGTTCTCACTAGAAAAAATGTAAATAAAATTTACATGTATTGTAATGAAAAGATAAAAATATTGGTTTTTTATTTTGAGGATTAAGAATTATATGTTCATAAAAATTATAAAGTGGCTACATTAATTTTATATATGAATTGGATGATTTTGGTTATTGGTATGGTATAATAAGTATATAATCTTTTTTCTTTTTCCTTTCTGTAATTAAAGCAACCTATCGGGTTGAAGAGTACGCATTTTTAATGTGTTATGTCTTCTCCTTTTAGGTTGCTTTTTTATTTTGCTTAAAAAAGGAGTGATAATTTGAATCATTTATTGAGAATTTCAGAAACAATACATCCTGTTACCTTAAATGCTTATCGATGGAAAATAACTAAAGGGAAACTAATTAACAAAAGATTAATTAGAATTGAAAATATCGATTTAAGCATCGATACAGAACTCGAAGGCGTTAAAGTAGGTGATACGGTTTATATTCATGTAGGAGATGTTATCTCGTATATCACAGCCGCTGAATGGGATCAGTATCAAAAAGAACAACATGTAATTGAAGATAGTTACAATAAGATGGTAACTAGTAACATTCGTAATAGAACTTTATTTTAATAAAAACGATAAAAAGAGGAGTGTATATTGATGAATGTGTCTATTTATAATCGCGAAAATAAAGAATGGAAAGAAGGAAAAGAAACAAAAAACAACAGTTTTAACGAAGTACTGAAGACATTACTAATTCTTGAAAAAAATTTAGGAGGGAATACCTGTATTGCACCGTCAGAAATAGATTTGGGAAATTATCCAGAGCTGATAAAGATGGAAAATATAATACGAAATAAGTTAATAGGATATCAAGAAGATTTTTATTTCTTTGATATATATTATTATTTCTTATTTGAGCGAAAGGTATTGTGGTTAGTACGAGAGACAGGAACGAGAATAATAAATTTATGCAATTATGAAAACGTTGAAGAAAAACAGGTAGCATTTGAAATACTGGAATTCTATATTTATCAAAATTGTAGTGTAATCTATAGCATAATTGATGGCAGATTGAAAAAATAAATAATAATCAGGCTTTCGAATTATTAGTGTAAAGGTATCAAAGAATTTGATTTGTTAACTTGAGAAAGTTAAATAACAGAATAAATTTTCTGAATTTAAAGATAAAACGAACTTCATTGTGATATAATTTAGTTGCATTTTTTTATTTTTCTTTTTTATATCACTAACTACTTATAGCCTTTCGGGTTAATGAAATTACACAAAAAGGAACTTTATGTTACTTTATTTCATTGTGTAAACAATTCATTTTCCTGGAAGGTTATTTGTTTTTGCCTGAAAGGGGTGATGCTATGTCATAGGAATTAATTATTAAATAGAAACTGCTGCTGCAATGTCAAAAGTTTTTCGAAAAGGGGTGCATATTATGTTGGTTACAGTAATTGTGTCAGTTGTGGCTGGTATGGTCTCAGGATTGGCTAGTCATTACATCACAAACAAAAAGTTTTTGTTGCCTCGTAAGAGCAAGCTTGCATTTCACCCGGGTTTCTTGGGAGAGATGTTTGTAGGCAGTATTGCTTCACTCGTTGGTGTTGCAATGTTTAACCCTGAAACAATGATGGATATTCTTAAGGTGAGTATTCTTGCTGGGATTTCAGGGCAAGCTTTTCTGCTGCACAATCGTTTGGCGACGGAACAAGTAAAAACTGACGAGCTTCAGTCTATTTCAAAGAAATTGACCGAACTCGAAAAAAAGAATAAGGAATAAAAGAGGAGTAATCTGTTATAAATAGAAATAGAGAGATGAGGAGATTTGGTTATGTAACGGCCAAATACAAAGAGTTAAGTTGAGGTGAGCCCCATGTCTCGAAAGGAAGTTTTTGATTATCTAGATGATCAAGAAAAGGAAGATTTAGCAGAATGGACAGAAGAGCTTAAGAATGCTCAATCTACGAAAGCAGTTAAACTTTATTCAAGTAAGATAAAGGAACTGCTAGGAAAGATTGAACAACGAATGATTAATTCAGGAGAGGAAGCAGCGACAGTTAGCTTCTAATTGAATAGCAAGAAATAGAAAAGCTGATGGAGGTTTTATCCATCAGCTTTTCTTTATTATAAAAAAATTTCTAAGAAAACAGAGAAGATGGTTGATTTGCTTTGTTATTAAAAAAATTATGAGGAGTGTTTACAATGAGTACAGATTTATTCATGAAATACTAACGAAACGCGGAATTATTCCAGAAATCGATAGGGCAGCGATGTAAATGATGGAGGAAAGCACATTATCACTGGTAATAGTATCGTCAGTAATATGTTTATTGGAATACCTGGTACACCGAATGAATAGATGTCTGGGACAAAAAATGGGATGGTAACAAGATGAAGAATAAGCAGCAGCGTGATGAATATGAACAAAAGAAAATCTTGTGGATCATAAGGAATTTAAGAACTAGAGTTGTGCATAACAGAACAGATAAGGTTGAGGTATAACCACCCTAGCTAATGATAAAAGCCCTACAGGGGATGTAGGGCAAGACTAAGGGTATTGAAGAATTGTCGATTCTAAAAGTAAAGGACTTCTTGGAATGTTATAAGTCTAACATAAAATCTATTAAAACATTATATAAAGATGTTACGAAATTATGAATATAAAAAAACAAAGATAAAAATTATGAAAAAAGTTGATAATCCATAGGAGCCAAAAGGGATTATGTTTGTAATAGCGTTTTTATAGAGTGAATACGACAAGCTCTTGCTTTTCGTAATATTCGGTAATCTAATAGGGTGCCCTACCTAATAGACTGGTTCCTGAGTATTATGATGCCTGAAAGCATCAAAAAAGCCCGTACAGAAGCACAGGCCAGTTGTTACACATATCGGTAACTAAATTTTAACAGATTGTTAGGTAGTTATCTATTAAAAATGAAAAAACGCTCGATGGCAACGAGCGTTGTAGAGAAAATATTCCCTAAAATTAGCTACAT
>NZ_CP012099.1:602500-740000 GCF_001182785.1 Bacillus thuringiensis | reverse complement strand
TTCAAAAGCAGATGAAAAACAAATTGAAAAAGAAATCGTACCACAACTCGAAAACATTGATGGTGTTGCTAATGTTATGTTTTTCGGAAAATCCACCTCTGAATTATCTATCGTACTTGATCCGAACCAATTAAAAAACAAAAACGTAACATCACAGCAGGTACTAACTGTTTTACAAGGAAAAGAAACTTCTACTCCAGCTGGGGCAATTACTGTTAATCAAGAAGAATACAATCTCCGCGTCATCGGGGACATAAAAAATGTAAATGACATTAAAAACATCACTGTGGCACCCCAAGTGAAATTACAAGACATTGCTCAAATCGAAATCAAACAACACTACGATACAATCTCACATATAAACGGCGAAGAAGGAACAGGATTAATCATCATGAAAGAACCGAGTAAAAATGCAGTTGCCATCGGAAAAGAGATTGATAAAAAAGTTAAAGAGATAAATAAGGAATATAAAGATCAATTTTCTATTAAACTTTTGGCTTCAACCCATGAACAAGTTGAAAATGCTGTTACTAGCATGGGAAAAGAAGTAATACTTGGAGCAATCGCTGCAACTCTAATTATCTTAATCTTTTTACGTAACTTCCGAACAACACTCATCGCTGTTGTCAGTATTCCATTATCTATTTTATTAACACTCTTTTTACTACATCAATCTAACATCACACTTAACATTTTAACCCTTGGTGGTTTAGCTGTTGCGGTTGGACGTCTCGTCGATGATAGTATCGTTGTCATCGAGAATATTTTCCGCCGTTTACAAAAAGATTCTTTCTCTAAAAATATTATTCTTGATGCAACGAAAGAAGTCGCCGTCGCAATTACTTCTTCTACTTTAACAACCGTCGCTGTTTTTTTACCTATCGGCCTCGTATCAGGAGCAATCGGAAAATTAATGTTACCTATGGTATTAGCAGTTGTATATTCTATTCTATCATCCTTAATCGTTGCACTAACAGTTGTTCCACTTATGGCTTTTTTACTACTCAAAAAAACAAAGCATCGAAAGCCAAGTTCTTCATCACGATATGTTGCTACGTTAAAGTGGTCTCTTTCTCATAAATTCATTATTCTACTTACTGCATTTTTATTATTTGCAGGATCAATTGCAGCCTATATATTACTACCGAAAGCAAACATAAAATCTGAGGACGACACAATGTTATCTATTAACATGACATTTCCAGCCGATTATAATGCTGAAGCTCAAAAACAAAAAGCATTCGATTTCGAAAAGAAATTACTTTCTAATTCAGATGTAACAGACGTTATTTTACGAATGGGATCTAGCGCAGAAGATGCACAATGGGGGCAAACAACTAAAAATAACCTTACTAGTATATTTGTAGTCTTTAAAAAAGGTTCTGATATTGATCAATATATTAAAGAGTTAAAAAAGGAAAATAAAACTTTTGAACCTGCTGAACTTGATTATATAAAAACAAGTTATTCAAGCTCTGGTGGCGGCAACAACTTACAATTTAACGTAACAGCTACTAACGAAGCAGATTTAAAAGAGGCGGCTACTATCGTCGAAACAAAACTAAAAAGCATGGATGATCTTTCTAAAGTAAAAACGAATTTAGAAGACTCTAAGAAAGAATGGCAAATTCATATTGATCAAACAAAGGCTGAACAACTAGGTTTAACACCAGAAATAGTTGCGCAACAAGTAGCATTCCTTATGAAGAAGTCACCTATTGGCGAAATTACAATTAATAATGAAAAAACTACTATTATGATAGAACATAAAAAGGAAAACATTACTAAACAAGAAGATATTTTAAATACAAACATACTATCACCTATTAATGGACCAATTCCTTTAAAAGACATCGCAACTATTTCAGAAAAACAAACGCAAACAGAAATTTTCCATAAAGACGGAAAAGAAACAATTCAAATTACCGCCGAAGCTTCAAATGAAGACTTGAGTAAAGTAAACACAGCAGTAAATAAAGCGATAACTGACTTAGATTTACCTAGCGGTTCAAAAGTAAATATCGCAGGAGCTACTGAATCTATGCAAGAGAATTTTACAGATTTATTCAAAATTATGGGGATCGCAATCGGGATTGTATATTTAATTATGGTTATCACCTTCGGGCAAGCACGCGCTCCTTTTGCAATCCTATTCTCCTTACCGTTAGCTGCTGTCGGTGGTATTTTAGGATTAATCATTTCACGAACACCTGTTGATGTAAATTCCTTGATTGGCGCATTAATGTTAATCGGGATTGTTGTTACAAACGCTATTGTATTAATAGAAAGAGTCCAACAAAATCGGGAACACGGCATGGAAACTAGAGAAGCCTTACTTGAAGCAGGTTCTACTAGACTACGCCCAATTATTATGACAGCTATTACAACAATCGTTGCTATGCTCCCACTCCTATTTGGCCAATCCCAAGCAGGAAGTATGGTATCAAAAAGTTTAGCCGTCGTTGTCATCGGCGGTTTGGCAGTCTCAACTGTTCTTACATTAGTAGTCGTTCCAGTTATGTATGAACTATTAGATAAAATCGGGAGAAAAAGACGCTCCCGTAGGAAAATAAGCACTTCTACAGAAACACCTGATATTTAAAAACAAAAGGCGTTATCTTCACAAATGAAGATAACGCCTTCTCTCTACTTAGTCATATAATCCATCATTTTTTCCACATATTGCTCTATAGGTTTACTAGAATCCACAATAAGGTATTCATTATTTGAAGGTCTTTTACTACCATTTAACCACTTTTTAAAACCTACTTCCGACTCCACCTTTTCAATTTGACTGATCATACGCTTACGCGTTTGCAGTCTCCTATTAATCTCTTCCATATCATTAAGATAACACTCAATATATTTATATTTCACACCATGTTTATTTGATAATTCAATCCCTTTTTCAACCATTCCCTCATATAAACACGGACTATCCAATATAACACTATGCCCTTGTTCTAAATAAGAATCGATCAATACCCATTCGGCATCATACGCAAGCCCACCAACAATCGTTGATTCAATTCCTTTTACTTTTAATGATTTTAACAACGCGGATTTCAAAACATCATGATCTATAATTACAGCACCTGTTAATTTCGCTATATACTTAGAAACTGTCGATTTTCCTGACCCAGGAAAACCTGACATTTGCAGAAAAAACAAATTAAAACTCCTCTCTAAATTACATCTGTTCTTCTTTATAATTAATCACAAATTCAACAATCATTACATCCTTTCCTTCTATATTAAAATACAAAAGAACCCCCTATCTATAAATAGAGAGTTCTCCTTTATAATTTATGCCGCTTTTACCTTTTTCGTTGTTTTACTTTTTCTTTTCGTTCCTGTAAAGCGCTTGTGTAATATAGACGCTATCAAGCGTGAAATAACATTGAATAGTAATACCATAATAATTAATACAGCTGCAGATTTTGTCGCAATCAACTTCGCATCTGGAATAACTCCTTCAGAATTTAATTTCCAAATGTGAACCGCTAATGTTTCAGCTGGTCTAAACGGATTTAAAGGATGCGCAGGGCTCGAGAAATCCGCTGCTGAATTTAAAATCGGGGATGTTAAACCCGCTGTATAAATTAATGCTGCCGCTTCTCCAAATATACGACCCGCCGCTAAAATAATACCTGTAATAATTTGCGGTAATGAAGATGGGATAATAATACGAGCGATTGTTTGCCACTTCGTTGCACCTAATCCAAGACTTGCTTCTTTTACATTATGAGGCACTTCTGAAATCGCATTTTCACAAACACGCGTTAAACCTGGTAAGTTTAAAATAGTTAAAGCAAGAGCACCACCCATTACTGTGTATCCCCAGCCTGTCATTGTAACGAACACCAACAAACCGAATAAACCAACAACAATAGAAGGTAAAGACGCCATTGTCTCAATGCATAAACGAACGAAATTTAAAAAGCGCCCTTGTTTTGCATACTCCGCTAAATATATTCCAGCACCTAACCCAAGAGGAATAGATATAATAAGCGTTATAACAAGCATGTAGAAGGAATTGAATAACTGTGGACCAATCCCACCACCAGCTCTTGTATTACTTGGTTCTCCAAACAAGAAATTAGGATCCCAAAATCCCCATCCCTTTTGTAAAATTTCAAACACTAAGAACACTAGCATAGCTACGACCAAAGCCGCAACCGCATAAAAGATACCTGTCCAAACTTTATTTACCGTTCTTGCATTCATTATTATCGCTCACCTCTTTGTCCAATCGCTCGAATTACTAAAATAAACAGGAATGAAATAACAAGTAAAATCATCGCTAAAGTCCATAGCGCATTGTTCCAAGCAGTTCCGTTCAATGTATTCGTCATGTCCATTGTTAAAATACCAGTTAACGTCGCTGTTGGACTATATATTCCTTCTGGTAATTTAATCGTATTCCCGATTACCATTTGAACCGCTAGCGCTTCACCGAAAGCACGCGCTAAGCCTAAAACAACACCTGTTAAAATCCCTTTTTTCGCAGCAGGAACAATCACTCGGCTAATCGCTTGCCATTTCGTTGATCCTAGACCATAAGAAGCTTCTAAATAATCAAATGGAACAGAACGTATTGCATCAGAAGCGATACTAGCAATAGTAGGTAAAATCATAATACTTAATACAACAATACCTGCAATTAAACTAAAGCCCACTCCCCCAAACGAATCACGTAATAGTGGTACTAAAATCGTAACCCCTAATAATCCGTATACAACCGAAGGAATACCAACTAACAATTCTAGAACAGGCTTCAATACTTTATTTCCAAACTTCGGCGAAATTAAATTCATGAATATAGCAAGAGCTATAGCAATTGGTGCACTAATAATGACCGCACCTAACGAAACCACCGTTGAACCTACAATGAAAATCAAAGCCCCAAAGGATCCTTGATCAGCATTTGGATTCCATTTTGTCGATGTTAACATCTCAGTAAACGAGATACCACTTTGTGTAAAAGATTGAATACCTTTACCACAAATAAATGCAATAATAGCTAATGTAATTAAAACAATAAAAATACCGCAAAACGTAACAAGTGATCTTCCTATATATTCACTTTTCACGTAATTAATTTGTTTTTTCCCCTTCATCACAGGACAGACCCCACTTCGCAGATTGAAATGAACAGGACTGACCTTGCAGCCAGCCCCATAAAACTTTATTACTTATTTAATTTAGACATTGGAATGTAGCCCATATCTTCTACTTGCTTTTCAAAGTCTTTACCTTTTACATAATCGATGTAAGCTTTTGTTGCTTCTTTCGCTTCACCTTTTGTTACCATATACTCGTAAGACCAGAATGGATATTTACCAGACGCAATGTTTTCAACTTTCGGTTCAGCACCATCAATTTTCACTGTTTGTAGTGCACCTTTTTTATCTCCAACCATATAAGACATTGCTAAATAACTTACTGAACCTGGAGTAGAATTGATAGCTTGCTCTACTGCACCGTTAGAATCTTGTGTTGTACCAGTTCCATCATTAATTTTCGCGTCTTTCATAATCGTTTTTTCAAATGTAGCACGTGTACCAGATGAAGCCGGACGATTAATTACGTTGATTTTTTCATCTTTTCCGCCTACTTCTTTCCAGTTTGTTACTTTTCCAGTGAAGATATCTTGTACTTGTTGCACCGTTAAGTTATCAACTTTTACATCTTTATTTACGACAAGAGCGAATGCAATACCCGCTACCTTGTTATCTACTAATTCTTTCGCCTTTTCAGCATCTTTTATTTTATCTCCGGCCGGAACATCTGAATTACCAATTTGTACTGCACCAGATGCTACTTGGTTAATCCCAGTTCCACTACCGCCACCTTGGACTTGAATAGAAACTTTTGAATTTTTCTCCATGAATTTCTTTCCAGCTTCCTCCGCAAGAGGTAGAAGAGCTGTAGAACCAGCTGCTGCAATCGTACCTGATAATTCTTGTTTTGTATTATCGCTTCCTTTAGCAGTTTCTTTACTAGTTGTATCTTCTGCTTTCCCACACCCAACTAATGCTCCTGCTACCACTAAAGCTGCTAAAGAAAATTTAATACCTTTTTTCATAACCATGTCTTGTACCCCCATTTGGATTATCGCTTTTCGAATTCATTTTCTTTCGAACACAAATTCATTGTAGGACAACAATATTATGTGAGTGTTAAGCAATTTTTAATTTTAAGTAAATGACGATAATAATCCTTAAAAGCTAGGAATCCCAACATTTGTAGTTAAAGAAGCAAACAAAAACCACACTAACTATGCTGTAATGTAAATTTATTCTTAACAATGTAAATTCAATGTAAATGTTTTTCTATCTTTTTCCCTTTTAGTTAAAGTTACATTTACAATTCCGCTGTATTTTGTAACTTTTTCACGCCTAATTTATGCACATTAAAAAGAATTTCAGTAATATTTTTTAGTACAACTAAATAAATTGGAACAATTCTAAAATTAAATGAATATTTTTAAAGTACTAATTGACAGCATCATCCAATGTAGTCTACTATATTACTAACAAAAAGTTTACCTAAGGAAACTTTTTAAACTAACACTAACAATATAGAGAAGAGGTAACTTTTATGGTATCGGCTAATACTAAACCCCTTTCCGAGTTTAAAACAGGGGAATTTGTACAAATTGAGAAGATACAATTAGAAGGAACTATGAAACGACGTTTATTAGATTTGGGATTTATCCCTGGGGCAACGATTAAAGTATTGCAACGCAGTCCACTTGGAGATCCGGTCGCTTATCAAGTGAGCAACACAACTATTGCACTACGCAAAGAAGAAAGCTCCCTTATTTTCGGGGTATTAATAGGAGATGATTTCAGATGAGCAAACATCGTATCGCTTTAGCTGGTAACCCGAATACCGGGAAAAGTACATTATTTAATACTTTAACAGGCTTAAAACAACATACTGGAAACTGGACGGGGAAAACTGTTTTAAAAGCTGAAGGAGAATATGAACATAACGGAAGTAATTATACATTAATAGATTTACCCGGAACTTACTCGCTATACTCAAATTCCGCAGACGAAGAAGTAGCGAGGGATTATATTATATTTGAAAAACCAGAAGTAACTGTAGTTGTCATAGACGCAACTGCTATGGAAAGAAATTTAAATTTAGCACTACAGGTGATGGAGATGACAAATAATGTAGTCATTTGCATTAACTTAATTGATGAAGCAGAGAAAAAAGGCATTGTTATTGATGAAAAGAAATTAGCAAAATCACTTGGTGTACCTGTCGTTAAAATTTCAGCACGTAATCGAGTGGGTATTGGTCATTTGCTAAATGTTATTGCGAAAGTAGCAAATAAAAAACTAATTCCAACACCAATTAAAATTACTTACAGCGAAAAAATCGAAAATATGATTCAAGAATTAGAACCACAAATTTATAAAGTGTTCGGTGATACGTATCCAGCACGTTGGATTGCGTTACGTATATTAGATGGAGATAAAAATTTCTTAACTACACTTCAAAAACACCATAATGAACCGCTTGTAAGGGAGGTCGTAATTAATGGAATCTCACTCAGCCAGTAAAGCTCTTCCATTAGACTATATTATTCAACACGCACAAACACTTTCAAAAGAAGATATACGAGATGATATAGTCGGAGATATTTACCGAACATCTGCAAGCATATGTAAAGAATCCGTTCAATATACAAATACTGATAAATTATATCGTTCCGAAAAACTAGATAAAGTTTTCACATCTCCAATCTGGGGATTCCCAATTATGCTCGGTATTTTATCTATTATTTTTTATCTTACAATTGCAGGTGCTAACGTACCATCTGATATGATTGCCGAATTCTTCGGATGGGCTGAAGGATATTTAACATCTTGGTTCCAAGCTGCTCATGCACCTGAATGGTTACATGGCATTTTAATACTTGGTTTATTCCGTGGTATCGGTGCTGTTATTAGTGTTATGTTACCCCCTATGGCAATCTTTTTTCCTATGTTCGCGCTATTAGAAAACTACGGATACTTACCACGTGTCGCGTTTAATATGGACCGCTTATTCAAACGATCTGGTGCACACGGGAAACAATCTTTAACAATGGCAATGGGATTTGGTTGTAATGCAGCAGCCATTATGTCAACACGTATCATTGAATCACCACGTGAACGTATGCTAGCAATTTTAACGAACAACTTCGTTCCTTGTAACGGTCGCTGGCCTATGTTAATTTTAATGGCTTCACTATTTATGGCTGCTGGTTATACAGGCAGTATGCAAACATTGGTTACTGCTGGCGTTGTAGTTGGAATGGTTGTAATTGGTGTTATTATGACATTAACTGTTTCTTGGGTACTATCAAAAACAGCTTTAAAAGGGGTTCCAACTCACTACACACTTGAGTTACCTCCGTACCGCAAGCCAAAAGTTTGGAATACAATTGTTCGGGCAACACTCGATAAATCAATCTACGTTTTAAAACGAGCTATAGTTGTTGCTGCCCCTGCGGCTGCATTAACTTGGTTACTTGCTAACATTTTTATCGGTGACACAAGCTTACTTATGTATTTTGTAAATTTCCTAGATCCATTTGCTAAAATGTTAGGACTTGACGGGTTTATTCTAGCTGCATTCATTCTTGGACTACCCGCTAATGAAATTGTAATCCCAATTTTATTAATGTCTTACTTATCAACTGGGGCTTTAACTGAAATAGATGATTTTAATCAAATTAAAAATCTATTCCTAGAAAATGGCTGGACTTGGTTAACAGCGTTAAACACAATGTTGTTCTCACTTCTTCATTTCCCGTGCGGAACAACACTGGTTAACATATACAAAGAAACAAAAAGTGCAAAATGGACATTCTTATCGTTTGCAATCCCTACCGTTATCGCCATTGTTGTTACATTCCTCTCTACACAATTGGTACATTGGTTAGGGCTTGTATAAAACAAAGCATACATAGAAGGCATCCCCCTTCACATATGCTTTGCCCGAAAGAAACCTGAAGATCATTCAGGTTTCTTTTTTTGCACATCAGTATTCCACGGCTGCGCTCCATACGTTGTGAGTTTTTTATGAATGAAATATATAGCCCCTGGCAGCACCGCCATTAATATCGTGCAACTAATTCCCAATCCAGTAAACAACTTATATCACCTTATTTCACTCTTTTCGGTAAAGCTGAACCTGAATGTTCAATTGTTGGATGAACATGAACAGTAATTTCAGCATTACTAAAGTAATTTTCGCCTTGATCCCAATTCTTACTTATTTTTGTCCATTCTTTATAATTATGTCGTTTATACACTTCCCCTAACTCTAATACATCTACCTTATATTTTTTTTGAACAAGCTTAATCGATTTTTGAATACGCTCCTCCATTTCTTCCGATATATCCCTCTCTAAACGCTTTTCATTCAAAACCTTTTTATGATCACTAAAGTGCAACTCAGCTATTGTACCTTCCAAAAATAAATGAATATTAAATTTCGGTTTTGTAGCATTCGTTGTGGATACTTTAATTTTTCGACGTAACTTATGAATTTCATATGTAATAAGTTGATTCTTTTTACGGATGGTAAAAAAACCTCCAATTTTTTTACCTATTATATAATTCATCCCTAATGTTTCTTCCCCACTCAAATTGCCTACACACTTATTATCCTTTCCACGAAACAATGCTGCACCGTTCATTTGTACTCCTTGCTTTGTTAGTTCCAGAATAGGCAATACGAAACTTCGGTTAGAGATCATCTTTTCCTGCACCTCACCAATTCTTGCAGCCTCAATCATTTGGGCATTTTTCGGAGGGTGTTCAGCTAACATATCAATATACTGCGCCGGTAAATTTTCAGGCTTGGCACTTTGTTTTAAAATAGCTTCGGCATTTTTATTAGAAACGAACAAACGAATATTTCTTCTCATCTCATGATCGCGAATATATACATCTAACGTATTTTGTAAAATGTATGGATGTGAAAGTAATTCTTCAGAGAAAATAATCACCTGTATATGAGGGAAAAATAATGTTCGACTAATTTTTTTAGCGATTATTCTTATTTGTTCAAACACACTATCTGCTTTCGCACTAACATTAATATAATTTTCGCTATCCCCCCCACCCCCTTGTCCGCCCTGTTGAGACAATTTACTGGGGAGTACCATCTGATAGGTCCCTTTCATAATTGGATTCGCTTTCTTCTCCTTCACAATATCGTAAGCCGCTCCTACTACAAATCCTCTTTCTTCTATCTCTTCTAACTCAGAACACCCACTCATACATCCAGTTAAAGCCATAACCATTATAATTTTAAGAAGGTGTTTCATTTCCACCATTCCTTCTTTTTATTTTATATACAATTAAAACGAGCAAAGGCGCTAACACAACAACTCCCATATCTATCCAAGCTAAATAAGTCCCATAACTTGATAAAGTATTCAAACTACTAGGTATCATATTCACCATAAAAATAATCGGGGCACTTACGAAAATAAAAATATGTTTCTTCACTTTCGGAAACATAGCACAAAACAATAAAGATGCGACGTCATAATACATTGCCGTAGTGTTATAAATAGTAATAATCCAAGTCGTAAAAAAAATCGCATCAAACCTTTCTAAAAATCCTCCACCAATTTCAATTTCTTTCCCTAATTCAATTGTTGGATATGTCAATCCACGTGTTGTCATATACGTAAAAACACTAATACAAGTTACATAAATTAAAATGTACGACAACACGTTTACCATCACCGCTTTCGCAACTGCCATTGGCGCTTTTTTCGCTGCCTTATCATTTAGCAACACCGCATAAAACAGAGCTACTTCAAATCCAATAAACGTAAAAATAGAATTTTTAACTCCAACAGCATATTGACTTACTTTAGTTTGAAAAGCTGGTAGTAAATTATTTATTTCCATTAAATTTATATTCAATAAAGAAAGAAGCACTATCGCAATTAAAACAATAGGTAAGAATAAAACATTTAACCTTAATAAGGCCGCTCTTGATCCTGCTATTCCGTAAATAACAACTAATAAGAAAAAGAAAGACAGTAGTTGTATCGGTGTATCACTAAATAAATACGTTTGAGAAATAACTGAAATCATTCGCGATTCATATGCTGTCAAAGCAGCAAACGTTAATACTAAAATGCTACTAATTGTGTATGCAACAGGCTTCGTCAAATGCGCACTCGTATATTGAACAAAGTTTTGTTTTGGGAATAAGATAGCCACTCTCGTCACAAACCAGCCTAAAACTGCACAGACCAATCCACCCAAAAGCAAAATAACCCAACCGTCCGAAAATAAAGTTTGGCTAGCGATATCTCTTGGCATAGACAATGCCCCTATACCAATAATTGTTGACGATACCGCAAATCCAATTTCCCGAGATCCAATCTCTTCATCGCCATACTCAAATGGTTTCAATTATTTTCGCTCCTTTGGACGTATTGTAGAATCTTTTGTTTGTAAGTACTCTGGTCTATCTTTCAACATCGATTTTGGCATGCGAATAAATTCTTCTTTCCAATCTTTATAAAATGCAGGAGCAATTGGAGTTGTATACGGTATACCAACACTCGTTAAATTTGTAATATGAATAGCAAGTGCGATCAGAGCTAGAATGATCCCATACAACCCAAAAGCCGTTGCAGCTAATACAAAGACAAAAAGTAAAATTCGGAACGTAATTGTAATACTATATACAGGAAGCGAGAACGTAGCAATCGCAGTAACCGCAATAATAATAACTAAAAACGGATTTACAATTCCTGCATTTACCGCAGCTTCTCCAATTACAAGACCTCCTACAATCCCTATCGTTTGTCCCATCGGTTTCGGCAATCGGATTCCAGCTTCTCGTATTAATTCCATAGTCAAGGCCATCATTAACGTTTCAATATATGCTGGAAACGGAACACCTTCCCTCGCACCCGCAATTGAATAAGCCAGTTTAGAAGGAATAAGTCCTTGATGATAAGATACAAGTGCTACATACATAGCTGGTAACAAAACCGCAATTATACCTGATCCCATACGTAAAAATCTTAATAACGTTCCAATCACCCAGCGCTCGTAATGATCTTCTACAGATTGAAAAATATCAACAAATACGAGTGGCGCGATAAGAGCAAATGGGGATCCATCTACTAAAATGGCCGCCTTCCCTTTCGCTAATGAGGCTATAATATTATCAGGCCTCTCCGTATTCAAAAATTGTGGAAATGGGGATAAATTATTATCCTGAATTAATTGTTCAATCGTACCTGTTTCCAAAACGACATCTGTCACTATTGATTGAAGACGGCGATCTAACTCTTTTACAATGTGAGGATTAATAATATCTTCTATATATACTAGGGTTACTTCTTTCTGCGATCGCTTCCCCATAATATAAGATTGGAACCTCAACTTTGGATCGCGTAAACTGCGTCGGATTAACATTTTATTCACATTAATATCTTCATTTAATCCAACTCTCGGTCCGCGTATTAAATCTTCTGTCACTGGTGGCTCTAAACTTCGCTTCTCCCAAGCCCTACTATTAATAACGATAGCAGTTTGAATATTATCAATTAATATAACTGTATCTCCCGCTAAAATCGCATTCATAATATCTGGAAACTTCGTCTTTACACCCACTTCTGCGATAGAAATAAAACGATCCAATAACGTTTGAACAACAGCTTCCTCATTTTGAATTTCTTCGTATTGCAGTGTGCGAATGACATATTTATAAACATTATCCTTATCTGTTAATCCGCATAAAAACACAACCGCACAACGTGTAAAACTCCCAGCAAGAGCAACTTCTCTAATTGTTAAATCATTAGGTGAACCTAACTCATCCCTAATTTCTTTCATAACTTCAAATAAGTTACCTTCAAGCTCTAACAATTTCCCCACCTAACTTCCTTTTCAACAAGTTTTTAGTTAGATTCCGCTAATAGAAGGAAATATATACAAAAAAGAGCTATCTCTTTACAAAGATAGCTCCAATAAACGAATTACTTTTCTACTATTATACTGTTTTTCTTTATAGATACACCTTTTGTAAATCCACTAACTACAAACATCACAATCATATTAATTAACAATGCGACTATACCTACATTCAAATCTTTTATATACTGCGGAAAACTCGGAAACATCGTGGCTATAGTTGAACCAGATAAGGTAATATATGCGACCACTAACAGCCCAACTCCCATTCCTGCAATCGCTCCTTGCTTCGTAATAATTTGGCGTGGAAACAAGCTACATACAAGTGCAGGGAAAAGTTGCGTAACGATACTGTATCCCATTAAAAGAAGGGCTCCTATTGTTTCTCCTCCTTTAAATGTAAATAAAACTGCTACGAGCGTTACTGCAGGTACAAATAACTTTGCGGCTTTAGCAACTTGTCTATCTGAAGCTGACGGAACGATCGTTCGGTAAATATTTTTCGCTAACAGTGTAGAAGCCGCCATAACAAGCATAGAGCCTGGAACCAATGCCGTTAATACTCCCGCACTACCAATAATCCCAATAAACCAAGGATCAAAAGTTTGTAAAGCAAGACGGACTAACGAAAGATCTACATCCGCTCCCTTTAACCCAGGAACTTGCAATATAGCAGCAAACCCTGCAAAAAATACGAAAAGTAACACTAAAGAATACAATGGCATAATTGCTGCATTTTTACGAAATACTTTTTCATTTTTTGCAGAAAAAGCAGAAGCAAATGTATGAGGCCACATATAGAAGCCGAGGGCCGTTAATATAATAGTAGAAACAAACCAAGAAATACTCATTCCTTCTTCAGGTAAAGATAAAAACCCCGGTTTCGCTGCTTCTACAGCTTCAAACATCGGCTGAAATCCTCCATAATAATGATACGGTAAATATATACCTAAAAACATAACGATAAACAGTATCATAATATCCTTCAAAGCAGCCGTCCAAGCTGAACCGTGTATACCTGAAACCATTACATATATAGTTATAACAATGGCACCAATCCAAACCGCAACAACAGGTGACACCCTTCCGTAAGACGCTTCTGAAACGATAATTCCCAGTCCTTTTAACTGTAAAACAAGATATGGGATGATGGAAACAACACCAACAATTGAGACAATAAGTCCAAGCGCTTTACTTCTATATTTCTTCGCAAAAAAATCCGACTGTGAAACAAGGTTATGCTCTTTCGCATACTTCCAAATCGGTGGCAATAAAAAATACGATAAAAGATAAGCTAAAGCGCCATAACCTAAAATATAAAAGGTAGGCGCGCCTTTACTATACGCCCAACCGCTTCCCCCTAAAAATGTAAACGTCGTATAAATTTCACCTGCCATAAGGAGAAAAACAAAAATAGTGCCAAATCCGCTTCCCCCAACTGACCATTGCTCTAAATCCATATCTTTTCCATGTTGTGCCCGAATCCCTAAAAATAATGCGAGAAACAAAAATAAAATAATGATAAGTAATGCAGTCATTTTACATCCTCCTTATTAGCAGGATCAAACACGTACACAAGCCCCATACAAAGAGATGTAATAAACACTGATAATAATACCCAAAATAATAAAAATGGCATCCCTAATACGTAAGGAGTAACTGAATTCGCAAATATTGGCCCAACTACTAAACAAAGAACTGGAATAAGCGCTAGGATGTATATTTTCTTCATCTCATTCTCCTTTACTTATAAAATTCATAATGGCTGATACAAAGACTTCGACTCCAATCGGTAATGCATCTTCGTCAATTGTAAAACGAGGGTGATGGTGAGGATATATAATACCTTTCTCTTTATTTCCTGCTCCGATAAAAAAGAATGTCCCCGGTGCCTTTTGTAAAAACGCTGAAAAATCTTCTCCAGCCATCGTCGGCTGTAAACGAACAACTCTATCCCTTCCATAAAGTTGTAATGCCGTTTGTTCAATAAGATCTGTAGCTTCATAGTCATTTACAACTGGTCGATATCCATATTCATATGAAAATGTATATTTCGCTCCGTAAGATTCCGTAATATACTTCACAATCCGCTCAATCTTCTTCTCTGTTTCACCTCGTAATTCATGTCTTAAACTTCTCACTGTCCCTTCAATCTCCGCTTGCTCTGGTATTACATTATGAGTTGTCCCCGCATGAAATTGTGTAACAGATATTACGAGAGAATCTAATGGATTCGTGAGGCGAGATACAATTTGCTGAAGTTGCGAAACGACTTGTGTTCCGATTGCGATACTATCCACCGTTTCATGAGGGATTCCAGCATGTCCACCTTTTCCCTCTATCTTAATTTTAAAAACATCCGGTGCAGCCATTGCAGGACCATAAATAACGCCTATTTTCCCAACCTCTAACGACGCCCAAAGGTGAGCACCAATAATATAATCCACACCTTCCATTACACCTGCAGCAACCATCTCCTCTGCACCACCAGGGAAATTCTCTTCAGCATGTTGGAATAGAAAACGAATCTCCCCTTTAATCTTCTCTCTTTCTTCCACTAACTTATGTACGACTCCAAGTAATATCGCTATATGTCCATCATGACCGCATGCATGCATCACACCTTTATATGTAGAAATAAAATCAAACTCATTTTCTTCATGAATAGGAAGAGCATCCATATCGGCTCGAACCGCAACTGTTTTGCCCGGCTGTTTACCTACTAACTTTGCCATCACACTATATTTAGTCGGCCGTGACACTTCTAAATACGGGGATTTTCGAAGTATGTCGAACACAAACTGCGATGTTTTTTCTTCTTGAAAAGATAACTCTGGATACTTATGAAAATGCCTTCTCCACTCAACTAACTGATTTTTTGACAAAACAAGTTCCTTTGCAACATCCATACCCCTTCACTCCTTCTTCACCAAGTTAAATGTTATTATAACGTGAATTGTTAACTTTTAAAAGAATATTCTGAATTTTAAGCGATGATAAACTAAAAAGAAAAAGCCATCCAAAAGATGACTTTTTCATTATCATAAAATAGTAATTGCTTGTTTTCCCATTTGCTCCCAAGCTTTCTCAAATTCTGCTCGTGGAACAGCCAAACGCGGATTATTTTTAAGAGGATCATTTACATATACAAAGTTTTGATCATATCCAATTACTACTGCACTATGCTCATAATATGTAATTTTCACTTCGCCCGAACTCGTATTCCATGTTTCAAAACTACTTTCAGCTAGCGGCTTAAACGTCGTATTGATAATGACCCATACCGGTGAACCAGAACTAATTACTTTATATATATCTTGCATGTCTCTACCTGTTAAATTAATTACTTTTTCAGGAACATATTTTTCTGCTAAATTAAAAATCGGTTGATTATATACACCATATCCAGGCTCTGCCTTTGTGTAAATATTTCCAACAAACCCTTCGTAAGGATTTCCCCGTACGCCATTTTGTTCAAATGGAACGCGATGAATTTCGCTAGCAAGTTGCATCTTATCTACTTGTACACCTTTATATTGCAGCAACATAGCTAAACTTGTCACTTCACATCCTCGAGGTAATTCTGGTAATTGTTTAATAAACGGAACATCTTCAATCATAGCTGCTTCTTTCATTTCAGATAGAAACTCTAAGCGTAGAACTTGCGCCTTTTGCATGATTTTATCTTTTCCTATAAAAAATGCAGCAGCAAGTATAATCCCAAAAACAAAAAGATATTTTAACTTTTTCATTATAAACAAAACTCCATTAATTATTATTTTACAGACACAACTCTTATCATTGTACCCTTCTTCTTACTAGTTTGCTAGAAAGATCATGTGAATTATCGCTCATAGAATTAATTATAAAAATTCTAATTATTTTTAATAAAAAGAAAAATAAATATACATTTCCAGAATATTTTGCTAAAATCAAAATTGTTAACATAGTGAAGATATCACCATGTTAACAAACATTCTTAGAGTATTTAGTCATAGTTCGTTTTTTTACATACTCCATTCATTTCATAGCAAATAAACCGAGTGTGTGTTGCATCCCCCACTAATGATTAAAAACTCAGAATAAAACGAAGTTCACACATTCAAGAAAATACGGGGTGAGGGGCATATGAATCAACAAATTGAACAAACAGATTTAAAACGAACAATGAAAAGTAGACACCTATTTATGATTGCACTCGGCGGCGTTATCGGAACCGGTCTATTTATGGGATCTGGTCAAATCGTCCATAATGCCGGACCTGGTGGTGCTATTCTTGCATTTTTAGTCGGTGGATTTGTTATGTATTTAACGATGTTATGTCTTGGTGAATTATCCGTTGCTATGCCAGAAGCAGGTTCATTCCAAAGCTATGCAAGCAAATTTATTTCACCTGGTTTTGGATTTGTTGTCGGTTGGATGTATTGGCTAAATTGGGCTGTTACGGTGGGAGTAGAGTTAACAACTGTAAGTATTTTAATGAAACGCTGGTTTCCAGACGTTTCTTCATGGATTTGGTGCGTTACATTTGCAGCAGCACTCTTCCTCGTAAACGCTTTATCAGCAAAAGCATATGCAGAAGCAGAGTTTTGGTTCGCAAGTGTAAAAGTCGCGACAATTGTTATTTTTATCGTACTTGGTGGCGCTGTTATGTTCGGTCTACTAGACTTTAATGGAAAGCCAGCTCCAATGCTTCATAATTTCACTGAAAATGGCGGGCTATTTCCAAACGGCGCATTAGCTGTTCTTCTTACGATGATTACAGTAAATTACTCTTTCCAAGGAACAGAATTAATCGGAATCGCTTCAGGAGAAAGTGAAAACCCTGAAAAAACAATTCCAAAAGCAATCAAAAACACAATTTGGCGAACTCTCTTCTTCTTCGTCTTAGCGATATCAGTTGTTGTAGGTTTACTCCCATGGCAAGAGGCTAATCTAGTCGAAAGTCCCTTTGTACTTGTTTTTGATGTAGCCGGTGTACCATATGCAGCAGACATTATGAACTTCGTTATTATTACAGCTGTATTATCCGTTGCTAACTCTGGTCTATACGCAAATTCTCGTATGCTTTGGGCGATGGCAAAACAAGGAATGGCAAGTCCAGCATTTACGAAATTAACTAAAAAAGGTGTACCGCTAAATGCACTAATTTTCAGCCTAATTTTCGCTAGCCTTTCTTTATTAACAAGTGTATTTGCGGCAGATACTGTCTTTCTAGTTTTAACATCTATTGCAGCAATGGCTGCTGTTGTCGTGTGGATGTCAATCGCCGCTTCACAGTTTTTCTTCCGTAGAAATTTCGTGAAAAATGGTGGCGACATAAATGATTTAAAATATCGTACACCGCTCTATCCGCTAGTTCCAATCGTAGCGTTCTCACTTAATTTCATTACATTTGTTAGTTTGGCTTTCATTCCAGATCAAAGAATTGCTCTTTATTGTGGCATTCCATTTATGATTATTTGTTACATTTTATACCAAGTTAAATATAAAAAAGTTGTCACACTTGAACAGCCACGAACTGTCACACGAGAAATAAACTAAATATACAAAATATTCAGCTATCTTTCTTATGATAAGATAGCTTTTTTCTATTTCTTGGATATCCTGGTATAACTTTATTTATCTTAAAATTTTCACAATCACGTTTTTCTCTGGAAAATAGTTTACAATGTAATCAAGTTACAAATGATATTCACCTTAAAAAGTGTGCATTTGTGTCTATTTTTTAACAATATATCAAAAACTATTGCCTTCTATAAATTAATAGGTTTATATTGTTTTATTGGCATAGTTTCAATCCAAGGAGAAAGGAGATTTTCAATCGTGCAACTAAAGAAAGCGTTTTGGAAGTTGGCTTCGCTTCTTCCGTTATCATTACTTCTGTTCCTCGGTGGCTGTGATAAAAAACTCGCAGTATTAAATCCGCAAGGACCTGTTGCAAAAGCACAGTATGATTTAATTGTTTGGTCATTCTTGCTTATGTCATTAATTATCGCAATTGTATTCATTCTGTTTACAGTCATCTTGATTCGTTATCGTGAAAAACCAGAGAATATGGACTATGAGCCACCTGAACAACACGGTAACACATTACTAGAAATTATTTGGACGCTTGTTCCTGTTATTATCGTTATCGCATTATCGATTCCAACAGTAAAAGCAACTTATGCTTCGGAAGAGGTTCCGAAAGAGTCCAAACATATTAAACCAGTTGAAATTTATGTTACATCTGCAAACTGGAAATGGTTATTCAGTTACCCAGAGGAAAAAATTGAAACCGTTAACTATTTAAACATCCCAGCTGGTGTACCAATTCAATTCAAACTGACTTCTGTCGGCCCAATGAATGCTTTCTGGGTACCAGAACTTGGTGGTATGAAGTACACAATGGATGGCATGATTATGGATCTTTATTTACAAGCTGATAAGCCAGGTTCTTACCTAGGTCGTAGTGCGAACTTCTCTGGTGAAGGATTCACTCACATGGAGTTCGAAGTTGAAGCGAAAACTAAAGAGAAATATGACAAGTGGGTTAAAGAAGTACAACAAACCGCTGATAAGTTAACAGAACAGAAATACAACGAAATTATTAAACCTGGTGTAGTTGGACGCATGACGTTCTCTAGTCACCACTTAAGTTATGTAGATCCAAAATCACTTGAATATTGTGATTACAACTACTACAAAAACAAAAAATAATAGCTATTATTCCAACAGATTGGAGTGAACACAGTGAAGCTTGATGAATTCTTTGTCACAGGTGACCCGATTATTTACGGTGCAGACGCTTCTATCGTTCTTGTGACATTAGCAATCATTTTCGTACTAACAAAGTATAAAAAATGGAAATGGCTTTGGGACGAATGGTTGACAACTGTTGACCATAAAAAAATCGGAGCCATGTATATTATTTCTGCGGTTATCATGTTATTCCGTGGTGGTATGGATGGTTTAATGATCCGTGCACAGTTAACATTCCCAGAAACAACTTATTTAAACGCTGAACACTATAACGGAATCTTTACAACACATGGTACAGTAATGATTCTTTTCATGGCAATGCCATTCGTTATGGGATTAATGAACCTTGTAGTACCATTACAAATTGGTGCTCGTGACGTTGCATATCCGTTCTTAAATGCTTTAAGTTTCTGGTTATTCTTTGTCGGAGCAATGTTATTCAACATCGCTTTCGTAATCGGTGGTTCTCCAGACGCTGGGTGGACTTCTTACTTCCCAATGGCAGGTACAGAGTTTACTTCAGGCGTAGGAAATAACTACTACGCAATTGCATTACAGATTTCAGGTCTCGGTACGCTAATGACCGGTATTAACTTCCTTGTTACTATCTTAAAAATGCGTACACCTGGTATGACTTTAATGAGAATGCCAATGTTTACTTGGTCAATCTTAATTACAACAATTATTATTATTTTCGCTTTCCCAGTATTAACAGTTGCTCTTGCATTAATGACATTTGACCGTCTATTCGATGCTCACTTCTTTACGATGGCGAGCGGCGGTATGCCGATGTTATGGGCCAACCTGTTCTGGGTATGGGGTCACCCTGAAGTATATATCGTTATTTTACCGGCATTCGGTATTTTCTCTGAAATCATTAGTACATTCTCACGTAAACGTCTATTCGGTTACAGTGCGATGGTATACTCAATGGTTGCAATTTCTTTACTAAGTTTCGTCGTATGGCTTCACCACTTCTTCACGATGGGTGCAGGTCCAGCGGTTAACTCATTCTTCTCGATTTCGACAATGGCGATTTCGATTCCAACCGGTGTTAAGATCTTTAACTGGTTGTTTACACTGTATAAAGGACGTATCCGTTTTACAGTTCCAATGCTTTGGTCATTGGCATTTATTCCAAACTTCGTAGTCGGTGGGGTTACAGGGGTTATGCTTGGAATGGCAGCAGCTGATTATCAATACCATAACAGCTACTTCCTAATTGCTCACTTCCACTACGTATTAATCGCAGGTACAGTATTCGCTATGCTTGCTGGATTCACATTCTGGTATCCAAAAATGACTGGTCATATGTTAAATGAACGCCTAGGTAAATGGACATTCTGGATCTTTATGAGCGGATTCAACATCTGTTTCTTCCCAATGTACTTCTTAGGTTTAGACGGTATGACTCGTCGTATGTACACTTACTCTGAAAGTCTTGGATGGGGATGGCTAAACCAAATCGCATCAGTTGGTGCGGTAATGATGGGTATCGGCTTCCTACTTCTTTGCTACAACGTAATTTGGAGTGCACGTCACGGTGAACGTGACACAACTGGAGATCCATGGGATGGCCGTACACTTGAATGGGCAACTCAATCTCCTGTACAACATTACAACTTCGCGAAACTTCCTGAAATCAAAGAAGCTGATGCTTTCTGGTACATGAAAAAACGCGGAGAAACAGTTACACCAGCTGCAGAAGATATCAAACCAATTCACATGCCAAGTAACTCTGGTGTGCCTATTATTGCGTCTGGATTCTTCGGTCTTGCAGGTTTCGCATTAGTATTTAGCTGGTTCTGGCTTGCAGCAATCGGTGGTATTGGTATTTTAGCTTGCTTAATCTATCGTTCATTCGATTATGACGATGGTTACTACGTAAGTGTTGATGAAATTAAAGAAACAGAACATATAGCATGAGAGGTGAAATGACATGGCGGCTTTAGATAAAAGCTTACCTTTGGAATATCAATCCGAACAAAGCAGATTGAATATCCTAGGATTCTGGATTTTTCTTGGGGCTGAAATTATGCTGTTCGCAACACTTTTCGCCTCTTATCTAGTCCTTGCTGGTCGTACGGCAGATGGCCCAACTCCAGCGCAACTGTTTGAACTTAAAACGCTTTTAATTCAAACATTACTACTTTTAACAAGTAGTTTCACATGTGGTATCGTAATTCACGAAATGCGTAAGCACAATCAAAAAGCAATGCTTGGATGGTTCATCCTTACATTACTTTTAGGTGCAGGTTTCCTATTCTTTGAAATCGAAGAGTTCATTATGTACATCGGTGAAGGCGCAACAATTCAAACAAGTGCTTTCCTATCTGCATTCTTCGTTCTTCTTGGAACGCACGGAGCCCACGTAACAGGCGGTATCATTTGGGCAACTTGTGTTATTATCCAAATTTTAAAACGAGGTTTAACACCAGTTACAGCTCGTAAAGTATTCATTATCAGCTTATACTGGCATTTCCTTGATCTAGTTTGGGTCTTTATTTACACACTAGTTTACTTGAACGGGATGGTGGCGTAAATGGGTCAAAATAATAACCAAGCAAACGGGCATGCGCATAGCGGATTCCCTTGGTCACACGTTTTCGGATTTATTTTATCGCTTGCACTAACGTTCCTAGCGCTATACGTGGCACTTTACACAACATTGCCACTTTCAACAGTCTTAACAACTATTATCATAATGGCTGTTGCGCAAGCGTTATTACAATTAATTATGTTCATGCATTTAAAAGAAGGAGAAGGAAGAGTTCAAATTCTTACAATGATATACAGTTTCTTCGTTGCAACTGCAACAGTCGGTTTAACTGTATGGATCTTCTTCTCAATGTAATGTACATGAAAAAGACTGCTGAGGAATCTCAGCAGTCTTTTTTTATTCTCCTCCCCTATTACATCCACATTACGGAATTAACAACAGAATCATGAAAAATATACTTATTATGACAAATCTTAAGAAAAGTCTTTCTTTATGAAATCGAATCCATATGCGTTGCTTTTCTACCTATTATATGGCTAAATAGGTACTATATTTATTTGAAGGGAGAGAACGCAATGGAACATCATACTTCTGTTCTATCACTTATGGTTGTCGTTGCAATCGCGTTTTTCGTTCCCCTTTTGTTACAACGCTTTAAATTAAAAGCACTTCCTGTTGTCGTTGCAGAAATTATCGCAGGAATCTTTGTAGGTAAAAGTGGGTTTAATATTATTGAGCCAGATATATGGCTTCAAGTTTTATCAACATTAGGATTTATCTTCCTCATGTTCTTAAGCGGTTTAGAAATTGACTTTTCTATCTTTAAACAAAAAGGGAAAAAAAATACGACAAACGAACCAAATACATTTCAAGCAGCAAGCATTATCTTCTTATTTATTTTCATCTTATCTTATGCCTTATCATTACTATTCGTATGGCTAGGATTTGTAGATAATGCAATGTTCATGACTTTAATTATTTCAACTATTTCTTTAGGGGTTGTTGTACCAACATTAAAAGAAAACAACCTAGGAAAAACTGCGATCGGACAAATCATTTTATTAGTTGCTGTTATTGCAGACTTAGTTACAATGATTTTACTCGCTGTTTTCGTCGGATTAAATTCCGAAAGCGGCCAAAGTATGTGGCTCTTACTTCTTCTATTCGGTGCCGGTATTGTCATTTACTTTATTGCAAAACGCTTTAAAAACATTCCATACTTAGATAGTTTAAAAGCTGGTAGTGTACAAATTGATACACGGGCTGTTTTTGCACTCATTTTAATCTTAGTTGGGTTATCGGAATCTGTTGGAGCAGAAAATATTTTAGGTGCCTTCTTAGCAGGTGTACTTGTATCGTTATTATCACCCAATGAAGATATGGTGGAAAAACTTGATTCCATCGGCTATGGTTTCTTCATCCCTATTTTCTTCGTAATGGTTGGTGTAAATCTAGAGGTATGGTCTATTTTTAAAGAGCCTTCTAGCATGCTAATGATCCCAATCTTAATTGTAGGACTCTTTATTTCAAAACTCTTACCATCACTCGTCTTACGAAAATGGTATCCACGTAATATCGTACTTGGAAGTGCAATCTTATTAACATCGACACTTTCTTTAGTTATTGCGGCTGCACAAATTGGTGAAAAACTAGGGATCATCAGTCCAAGTTTATCTGCCTCTCTTATTTTAAGCGCAGTTATTACTTGTATTTTTGCACCTGTATTGTTTAAAAAAATGTTCCCAAAAGTAGAAACACCAAAACCAAAAGTAGCTATTATTGGCGCGAGCAGAATTACCCTTCCGTTATCACTAGATTTAAAACGAGAAGATTATGACGTAACGCTATATATGATGCGTCAAAACAAAATAAATGATGAGGAAGCGAAATCGCATGACTTCCCTATCGTGAAATTAGATGACATCACAATCGCATCATTAACTGAACAAACAGCATTTGATGCAGATCGCGTCGTTGTTGCAACAAGCGATGATGAACAAAACTTATTATTAGCAGAACATGCAAAAGAGCTAGGTGTTGAACATGTTATTGCAAGTGTAGAAGATCCACTTCTACAAGAAAAAGCAACGCAAGAACATATCGCTGTATTCTCAACAATTAACTCTACACGTATTTTATTACGTGCACTTATTGATAAACCTAGTCTCGTTCGCTTAATTACAACTGCAAACGAAACAGTACGCGAAGTTGAACTACGCAGCAATAAATATAACGGCGTTGCACTTCGCCGCCTTCCGTTTTTAGGTGATGTACTTGTGATTCAAATCTACCGCGGTAATAAAGCATTAATACCACATGGTGATACAAGACTACAACACGGTGATACATTACTTGTAACAGGTTCAAAAGAGCATATCGATACACTAAAAAACATATTAGAGTAAAAAAATGCCCCTCACATAATTGAGGGGCATTTTTTTAATTTCATATGGTAAAATGTTACTATCACATATTATGAGGATGGATTACATTATGTCTATTGTAACTTTAGCTCTCTTATTATTAGCGGAAGTACTCGTCGCCATTATTCTCATCGGTGTTAGCATTGAAATTTGCAGCTATGGTTGGAAAAAATCAAATGGAGTTAAATACTCATGCCTTTTTCTTTCACTCCTTCTCGGAACCGCTAGTATACTCGGTCTTCTCGCTGCACCTGCATACTTCTTTATACAACTTATAGAAAAAGGTTTATAAGAAAGGATGATAATATGATCACTGTGCAGTATATTGATGCATCCGAGACACACTTATTACGCCAAGCGGTGTTGCGTCCTAATCAGTCCCTAGCAAACTGTAAATACTCTTCTGACTACGAAAAAGACACATTCCACTTAGGTGCCTTTATAAACGATGAGTTGATTAGCATTGCTTCCTTCTCAAAAGAAATATATCCTGATTTGCAAAATGGTATCCATTATAGACTAAGAGGAATGGCAACATTACCTAACTTTCGGAACAAAAGAGCTGGAAGCTCCTTAATTCAGAAGGCAGAACAAATTTTAAAAGAACGGAAAGCAAACATCCTATGGTGTAATGGCCGTATTACTGTAACTGACTATTACAAGCGATTAGACTTTCAGGAGCATGGTGAAATCTTTGAAATTGAACCGATTGGCCTTCATAAAGTACTGTATAAAAAAATATAAGAAAAGCTTTCCTCAATACGGGAAAGCTTTTCTTATATTTCAATCTTCACTTTTTATCTTTTTCATATACATGTAGATAAATAAACTAGGACCTAAAAAACAAGCAAACATAATAAGTGCTGTTATACTGATTTCTTTTATCGAAATATCCGGTGTTACAATAATACAAATAGCTAACAGTCCAATAACAATACCTACCGGAATGAATAATAGTTTCATGAAATAGCTACGTGATACCCCACCTGTATGCTCATATGCCTCTACAGAATGTTTTAAATTTAAGAAGTTAATGGCTACGATCCCGCCCATAAATACCATTAATAGATCCGAAACATTTTCATATCCTGCCCCTTGCAAGACATAGCGGTAAAAGACGATAGCTAGTATGACGATATTTTGTAAGATGAAAACTAATCTAATATGTTTTAACCCTTCAATCATTAAACGTTCATCTTTCACGATTTTCATCCTATCACTCCTTTTCCTCCCAAAACAAATCATTCAACGTTTTATCTACTGCATAACAAATTTTCAAACATAAATCTAAAGATGGGTTGTATTTCCCCTTCTCAATTAAACTAATCGTTTGCCTTGTAACGCCTACTTTTTCTGCTAATTTTTGCTGTGTTAAATCTAACTGAACACGCGCGACTTTTATTTTACTTACAGCCATTCATGTTCCTCCTCTACCTTTATTGTAACATATATATTCCATTAGGTAATTTATATTTTGCGAAATCAATTTAATTTCCACATTATCCCGATTGATGCGGGCTAATACACAGTGGGGATAAATCCCCACTACTGCCTATAGTTTCACTTTATTATACACAAAAAAGGAGCCTCTCATAAGAAGCTCCCTCTCCTATATCT
This sequence comes from Bacillus thuringiensis, assembly GCF_001182785.1. Taxonomy (NCBI): domain Bacteria; kingdom Bacillati; phylum Bacillota; class Bacilli; order Caryophanales; family Bacillaceae; genus Bacillus; species Bacillus thuringiensis. The sequence continues at coordinate 713,754 of NZ_CP012099.1, read as the reverse complement.
ATATTATAAAAATAAATGACATCCAAATAAAATTGTAAATAAGTATAGTAATGGATGTACTTCCTTTCCTTTACCCTTCACAATTTTCAAAACCGGATATACTAAAAATCCAATTGCGATTCCATTTGCAATACTAGATGTTAACGGAATACCTATAAAAATCAAAAATGCTGGTAACGCATCTTCAAATTCATTCCAATTAATATCTCGAATGCTTTGTGCCATTAAACTACCTACTATAATTAATGAAGGAGCTGTAATAGCAGCTACACTTGATAAAGAAGCAATAACAGGACTGAAAAATGCCGTTATAATTGTTAGACCAACAACTACAATCCCTGTTAATCCAGTTTTCCCACCTGCAGCAATACCTGCTGACGATTCAATCGTCGCTGCTGTTGGGCTTGTTCCAAAGATAGAACCTGTAGTCCCGCCAATTGCATCTGCAATAAACGCTTTACCAAAACGCTTCTCTGTATTGTCTGTAATTAAACCTGCTTGTTTAATTAAACCAAGTAATGCACCTGTTGTATCGAATAAAAGTACAAGTAAAAATGAAAATACAACACCATATAATCCGTATTCAATTACATCTGAAAATGCATTGATTGGGTTTGAAACGATAATACCCTCTGGCAAATGAGGCATCGCCACAATTTTATCAGCAAACTTCAATTGCCCTGTAAAGAAGGCGATAACTCCTGTCACAATCATACTAATAAATAATGCACCACTCACACGTAATGCCATTAATACCGCCGCTAATATTAAACCAATTAAAGTTAAAATAACGGCTGGAGAATGAAAATCACCAATCGTAACTAAATTAGACGGATGATCCACGATAATTCCAGAAAGGCGCAATCCAATAAAAGCAATAAATAGTCCAATTCCACCTGCAATTGCATGCTTTAAACTATCAGGAATTGCTAAAATTAACTTTTGCCTAAACGAAGTAAAAGATAATAAAAGAAAAATAATCCCCGTTACAAATACAGCTGAAAAGGCAACTACATATGTAATCCCTTCTGCCTTCTGTACAACAGAATAAGCAAAATATGCATTCATTCCCATAGCTGGAGCAATAACAATCGGGTAATTCGCGAAAATCGCCATACCTACTGTTCCAACAACGGTTGCAATAATTGTTGCTGTAAACGCTTGGTCAAATGGTATACCTGCATCAGATAATATTTTTGGATTGATGACAAGAATATACGCAAATGTAAAAAAAGTTGTGATGCCAGCTAAAAACTCTTGCTTCACAGAAGTGTTATATTTTTGTAATTGAAACATGCTTATGTACCCTTCCTACACCTGAATTATTATCACACATTCTTTTCTTACTAGTATGTGAGAAAATATAATACTTAATCTTAACAATCAATAAAAAGAAGAGTCAATATATTCCCTAATAGTTCGAATTTTAAGTTTAAGTCTGACAAATACAGATGTAGTACAGTTCATTATGATTATTTTTGTAGCATAACAGATGGAAATGTTTTATAATTTGAAATAGTTAAATATTCAGTAAACGCATTCAAATATCGTTCACTCTACAAGGGGGATTCTTCTTATGCAGCACACAAACAAATCTGGAACTTTAAATCGTGGTTTAAAAGAACGACATATTACTTTAATGTCACTTGGCTCAGCTATTGGTGTTGGGCTATTTTTAGGATCCGCTTCCGCTATTAAACTAGCCGGTCCTTCTATTTTACTAGGCTATATGATTGCCGGACTCGTTATTTTTTTCATTATGCGAGCTCTCGGGGAAATGGCAATTGAACAACCTGTTGCCGGTTCTTTTAGTAAATATGCATATGATTATATCAGCCCACTCGCTGGTTATATTACTGGTTGGAATTACTGGTTCTTATGGGTTGTTACTTGTATGGCTGAAATTACAGCAGCTGGTATTTACATGCAGTACTGGTTTCCAGATATCCCGCGCTGGACTTGGGCGTTACTTGCTCTATTGTTAATGAGCGCTTTTAACTTCTTATCGGTAAAAGTATTTGGAGAACTTGAGTTTTGGTTTGCTCTCATTAAAATTGTCACAATTATCTGTATGATAGTAGTCGGCGCTGGTATTATTTTATTCGGATTCGGAAACGGTGGTATCGCTACTGGTATTTCAAACCTTTGGTCACATGGTGGCTGGTTCCCAAATGGTTTTTCTGGGTTACTACTCTCCATGCAGATGGTACTATTCGCTTATTTAGGCGTTGAATTAATCGGTGTTACAGCTGGTGAAGCTCAAAATCCGAAGAAAACACTCGCAAAAGCAATTGATAACGTGTTTTGGAGAATATTACTGTTCTACGTAGGAGCTCTATTCGTTATGATGGCAATTTATCCATGGAACGAACTTGGTGAGAAAGGAAGCCCATTCGTATTAACATTCCAGCAAATTGGTATCGCAAAAGCAGCAGGTATTATTAACTTTGTCGTATTAACAGCAGCTCTTTCTTCTTGTAACGGTGGTTTATTTAGTACAGGCCGTATGCTATTTACATTAGCTCAGCAGAAAAAAGCTCCTGAAAGATTTGGTCGTTTAAATAAAAACGGCATTCCAAGCCAAGGAATTGTAGCAACCGCTATCGTTTTACTCATTGGTGTTATATTAAACTATCTCGTACCTGCAAAGGTATTTACATGGCTTACTAGCATTTCAACTTTCGGCGCAATTTGGACTTGGGGAATTATATTAGTTGCTCAAATTAAATTCCGTAAAAGCTTACCTACTCAAAATAAACAAAAGTTATCGTATAAAATGCCTTTATACCCATTAAGCTCATATTTCTCACTTGTTTTCCTTGTATTAGTACTAGGTATAATGGCGTATTCAGAAGATACACGAATTGCATTGATTGTCGGCCCAATTTGGCTTATCGGCTTAGCAATCGTATATTACATGAAAGGGTTTCATAAGATTGATGAAACACCTAACTCAAAAATTAGTTAAGCAAAATACCCCTTCCTTATTACTTGGAAGGGGTGCTTTTATATCTATATAAATATTTCTCAACAAAATTCACGGTATTTTTACAATCTTTTAATATTTTTTATGTTTTCCGTCTTTATTTTTACAGAAAAATAAATTACATTATTAAAGCACATATATTTATTATTAGGGGGATTCTTCTATGAAGAATAAAAAATGGATTACATTTTCTTTAGCAACAGCAATTACACTAAGTATAGGGACCTCGTTCATACCGTCTACTTATGCCGAAAGCTCTGTAGACCCAGCTCCTGAAATTGCTGCAAAAGTTGTAAATCAAAACAATGGGAAGAAAGTATTATTCGATAATACACACGGTCAAACTGCTGGGACAGCTGACTGGGTTATTGACGGCGGCTTTTCTGACTTCGGAAACGGCATTGCAAAAAACGGATATCACGTAAAAGAACTTCGTAAATCAACACCTATTACGTACGAAGACTTAAATGGTTACAATGTATTTATCGTTCCAGAAGCTAATATTCCTTACAAAAAATCTGAGCAGGACGCTATGTTACAATATGTAAAAAATGGTGGTAGTATCTTCTTTATTGCCGATCATTACAATGCGGATCGTAATAAAAATCGCTGGGACTCTTCTGAAGTATTTAATGGATATAGACGCGGTGCTTGGGATAATCCAGCAAAAGGAATGTCTAATGAAGAAGCAAATTCACAAGCTATGCAAGGAGTAGAAAGCTCTGATTGGCTATCTGACAACTTCGGTATTCGCTTCCGCTACAATGCACTTGGTGATGTTTCAGCGAAAACAATTGTATCGCCTGAACAATCTTTCGGAATTACAAAAGGTGTCTCTTCTGTAGCAATGCATGCTGGTTCTACTCTAGCAATTACAAACCCAAAACTAGCAAAAGGACTTGTTTACCTTCCAGAAAATCCATCAAAATGGAATAACGCTGTTGATAGTGGCGTTTATAATGGCGGTGGTATTGCAGAAGGCCCATATGCTGCAATTGCAAAAGTAGGACTTGGAAAAGCTGCCTTTATTGGTGACTCTTCTCCTGTTGAAGATGCTACACCAAAGTACGTTCGTGAAGATTCTGGCCAAACAAAGAAAACTTACGATGGTTATAAAGAAGAAAACGATGCGATTTTATTAGAAAACATCGTAAATTGGTTATCGAATAAAGAGACATTTACAAGTTTAGATCAAGTAAATGGTTTACAGCTTGATTCACCTACAGCTCTACAAACATTTGAACAGCCAAGCTTATCAACAGAACCACAACCTGAACCTTGGAGTGCACCAAATGCAGGTTATCAATGGTTTAATACAAATACTTTTAAACCAGGTTCATACGGTTATAACGGTGCGGTAACAACAAGCGACTACGTCGTTACACACCCTAGCATTCTACCAAACAATGAAATTTTCCAAATGAAGATTCAAGTAAATAACTTACTACCTAATACAACTTATAACAACTATTCTTTAGGTATATTCACTACTGGTGGAACACAAGTAGCAAAAGTTCAAAATACAAACGGCACTTGGCCATCTGCTTTCGGATATAGTAGTGCATTCTCTTTCACAACAAACAGCTTAGGCTCTGCTGAAAAAGTTGTAAATGTACAGATTGATTCAAATACAACTGGACAAGCAACGCTTCGTCTACGTCAAAATACAACAGCGAAATATAATGAAACTGTAACGATTAATAAAAAATAATGAAGAAGGCAATCCATACATGGATTGCCTTCTTCTCACTTCTCTTCCTTCGAGAAAAACATTCTTGAAATAACGATACCTATACTACCGACGATTAGGAATAACACTGCCCTAATCATCATCGATACCTCTGGTAAGTCAAGTAGGAATAACTTCCCTACCGTTACTACTAATACGATTAATCCAGCATATAATATTTCATTCATCTGTCTATAACGGCCAAACCAAACTGCAAATAACGCATATATCATCCATAATAACGATACAGATACGCTAATTATACTTCCATCTGTAGAAAGAACTTCACCAATTCTAGTGATTGTAATAAATACAATGACCATTAACCAGTAGAGCGCTATAGAGTACACATACTTACCCATACTCGCTAACACTTCTTTCGCTTGTCTCATGCAATAATAGAATGTTCCTATTAAAATAATATGAGCAACAAAACCTGCCGAAATAAATTGATCAAACGGGCTAAAAATCGTCTGTATCATTCCAATTGCGTAAATCGTTGCACTAACATACAACTTTATCTGTTGTTTTCCTTTAATAGAAGTAACCATTCCAAGGAAACCTTGTAATAATAGTACGATCGCTGCATTCACTAAACTATACTCATATAAAATCGCTAAACTAAATGCTCCCATCGAGAAACCAAATAAGAGATTTGTAAATGTAGAATGTCTATTCTTCCTATACTCAAGCACAAACATAGCAGCATGCACAATTGCACTAATAATCAATCCCCATGTTGTAAAATCAGGTATTTTGGCAATAGCTAGTATAAAGAAAACTGCATTCGCACTAAATATCGCCAAACGTGGTTCTAGTATAAAACTTCTCTCCGTAAACATATGCCAAAATAATAGTAAATGAATCAAACCATATACAATCGTTAACTGTATTTGCAAGTTCTCTACTAATATTGACATAACAGCAAAGAAGACAAAAAGAACAATGGCCGCAACAGCGTAAGAAATCATATATAAGTATTTATAACGATTTTTCAACGCATACCATAATAAACTAAGTGTTAACACTGTCTCATATCCAAAGAAAATATAAGGATTAGGAGTCGTACTATTTAACAAGAATGGTACGAAGAACGCTCCGACCGCTACGAAAATAGTGAGATATTCCGATTGATATCTTTTCGCTAAATAAATTCCTAAAATAACCCATGCAATATTACAGAGAAACGCAACACTCGCCGGAATAAATCCGTATAAATAATGTGCTGCAAACGTTGTTAGAACAATCCCGGTAATACTTCCTCCAGCCAATACTAATCCTAACGCCTGTCTCTCTCTTTTAATTTGAATATCTCCTATATAATACAACCCGATAGATAATGCGATACCAAACACAATTCGTATCGCTGGTGTTAATAAACCAGCATCTACCCCTGCTTTAAATAACCAGATCACTCCAAGCAACATAATACCGACAAATACACGCGGTAACCACGTTTGACAAAACTTAATAATATTAAATGGCTCTGGTTTAAAAGCTGATATATCTACTTGTTTTACCTCATGTTCTTGCACAGGCTCTTTTATCGTAACTATTTCTTCTTTTGGCTTTTCCTCCATTACCGTTTCAATATATTCTTTCTTTTCCTTACTAACATGTTGCTGAGCGTTCTCTACTTCTATTTCCCTTTGCTTCACTTTTAATTCAGCAAGTGCTTCTTGAATCGTTTCAATTGCCGTTTCGAGTGCTTCTATTTTCTTATCCAAATCCTTCTTCATACGCTCCCCCTCATTCGTAACTTTTCATTGAACCTATATATTACCAATTATCTTTATCATACTCTTAGTCTATTCATTTTCAATAGTATTTTTTCCAAAAAAAGAAAGGTGCCTTCCCAAAATAGGAAAACACCTTTTTACTCATTTATTCTTATTTAAAGCAATGCTAACGATGACACCAACACACACGCCTATAATAGCTGGAACTATCCACCCAACACCTTCTGTATAAAACGGAATATATTTTAATACTGACGTCCACTGATTCATCATTACATTTTTATTTAAAATATCAATTGCACTAAATATCGCTACAACCCCAACGGTCACTGCATATACGTATGCATACTTTCCCATATACTTATGGAATAAACCTAGAATAATAAGTGTTAATGCAATCGGATAAATAAATCCAAGAATTGGTACTGACACTTTTAAAATTTGCGTTAATCCTAAATTAGCTAAGATCATACTAACAACGCTTACTATAAATGCCCAAACTTTATAAGATACTTTCGGAAATGCACTTGCAAAAAATTGACTACAAGACGTAACAAGTCCAATTGAAACACATAAACACGCGATAGTAAAAATAAGACCCAATAAAACGACTCCGCCCTGTCCAAATAATGTGGTCATCACTTGTGCTAACACTTTCGCACCGTTATCAAATGTTCCTAATGAACCACTAATTGACCCCACATATCCAAGGATGACATAAATAATCGATAATAATAGGCCCGCCCCGATTCCAGCAATACTCATATATTTCGCTAAACCTTTATCATCTTCAATACCTTTTGCACGTAATGCATTTGCAATCACAATTCCAAAAATTAAAGCAGCTAACGCGTCCATTGTTAAATATCCATCTAAAAATCCTTGAAACATAGGAGCTTGTCCATAATTCCCCGCAGCCTCTTTCACGCCACCTACTGATGTAAACATACTTTTTATAAAAATAATGGCAATCATACATAATAATAATGGTGTTAAAACTTTCCCAAACAAACCCATTAACTTAGATGGTGATAAACTTAACCAGTAAACAATACTAAAGAAAATAACTGTGTAAAACAATAATACTCCGCTTCCTGCTTCAGGGAATAACTGACCTGGCCCCATTTCAAAAGCTAAACTTCCCGCACGTGGTATACCAAGCCCAGGTCCAATAAATACATACACGATACATGGAAAAATAATTGCAAATGAAGAATGAACTCTACCCGCTAACGTTTGAAAACTTCCTGCTTTCGCAATAGAAATAACACCTAATATAGGAAGACCTGTTGCTGATATAATAAATCCTACTAATGAAATCCACACATGTTCTCCTGCTTCATATCCAAGAAAAGGTGGGAATATAAGATTCCCTGCTCCAAAGAACATCGAAAATAACATAAGACTAATAAGTAAAATTTCTTTTTTCTGTAACAATTTCATTTCTTTCTCCTTCTTTAATTTCATCTCTTATGAAATCAATTCCACATATAAAAAAAGCACAATAACCCGCTTCCTTACAAAGAAAACATAGTCCATAGTCTATCACAAAAGAAACACCCCTTCTATAGATATCCCCCTTTTCCAATTTCTTCTGAAAAATCAACCTTTATTGACTTATAATAGTTAATAAGGTAAAATATTAAATGTACAAAATTATTAACTTTGTTTTTGTTTGTGTCAGGAGGAAAATAAAATGGAATCAACGATACAACTAGAAAAAGAACAACAAAGAAAAAAGAAACATCCTCCAGGTTTATACTTACTCTTCTTTACAGAAATGTGGGAAAGATTTAGTTACTATGGATTACGAGGATTATTAACATTATATTTAACGACAGCTTTAGTAAGCGGTGGTCTTGGGTTTAGTCCCGCATGGGCACTCTCTATTTACGGATTTTACACTGGAGCCTGTTATTTCACACCAATGATTGGTGGATACTTAACAGATCGTTTTCTAGGTAGACGAAAAGCGATCACAATTGGTGGTATAACAATGGCAATCGGTAACCTTACACTATTTGCCTTGCAAAACCAATTAGGCCTATACCTCGGATTAGCGCTTATTATTATCGGTAACGGATTCTTCAAACCGAACATCTCTACACTGGTTGGGGAATTATACGAAGAGAACGATCCAAAACGTGATAGTGCATTTACCATTTTCTATATGGGTATTAACGTCGGGTCATTTTTAGCTCCACTCGTTTGCGGATTTTTATCAGAAAATTTATTCAAAACAACAGTTGATGGCGTTGTACATTACGGATTCCGTTACGGTTTCTTAGCCGCTTCAATCGGAATGATTATTGGACAAATTTTATTTACAACACTATCAAATCGCTTCCTTGGTAATATCGGTAAAAAACCAACTCGCGATTTACAAACAGCTGCTGGACAACCATCAGTAGGAGATACACCATTAACAAAAAAAGAAAAACAACGTACCGCAGTTATCGTCATTTTAACATGCTTCGTTGTCTTCTTCTGGGCTGGCTTTGAACAAGCTGGTAGCTCATTAACATTATATACAAACAAATTTGTAGACCGCTCTGTGTTCGGATGGGAAGTTCCAACATCTTGGTTCCAATCGGTCAATCCATTATTTATTATTTTGCTTGCTCCAGTCATTTCTGCATTATGGGCAAAACTTGCAACTCGCAAGCGCGGTGATTTAAAAATCCCAACTAAAATGGGACTTGGGATGATCTTGCTCGGTATCGGTTATATCATTCTCGTTATCGCTACATTAAAAACAGGTAGTGATGAACATAACATTACAGAAAAAGCAAACTTACTATTTATCGTCTTTACGTATCTTTTCCATACGTTAGGTGAGCTATTCTTATCACCTGTCGGACTATCAATGGTTAGTGCGCTTGCTCCGGTAAAATTAGCATCTTTACTAATGGGTGTATGGCTAGCAAGTTCAGGTATCGCCAACATTTTAGGCGGACAACTTGCAAGCTTCACAACTTCACTTGGATACGCTGAAGTATTCACAGTTATTGGCGCTGTGGCAATTGTATTAGGTTGTGTTTTATTATTAATTTCTAAGAAATTAGTGAAATGGATGGATTAAAAAAGATGAGGAATTTCTCCTCATCTTTTTTTATGCTGTTTTACCTTTTTCTATTGCTTGTTCGTACAGCTCTTTATGTTCTTTATATTCACTTGGTACGAAACTCTTATAGAAGAATGAGAACCAGCTGTCTCCCTTTTTATACCCTTCTTCTCGAATTTCCGCTGCTTTTTTATTCGATTTAAATCCTTCAGTAAACCATTTCTTTAACAATTCATTTCTTTCATACTTAGCAGGAACTTTTAAATCATAGTTTTCAAATGCATACTTATAGCCAGCTTTTTCTACTGCCTTTTTTGTAGACTTATAGCCTTTTTCATACGCTGTTTCATATGCCTTCACGTATACTTCTTTCTCTCTATTTCCAGGATTCTTTTCGGCTAGTTCTTTCCCTGTCTTTTCTCCTAATTCAGCTTGCTCTTTTTCAATTTTTTCTGTTCTTTCTTTATTCCCTACTTTGAACCCGTCTACAAAGTTTACCTTAAACTCTGCAGCAACTTGACTATCGTCCATCGTCTCTTGTGCTAAACCTTGTTCTTTTCCTTTTTCAAAATGCGTTTTCTTCTGCTCTTCTAAAGACCATGCGGCTGCATAAGTCGCTTTAAACGCTTGTTTATATGCATCAGATTTTCCAGCTACATGCACTTCTGCATCATTTTTTCCTGCTTTAAAATCAGTTTCTCCATTCTTTTGACCTTCAAGTTGACCTTTTTCCATATCAGCTTGGCGCTGCGCTTCCTCTTGTTTACGTGCCTCTTCAGCTTTTCTTTGTTCCTCGGCTACACGTTGTCTCTCTTCTTCAGCTTTACGCTGTGCTTCTGCATTACGTTGTTTTTCAGCCTCAGCGTTACGCTGTGCTTCTGCAGCACGGTGTTTTTCAGCCTCAGTATTGCGCTGTGCTTCTGCTTGTCTCTCAGCTTCTACAGCACTATTATTATTCTGGCTAGGAGCTGGGCTCGTTGCACCACTACTAGAGGCTGGTTTATTGTGATAATGATATTCCCCGTACTGTAATCCCCATTTCTCACAATTTGTACGACACGTATGTCCGCCATTAGCATCTGTACGCCCTGGATGCGCATAAGCTGAAATCGGAGCTACCAATAACGCTATACTCGTTGTTAAAAGAAGTTTCTTCACCTGTTGTCTCACTCTTGTTCCTCCCAAAATATAGAATTCCAACTTTATTATACATAAATAGAAGAATGCTTAAATACCAACCAAAATAATCTATTATTTCTCAACATTAGTAAAAAAGAAGGTGAACTCTTTAAAGAGTTCACCTTCTTTTTTACTTCTTCGCCTTCGTTCCTACTAAATCACCAGCAACAACATAACGCTTAGAATTATCCTTTACAGATACACATGTAATAAGCGTTATCTCATCTTTCCCATGATCCTCTACAACTTCCCACTTATCAGGAGTTACTTCAGATACACCAGTAACCGCATACTCATATTCATTTTCATTGTCATACAAATAAATTTTATCGCCTTTTTTCAAAGAAGCTATATCACTAAATAAAACACCTTTTTTAGACATGTTATGTCCTGCTAGTGCGTAATTTCCTTTTCCCATAACTTGATTCTCTTTTACTGTCGCTGCACCTGATAATAAGTTTTTTTCAGTAGAAGCTTTTAAAACAGGCAGTTCTACTGAAACACTTGGAATCGAAATACGACCGATTACTTGTTTCTTATCTAATGATGCATTCGCTACTTCCGCCAAGTCTGGTTGATTAATTTTGGAAGCATCTACAAATTCCGTCTCATGCTTTTCATAATCCATCTTTTGAACAGCCTGCACATTTTCAGTCTGTTTCTTTTCAGCCTGATATCCATCATAAAATGGCTTTCCAATTAACACGCCACCTACAACAAATAGAAGGATTGCTACTATACTATAAATTCTTTGCTTATTCATATACAATTCCTTTCCCTTACAAAATCTTACTCTATATAAAATGATAAAATAATATCGCTATATGTACAAGTATTAGCTGAAAAGAAACCTTTTTGCCGGTGCAAGAAGGTTTCTTTTTAAGCTAATTTATTTCTGTATAGTGATACGTGAAATACTGTCATTTGAATAAAGAAAATAGAAAATAGAATATATAATGGGTATCCAGGAAGATATTCATTAATAATAGGCGAAAAAGTTAAAAATCCAACTGCACAAGGTAACACAAACCATAACGATACAAATGTTGTTCGACAAGCTTTATCCGTAATCGCTTTTTCACGTTCATCTTCTAGTGGAAATAATAATGGATACATCCAAAAAGATAAATTCTTATATTTTTTCTTTTGAATTCTATAAAAAATTGTAACTATAATAGCTCCAATAAATAATAAAATAAATGGTACTCCATTAACCGCTACTTCAAACGGGAAATTCTCGTTTTTAAATATATCTGCTAACTCTGTAATAACACTATAAAATTCAACAAATGTCCAGCATGCTAGTGCAGTATAGAGTACATTTATAATATAAGAAAAACCAATTCTATTCATCCTCTTCCCCCTCCTTATTTAAAACAAACACGTCTTCCATCTTTAACTGGAATACATCACAAATCGTCAATGCTAGTAACAATGAAGGAACGTAATCCCCTTTTTCAATTGCAGCAATTGTTTGTCTCGTCACTCCAACCTTTTCTGCTAATACACTTTGTGAAAAATTAAAACGAGCTCTTAATTCTTTTACCCTGTTTAAAATGGTCAAATTTACCACCTCTCACCATTATTGTATGCTATCCTTAACAAAATGTAAACTCAACTTAACATTATTATTATAAAAAAATCCAACTCTACGTATTGTAAAGTTGGATTACGTTTTAGTTTAAAATTGTAACTTTAACGATTTTTCTTCCCCATTGACTAGAAGACCCTTTATCAGGCATTAACACATCAATTCTGTTACCTTTAATCGCTCCACCAGTATCTGCTGCAATTGCGACTCCATAACCTTCAACATTTACAGTTTTGCCTAATGGAATAACACTTGGATCTACAGCAATTAATTTCATTCCTGGGTTTGCAGTTAGATTATAACCTTTACCACCTGGTCCCCATGCAGAAAATACTTGTTGACCTGACGCATAACCATTTTCCGCTGGATCAGCTGTATAAGCTGTAGCTTCTACATAAATTTCTTTCCCACCAGCAGTTGGCTTAGAAGGTTGTGCAGGTTCTACCTTCGAATTATTATTAGCAACTGGTTCTGCCGGTTTACTAGCTTTTTCTTGCTTTTGCTTTTCAGCAATTTCTGCTTGTGCTTTCGCTAAGGCTTCTTGCTCTGCTTTTGCAGCCGCTTCTGCTTTTGCACGCTCTTCCGCTGCGATTCTTGCTGCTTCTTGCTCACGAGCAATCGTTTCTTGTACTGCCTTCATATTTGATTCAATTTTAGCTTTCTCTTCCGCTGCTAAATTAAGTTGACTTGCAACCTCATTATATTTAGCTTGAACTGTTTGTAAGTTATCTTGACGTTTCTTCAAGTTATCTTGCAGTTCAGCTTGCGCTTTTGCTAATTTTTGTTTGTCTACTACTAAAGATGCTTCTTTTTCGTCAATTGTTTTCTTGTCCTCTTCAATTTGACGAAGATCTTGTTCTTGTAGACGTAAAATTTCTTTATCAGCTTCTAGAATAGTAGAAACTGCGTTCATACGTTGTAAGAAGTCTGCAAAGTTTTTTGACTCTACTACAACTTCTACTACTAAACTTGTATTTGAACTGTTTTGAACAGAAACCATACGTTTTCTCATAATATCTTTACGAGCAAGGACTTTATCCTCTAAAACGATAATTTCTTCCTTTTTTTGTTCAATCTGCTTATGTGTTTCATCAATTTTACGTTGAATAGCAGCTTGATCCTCTTTATTTTTTGCAATTGTATTATTTAAATTATGTAGTTCGTTTTCGATACCTTTAATTTCTTTACTAACAGCTTGCTTCTCTTGCTCTTTCTTTTGCATTTCTGCATCGTTTTGTTGCAATTGCTGTTGCATGTTGTTAAGTTTCTCGTCGTTTGACTCTGCTTTTACAGCGACTGTACTAGAAAGACCGATAATTCCTGCTAATACTAGACTACTGATTCGCTTAAAATAGTTCATAATCCGACTCCCTTCTTATACAGTTATACATGATTTATTTTACAGTTTGTTTACAAAACGATTAAATACAGTTTATTTTTCGTGACGAAAAAAAGAGAATTATGAATAAAATGTAATAGATTCTTAAATATTTAACAATTCCTATATTTAAAAAATACAAAAGATGCTAAAATCCAAATATAGAGAAAATATAACTTTCGAAGGCGGTTGAAATAAATACATGTTTACTCAAAAGAAATCACTCCAACATACAATTGCTCAATTAGAAGAGCGTATACAAGAATTAGAAGCAGAATTAAAACAAAAAGATATTGAAAAACAAGAGACTATTTCTACTATCCACGATCGTGTACAAAGCGTTGTCCAAGAGCATCAACTTGTAAATAACCAACACAATACACTCCAAAATTTAGTTCAACAATTAAGCTCATGTTTCGAGAATGTTTCAACACGTACGACACATTCCAACGAGTTAAATAATGAAATGTTACAAAAGGAACAAAGCTTAATTCAGTCTATTGCAGAAATTATTGACTGCTCTAATGAAGGAAAAGAATCCGTTCACCGCTTACTTATTGTAATTAATAAATTAGGTGAACAATCCCAACGCACGTCTAATAGTATGAATCATCTAAGCGAACGCTCAAAGGAAATCGAGCAAATTGTAGAAGTCATTCAAAACATTGCAGCACAAACAAATTTACTTGCTTTAAATGCGAGTATTGAAGCCGCGCGTGCTGGAGAGCACGGTAAAGGATTCGCTGTCGTTGCCAATGAAGTAAGAAAACTAGCAGAAAGTACAGCAGAAAGTACAAAAAACATCGGCAACTTAACGAAAAAAATTCAAGAAGAAATTGAAAAAGCATACGATAACACAAAAGATAATTTACATTTAGTCGATGAAGGTGTAGAAATGAGCGCCGATACAAACGCTAGAATTGAAAATATTTTAGTTATGATTCAAACGTTACAAAATGGTGCTACAAATGTTATTAAGGCTATTGAAAACCAAAAATCTTGTAATGATGACATATTACGAGAATTCGCTAACACACAACACATGTTCCAAAAATTAAATACTACTATTATGAATCATATTCATGATGCTGAAAAAGTCGATGTTCAATTGTCTAAAAGTCTTCAAGGAACAGTAAATTCTTGATTAAAAATAAAAATCCCTTATACTGCTATAAGGGATTTTTATTTTATTTCGAATATTTATTTCTTTTCAATATTCATCCATATCTTTGTTATAATGGAAAAGTTGTTTCTTTCAACTAATAAACAAGGAGGTTATTATGGAACAATTTTACTACGTTTTAAAATATTTAATTCTCGGTCTGTTCCAAGGACTAACAGAACCAATTCCGATTTCTTCAAGTGGTCACCTCGTTTTAGCACAACATTTGCTAGGACTAAAAATAGAAGGGTTTAGCTTCGAACTACTTGTTAATTCAGCTTCATTATTAGCTGTATTACTTATTTATAGAAATGATTTAATTCGTCTAACGAAGAATGGTCTCTCTTATATATTTACAAGAGCAGAAGACGCAAAATCAGATTTCTTCTTTATTATTTATCTTGTTATTGCAACCATTCCAGCAGGTGTTATTGGTGTTTTATTTAAAGATTACATTGATCAGTACTTAAAAGGTGTGAAGATGGTTGGGATTTCCCTTCTTATTACTGCTGTCGGCCTTTGGATTATTAGAAATTTACGCGGTCGTAAAAATGATGGCGACCTTTCTATGAAAGATGCAATCATCGTCGGATTAGCACAAGCTTGCGCACTGATTCCCGGAATAAGCCGATCTGGTGCCACAATCGTAGCAGCAATGTTACTTGGTATGAAGCAAGAAACAGCTCTTCGCTTTTCATTCTTACTATACATTCCTGTTAGCTTAGGTGGCTTATTGTTAAGCATTACAGACATTGCAAATGATCCAAATCTAGACACATTATTCGTGCCATATGTTGTTGCATTCATCGCAACATTTATCATGACGTATATTTCACTAAAATGGTTTATGAACATTATGGCAAAAGGAAATTTAAAATATTTCTCTTTCTATTGTATTATCGTAGGTGTACTTACTCTTATTTTCTTATAAAATGAAACTTACAAATTGAAAGCGAGTCATTCTATTACACTAGATGACTCGCTTTTTTATACCTTTATTAAGTTAAAATCTATCATTTACTTTGAATTTTCTGAATAGTATAATAATATTTAAATTCACTATTATAGTAAAGCTATCTTTCCTACTATTATCGTAAAAGAGGTGTTTATATGTTTATTGTTACTAAACTCATTCACATTAAGTACGGATATGAAAGTGAGCTACTTTATGGGCTTAAACAATATTATCCTTCTCCCGGAACGAACGGTTGTATTAACATAGAGTTTTCACATGTTCATCGTACAAATGATAAGGCAGAATATATGATTCGTATGTTATGGAAAACACAACAAGATTACCGTACATGGCTTTCTCAAAGAGAAAGAAATGTAACTTTGAAGCGCAAAATACAAGGCTATATCCTTTCTTCCAAATCAAATGCTACCTATGTACATTAACCCTTCTCTTTTTATTCCTTACGAAGGGCAAAATGATAAAGCGAAACTTTAATCCTCACCAATCGTGCTTCCCACAAATAGCGGGATAAAGAGCCCTCTTACTTTTCATACTGTAAGAGGGCTTCTCTTATGCATACACCTTCTTTTCTTGACAATACAAACGAATAACATGTTTATTTTGTTGAAATACATCATGCGTCAGACGAATAATAATAAAGTTTCTTTTTGTTTGATCATCATGAACAAAAATCTGTTCTCCCTCCTGAAAACGCCATGCACTTTCAAAAGTCGTAATATGATCCCCACTTACAGAAAAAAGTTCATATCGCATCTCTTGTACCCTCTCTCAACTTATATAATCATAATATCCTCATATTAAATTTATTATAACTTAATTCCTATAAAATTAGTAATTATTTCTATTTCGAAAGATTTTAACTTTGTATTTAAATATTTTTAGCGCTATAATGATAAACGAATTTTCATTGAAAGGAGTTTTACTTTGACTGCATATTTATTTCCAGTAAAAACAGCATTTATTTTATTTCCCTTTTTAGCAATGTTTCTTTTAATCCCTTTTTTAATATTTAATTATCGAAAATACGGTTATTTAAATAAATGGCGCTCATTTATTTTATACTCATTATTACTTTACTTATTAAATGCCTATTTTCTTGTTATTTTGCCGTTACCACAAACGTTTGATACTTGTAGCCTACAACCGGCTAATACACAACACATGCAACTCTCACCATTTTATTTCATACAAGAGATTAGTAGTCATACATCGGCAGTTTTAACGAAACCAGCTACTTATTTCTACTTATTAAAAGAGTCTGCGTTTTTACAAGTTGCATTTAATGTTCTATTGACTGTTCCATTCGGTATTTACTTACGTTATTATTTCCGACGTAGTTTCTTACAAACAATTTGCATTTCCTTTTTCCTTTCACTATTTTTCGAGCTAACACAAGTGACTGGATTATACGGTATATACAATTGTGCATACCGATTATTTGATATCGATGATTTGTTTTTAAATACATTAGGTGGCGTAATTGGTTTTATCATTGCACCAATATTTACGTACTTCCTTCCGAAGACAAATGAGTTAGATAGTTATATTGATTTGGAAACGAAACCAGTCGGATTCATTCGTCGCCTTATCGCAATGCAAATTGATTGGATTTTCTTATCTATCGTTGTACCTGTCATTAAAAACAAAGGAAATTCTTTCTTCGTTTCTAATATGCAATCTTACACCAATATGTATGAACTCATTTTCATTACGTGTTCAATCCTTATTTACTTTATTATTATTCCATACTTTACGAATGGAAAAACAATTGGGAAAGCATTGCTTCGCATTCACCTGAAAGGAAAATCAGATCGTATTACATTAAAAGAACTATTTATTCGCTACGGTATATTTTATTTTGCGTTAGGCGGAATCAATTACATTCTTTCTAGTAGCTCTATGTTAAATCATACAGAACCTTTAGTATTACTCGTTACATTGTTATTCCTATTTATCATTAACGGCCTATTCATTATTCATGTTTTACTACATGTATTTAGCCGTGATAAACTACTATTTTATGAACATATTAGTCATACAAGAAATGCAATTACACTAAAAAAAGCTGACAAATAATTATTTGTCAGCTTTTTCATATACATAATGTGAAACTTTAATCAGTGGGGGTCTTACTGCCCGGCAAATAGCGGGATAAATAAATTTTCTGCATAAGGATTAAAAAACATTCCAAGTTCATCTAGAGATTTCCTCACCTGTAAAAACGAATGAAACTCTGGATATATATCTTGTAATTGCTCATATGATAATGTATGCATTTTCCCCCAATGCGGACGCCCTTCATACTTCAGAAAAATTTTTTCCACTTCGCCAAAGTAAGCAGCATATTTCATACCTTTATACATATGAACAGCGATATACGCTGAATCTCTTCCATAGGCTGGACTAAGCCATATATCATCACCTTTCACATAGCGGCATTCGATTGGGAAGTGCACCTTATACTTTTTCTTTTCAATAAGATTTGAGATTTCTTCTACAACCGCCCTCATATACTTTGAGGGAATACTATACTCCATTTCATAAAATGGTACCGTACGTGATGTAGCAAATACTTCATAGCTCGGGCCAATTATTTTTGTGTTTGGTACAGCCTTAGCTGATAATCGACTCACTCCTTTACTTATAGAAGGAAACCATTTACACCCTTGAGATAGCAAAGAGAACATCCTATTTTCAAGTAACTCAACCTTTAGTTTATGCCATTTCAAATCACTGCCTGTATTCGTTGTTTCGTTCGTAAATTTCACTTGTACTTCATCAGAATAAGGAAAAACGAAAAATTCAAAATGACGATTCTTCTTATATTCTTCTAGTTTGTTCATTACAGTAGATAATGACTGTTTTTCACTTTCATAAACGAGTGCATACGCTGGAATAACCTTCAATTTTATCTTTACAATGATACCTAACATTCCAAGTGACAACTGAAACGCTCTCCAATATTCTACGTTCTCAGCTTCCGAACAAACTATACTCTCACCATTAGACAAAACTGCCGTAATCTCTATAACTTGTGTTGATAAACTCCCAAAGGTAATACCCGTTCCATGAGTCCCCGTACTAATCGCTCCTGCAATAGATTGTGAATCAATATCCCCTAAATTTTCTTGCGCATAACCTTTTTCCTCAAGTAACTTCCCTAAATCATGTAACTTTGTTCCTGCCCATACTTCAGCAACCATCTTCTCTGCATCAATATTCACAATGCCCTTCAATTCATCTAAAGAAACTAAAACTTCTTCCGTTTGCACAAGGGGGGTAAACGAGTGTCCTGAACCGACAACACGAATTTTCTTCCCCTTTTTTCGTGCAAGATCCACAACTTCTACTACATCTTGTATACTTTCTGGATACATCGTATAATGCGGCGTTCCTTCTACATTCCCTGTCCAATTCCTCCACTTTTTCCCCTTTATAGAAAGCATTGGCCATCCCCCCGATATGTTGAATACTCCCCAACAATCTCTCCTTTTTTAACACGATACAAAAAAGGAAAGCGTTCACATAACTCGCCAGCCTTACTATGACGAAACAAAATGGACTCTCCTATATCCACTCGTTCCTCGCCGTTATAAAAAATTGGCGTTTGTACCTCGCCAGCACCTTCTAAAGCTAATAGTTTTGCACCCTTCGGTCTCCAAACTTCAGGCTCTTTATCTTTTCCAACTGCTCCTGAAGCAATATATCCACCACCTAGGCAAGTGTAAATAAACGGGGCTGGTTTACGCACAACTGGTAAGGCAAATCCGACCGCTGGATGAAATTTCACCTCTTTATAATAATCAAACAGCTTCGGAGAATAAAAAGCAGAACCTACTGTAATCTCTGAAACTGAATTATCTTTCTCGGTTGTTTTTATGCTTCCTGTTCCCCCTCCATTTACAAACCTTAGCTCAATACCAAGGTTTTGTATTGCTTTTACAATATGTTCTCTTCTTTCTTTAACTTCTAACACTGATTTCTTCTTTAAATACGAAATCACTTTACTTTTCAGCCATTGATTCGGTATATGATCGCCCACCCCAGCAATTTGAGCTTCATAACCCATCACACCATCTAACATTAAATATGATGACCTTCTCACCTTTTCTACTACTTTCAACGCATCCTGCACATTTTTTACCGGGGATCTTTGTACACCAAAATGAAATTGAAAAAAACGACTACTCATATCAATATCCAAACAAACACGAAAACATCCTTTAGATTTCTCAGCAATTTTTTCTAAATACACAATATGCTCTTCACAATCCACCATACAAGTTATAATGAAACCTTTCTTTGTTAGCAAACTAATTTCATACAAAGCTCTTTCATCATAAGCAGGATATCCGAGCAATAAATCATTAAATCCTTGTTCTATTAAAAATAAAATCTCTCTAGGTGAAAAGCACATAATACCTTGAAATCGATCATTTGCAGCTAAAATCTTTTGCATAATTGGAACAGAACGTAACGATTTACTCGCTATACGAATCTTCTTATTTCCACTTAACTCTATAATCGATTGAATGTTTCTATCTAAAGCCACTTCATCCAAAAATGCACACGGTAATGGAACTTCTTTAAAAATTCCTCGATCCACATTTTTCTCTCCTCTTCTCAATATGTCTTATACATATTGGAAAGAAAGTATGATTTTCCTGTTTGCAAATAAAAAAAGTTTCTTCTTTACGAAGAAACTTTTTGAAACTACTTCATAGAAATAGTCGCCTCTACTGGATAATGATCAGAGTAATCATTATACGTATATTTTTGGAACCACGATGTAACAGTCCATTGTGGAGATTTCGGCTGTAACACCTTATTCGCTATATACGATGGGTTCGCATGGTCTTTGCTTGCAATAATATAATCTAAATATTCGGCAGGGCTATCAGGGAAATTATATTTTGCAATACTGTTTGTCGTTGCATCCCAAGTCGCTGTATGTCCAGTATAAGATGGTACAGAAGCGTTCAATGTTTTAAACATAGATGCATACTCTGAATCATTATTGTTCTCTGCATTTATTTTATTTACGTTCATATCACCACCAATTAACACATACTCATTATTTGGTATATTTTTATTTTTAATAAAATCTTGAATTTCTTTTAATTGGTTCGTACGTACAGATGCTGGTGAAGTTTTTCCGCACATACTATCTTCAGCCTGCAAATGCGTCCCAATCACGTGAACGAAACGATCATTTTTCTTAATTTTCGTGTATACAAATCCTTTATTCGATAAATTATCTGGCCCGCATCCTTTTGCAAATACATATTGAATCTTTTCAGCGATTGGCCATTTGCTCACAATCGCAACGCCACCATCTTCAGGAGTTGAAGATGAATAGTTTCCTAACGTTTTATCCCATTCGCTTCCACTACTACGACCTAATACTGCTGTTTGATTTGGATATTCTTTCTTCAAATTCCCTAATAAACGATCTGAAGCACTATTATCAAACACTTCATTTAATATAACAACATCTTGATTCTTTATATAATCTGCCGCCCCGATTAAATCAGCACGCTCATTTTGTCCCCAGTTCGGATATAAGTTTGTTGATAGCATATATACATTATGCGTCATCACTTTTAATGTATCATTTTGATTTGTAGATGCTTCTGCTTGAGCTGACGTTCCGCTATATAAAGCTCCTAAACCAACCCCTAAGCTAAGTACACCTTTTAGCAATTTACCTTTCACGTTTCATACCTCCATGTATTGTATAGTGATAAAAAGGCCAAATACTCTATTCTGAGATTTGACCTTTTTCAAATACTTAACGATTTCCGTACGTATCAAACCAAAGCTGAATGTATCCAGCAGTAACACGTTGTGCATCCATTAAACGCTTACCTGTCATTGGTGTAACTTCAGCGCGCCATTTATCTGCATATTCTTGTGATACAGCAGCTCTCACGAACCAATCTTTCGTATTATCATTTACAATGCCAGCGTAATCTTGTTTCGCAACTACTGCCGCTCCATGAATCCAATCTTCTGGATTCGTACCTTTCCAGTTCCAATATCCATTTCCATCCGTTACTTTATAATTATCTTTTATCGTATCTACAAAGTTTTCATATTTAGAATGGAATCCTTGTGGATACGAAAGGTTCGTAAAGTTTGCCGCATGCATCGGTTGGTTTACATCCCCTAAATAATGAAGAGATAATCCTAAATAGAAGAATGCTTGTTTCATATCTTTATTTTTGTAAGACTCACCAGCTAATTTAAAATATTTAGCTCCAGTTTCCTTTGCCTGCTTTGCATACGGAATATAAGTTTTCCCATTGTCAGGATCATAGAAATGTGAAGCAAATGTGCTATTATCATAATAAGGATTTTCATAGTCAGCAGCATAAATACCGTTCTCTAACTCAGTACGCCATTCATTTAATAGTGCAACTCGCTCTTGTTTTACAAGTGTTGTATTACGAGACATAATATCAACTGCACGGTTTACAATCCATAAATGAGAATTCACGCCTTCTTTATGTTTATCTTCAGCAGACCAGCGCGGAATAACTCCAAATCTCTGTCCCCCATCATTTTCATGAGCAAATGCAACACTTTGTAATGGAGCAACTAATGTAATAGCTGCCGCTAAAGCAAGTACTTTCTTTTTCATATAAAATCCTCCATTTTATAATTGAATTATTGTAAACATTTTGTTAGGATCCTATGATGTCGTCCGGTTAACCTATGACTAGAATATCCCACCTTTCACGAAATTTCTATCACTAAATTAAAATATGCAAATGTTCATATCATTATAACTTTATACACAGTGAATATAATGAATGAATACACTTTCATTTTAATAAACTATTATTAAGGCTTGTCTAAACTAATGTAAAAAAAGAGTAAAGCACCCACATGCTTTACTCTTTTTTTCTATTCGATAATATACTTGGCAATTGTACATTAACTGCTAACTTATGAATAAATCCAAACACTAATCCAATCCCAATAAATATGTATAAGATTGTAAATATCTTTCCGAAATCAGTTTGCGGACTAAAATTCCCATCACCGACAGTCGTCAACGTGACCACACTAAAATATAAAGCGTCAATAGGACGTAACCCTTCAACTGTACTATAAAAAATCGTACCCGATATTAAAGTCAAAATTGTTAATATGAATAATACTTGAAATTCTTTATCTTTCCACGCTCGTAAACAAGCTCTTAACATTCGCTTTAAAGTTAACAAAAATGAAAGCATTAGATTCTCCCTTCCAAACAAAAATACATTTAGTCAAAGGAAAGTCTATCACCTTTCAGTATAGAAAAAAAGTAGCCCTCTTCTATTTCTAGAAAAGGGCTACTCTTTTCGATTCTATCTTATTTAGGTGAAACAAGAATTTTCACTTGTGTTTTATCTTTTACAAGTGCTTCAAATCCTTCTTCAACAACTTGATCCACTGTAATTTTTTTCGTAATTAATTTCTCTGCTTGAATTTGACCAGAGCTAATCAATTTAATAACAGCTGGGAAAATGTGACGGTATCCTAAAATACCAATAACTTCTTTTTCTTTTAATACTAAGTTATTTGGAGTAATTGTTGCGTCTTTTTCCCATACACTAACAATTACAGTTTGTCCTTCGAAGCTTGTACTTTCAATCGCTTGACGTAGTACAACTTCAACACCTGTTACTTCAAAGCTAACATTTACACCTAAACCATTTGTTAAGTTACGAATCTCAGCTAACACATCTTGAGTTGCTGGATTTAATACATAATCCGCACCTGCTAATTTCGCTAACTCTTGACGTTCTTTAGAAAGTTCAACTGCAATAACAGGAGTTGCTCCTGCTGCTTTAGCTGCTTGGATAACAAGAAGTCCAATTGGACCGCAACCAAATACCGCTACAGCTTCCCCTTCTTTTAATTTACTTTGACGTACTGCATGAACTGCTACTGCTGCTGGTTCTACAAGCGCACCTTGTTCATACGTCATTTCATCAGGAATGTGATGAACCATATCTTCTGGTACTACTGTATATTCAGAGAAACCGCCGCCTTCTCCGCCAAGACCGTGGAAAACAAGTTGTTCACAAACATTGTAATGTCCATGTTTACAAGCTTCACATTTACCACAAGAATAAATTGGTTCTACAACAACGCGGTCTCCCACTTTATGAGATGTAACTCCTTCACCAATCTCTATTACCTCACCACTAAACTCATGACCTAAAATAACAGGTGCTTTCACATGTGTTAATGGATGTTCTTCTGTTGGAATAAAAATAGGCCCTGCTAAATATTCATGCAAGTCTGTCCCACAAATACCACACCATTTAACTTTGATTTTCACTGTTCCTGGTTTTACTGTTGGTTCTGGTACTTCTTCTACTCGTACATCACGTTGATTATGCCAAAGTAGTGCTTTCATTTTATACATCCCTCTCTATGTATATACTTAACCTGGTGAAGTTTACAATTCTATTATAATACTTCTATCCATATATTTCAAAAAAACAATCACATTCCCACTAATTTTTTACAAATAACGTTCAATATTTTGTCACTTTGTACTTTTTTCCACATCTGTTAATTCAATTTCATTGCAGGTGAAATTAGCATTGTGCCATAATAGCATAGGAGAGGTGAATATCGCTTGAAATATTTTATTTACTTTATCGTTATCGTGGCATTTTTAGATACATTTTCACAATTACCTATTATGAGTACTTTCGCTCAAAGCCTTGGAGGAACTCCTCTTATTATCGGGCTAGTTGTCGGTATGTACTCATTCGCTAATATGATCGGTAATATTATTGCTGGAGCCGCTGTCGATAAATTTGGTGCAAAAAAAATCCTTTATATAAGCATGGGAATTACGAGTTTCATAGTCTTGTTATACACCGTTGTTCAAAGTGGTGAACAACTATTAGTTGTTCGCTTTATGCATGGATTTAGTGATGGCTTTTTAATTCCTGCTGCCTTTACATTTTTATCAAAACAAACAAATGCAAAAAAACAAGGAAAAGCAATGGCTCTATCTGGTGCTGCTGTTGGAACAGCGGCAATCGTCGGACCTGCTTTCAGCGGTATTATGAAAGCAACAGCTGGCGTAGAATGGGTCTTCATTACTATTTCTATTTTAATGGCTCTTGGTACAATCGTATCTCTATTCTTCTTACCAAATAACGTATCAAGAAAAGATACATCAAGAACGCAAATGATGAACAAAGAAGATATGGTTGAACTTTTAAAATCAGAACCGTTATTACAAGCATATATTGGTGCTTTCACATTAATGTTTTCACAAGGAATTGTCACTTATATGTTACCAGTAAAAGTTGAGGCATTAGCGCTTAAAGCATCTACAACAGGCATGATGTTAAGTGTATTCGGTATAACTGCTATCCTCTTCTTCTTGCTTCCAACAAATCGTATTTACGATCGATTTAATCGTTCGAAACTAATGCTAATCGGAATTGCAGTTATGGCATTCGCATTATCTTTACTCGGATTATTTGCTACAAAAGGTATGCTCTTTATCGTAATGATGATTTATGGAATTGGATTCGCGATCCTCTTCCCGTCTATTAACGCTTTACTCGTTGAAAATACTACAGACGATAATCGCGGAAAGGCATTCGGATTATTTTATGCCTTCTTCTCATTAGGAGTTGTTGCTGGCTCCTTTACAGTCGGCGCAATCGGAGCATCACCTAGCGCTAGCTTCATTATCGGGACAGCATTTTTATTAACATTTGCTGGGATGATTTATGTAAGAAGCAAAGTAAAAAAGACAATGATGGGATAATCCATCGTTGTCTTTTTTAAAATGCATATTGATATAATCCATAATATAATGGAAGCGTTGGAATAATTCCAATTACTTTAAATATAAAAGGTAACGGCTCATCTCGCTCTTCATATAAACGAAAAACAAAAACTGCAGTTAAAGTCCAAATAATACTAAACACGAAGATACATTTCCAAACGATTGGGGTTAATATTTGTATATCAAATACAAAACCAAAGAGCCCTATCCACGTAATAATAGATACTACAAAGTCAAACTTTTGAATTGGTGTTTGAAACATACCCCTTACTAACGAAATAATAGCTAACATTGCTACAATAACTAAATATATTTTCCAAAGCATAATGACAATCTCCTATTCAATTCAACTTTTAACTTTCAACAAGCCGTATTTAATAAACAATATGGCATTATATTTTTCATAGAGATAATACAATGGATAACAAAATAAGAAGAAAATAAGTACAGTTGGTACACCGTCTATAATAGAAAAATATTTTACTAGTAATTCCTTAATACTCTCTCCAATCATAATAAATAGTGGAATGATACAAATTGCCACTAATATTAAACATGGTGTGATCCTCATTTCTTTTAATTTCACCTTACAATGTGGACACCTGAATGAAAAAGGATGCGGGAGATCCATAATATGTTGCGCAGTAATATTCCCTTCACACTGTGGACATTCAATTACTTCTTTCATTTAACTCACTCCTTTCTATTCATAAAAAAGAGCACTATCCAATAGCGCTCTTTTATTGCCGAATATATTACTTTTGTGTATAGCCAAGTAACAATGTAAATAAATTAAACTGTAAAGACAATACTACATTTCTTCTTTTACAAAAAAAGTGTATCAATACCAACGATACTTCGACAATTTCCTCGGAAATATTTCCTTTCCCTACATAATTTGATACACTACATATGAACAGACACTTGTATTACATAAGCTAAAATAATAACTTAATGTACAAATTCAAAAGCACATTCTTCATATGAAGAATGTGCTTTTCTGTTATTAACGTTTAATCCAAACAGCGCCTGCTGATTTATCCTCTGCCTGTCCAACAACTTGGAATTTAAGTCCAAGATTCGGAACTTTTCTTCCTGCGTCTGCAATTTGTTTATTACTATATACTTTTGAATCATCAAATGTTGTAACACCTTGTAATCCATTATAATTAAATTGTCCACGTGTTAACGAATTTACACTCCATGCTGGTGTTTGATCAAATGAAAATGCAGCGTCTGCAATTTGCATGCCCGTATTACCGTACGCTGGTTTCCCGTTCAAATTACCAACAAGTGCTTCTGGATGAGAATCTACAACCCCAAGGAATCCTTCACCTGGATGCACCCCAACCCAGTTATCTTTAAAGCTATCA
Organism: Bacillus thuringiensis; assembly: GCF_001182785.1. NCBI lineage: Bacteria > Bacillati > Bacillota > Bacilli > Caryophanales > Bacillaceae > Bacillus > Bacillus thuringiensis. The sequence continues at coordinate 686,763 of NZ_CP012099.1, read as the reverse complement.
TCTGCATACCAAACGACAAGACCTGTATTATACACTGGACCTTTTCCTGCTTTTAATCCATTATCTGATCCCGCATAGTTTCTCCATTCTAAGTAGTAATAATGAGCTTTCTTCTCTGTCCCATCAGAAACAACAAAACCATTTAAATTCATTTTAGACTGTCCTTCTGCATCATCAGAAAATACAACTTGTCCATCAACAGTTGCATTCACATTATCCATCGCAAAACCTTTATATGTTACAGCCGGATCTGTAATATAGTCGAATTGTAGTTTCACTTTTTTCCCTTTAAATTGACTTAAATCATATGATTTATCAATCCATTTCCCATCTGTTGTATCTTTATCTCCTTGGACTACTTTTTCTCCAAGCCTATCAATTAATGTTTTCGTTCCATCTTCTGTTACTGCATGTACTTCGACGAAATCGCACTCTGCTTCTAACTCATAATTTGCTTTATAATTGAATGTTGCATTTGTTCCTTTTGTTAAATCAAAGAATGGTGTCTCTAACGTTGTATGCATATCATCGCCTCTTGTACTATAATATGCATGCTTTCCAAACTCCGGTTTAATCGTTTCAACACTTTTACCTGGTAAGTTAACACGTACAACGCCTGGACGATTTGATTTCGTAACACTTTGATCAATATAGGTAGGAACTCCCACACCACTCTTAATTTTATCGTAATCTACTTCTAATATTCTTGCCCAGTTGCCACCCATATTCTTTTGTAAGAAGTCTTTATTTTGTGGTGAAAAACTTGTCGGCTCCGTTCCTGCGACTTTTCCTGTCCAACTACCTCCACTCATTAATGACCAAGCTTCGACAGGTGAACCATTTCCAGTATATTTCGTGTCATATTCATCTGGTAATCCAAGATCATGTCCAAATTCATGCGCAAACACACCTACAGCTCCATCTTCTGGTTCAATTGTGTAATCATGTGCTGCTACTTTTCCACCAAAGTAATCTACCTTTGATTTTGTACCTTCAATCGCTACTGGATCTACTGCTAATTTTGAACGATGTGACCAGATCGCATCATCACCTAATTTACCACCACCTGCTTCTTGACCAACACCAGCATGGATTACCATTAAATGATCAATTACACCGTCAGGTTCATTTTGATTCCCATCCCCGTTTGTATCATATCTATCAAATTGATCAAACTGAGATAAATCTAGTCCTTTCTCAGCAGCTGCATGCAAAGCTTCTTTCACTAAATCACGTGCACCTTTCGGACCTTTATTATCGTGACCACTGCTACCATCAGCTCCATAATCAGATGCTTTTCCTGGAACTGTTAGCCACTCCGTTACATATCCGTCTGTCGTATAACTACCACCAGACTGCTCTTCATAGTATTGTTTAAACGTTTTTACTTTTGAACCATCAAATAATGTATAAGGCTCCTTACCGAACAACATCTTTTGATAATGTTCTCTACTAAAGTCTTTCGAATACATATAACCTGGTGTTTGATCAATATTATTATGTTTATAATCACTAAATTCAACGAGTAGCACTAATACTTTATCTGATCGAACAGATCCTTTATATGGAGCTTGCTTTGCTTTTGAAGTTGGAACTTGCCCATTCAATTGCTTTTTATTTGGTTCTGGCTTTTGCTCAAGATTAATATTTTTTTCAGTCTTTTTTACATTTTCCTTTTCTTCCATCTTTTTCTCTTTTACTTTTTTTGTGAAATCAGACGTTTCTTGTGAGTGAGCATCTGGAAGAATTTCTTTGTTCGCCTGATCTCCTTGTTTCTTTTCAATATATTGCTCGACAGCCTTTTTCGTCTCTTCTTTAGAAGATGCTGGATTAATTGTTCCTCTTTCTTTCAAAGCTTCCGCTAAACGATCTTCTTGAATTAAATTGTAATCAATTGGCGTTGTAGACACATTCTCTTTCTCTTTTGCTGGCGTTTCTGCATATGCTAACGGCGCACTCATTACAGATGTGCATCCGATAATTGCTGCAATTGCTAATGATGACAACACTTTAAATGGGGCTTTTCTTCTCATTCCATTTCTCTCCTTTTATAAAACTTAAAATTCAGATAAATCGGTGCGTTTTTGTCGAAATCTCTGTTTACTACCCTCCCTATATAAAAAGACATAATTCTATAAACATTGAACTTTCTGTTATAGAATCATGCCCTCCAGTTTTCTGGTCAGACCCTCTATCTGTTTATCCCTTGGTTCAACTAATAATCAGTGTGCTGATGAACAAAGCCCCCACTGATTAAAGTTTCACTTTATATCGAAATATGAAAAATAAAGAGTTATGTGATATATATTAAATATCTTATATAACAAATTTAAAAGACAATATGCAAAATTGCATGAAAATTCTTTTAAATAAAAAAGAATCCTAGTCAATTAAACTAGGATTCTTGATTTTCTATTATTTCTCTTGTGTTTTTTCCCAATCAGCTAAGAATTTCTCAATTCCTTGATCTGTTAATGGGTGCTTCACTAATGAAGCAATTACGTTTGCTGGGATTGTTGCAATATGTGCACCGTTTAATGCTGCATCAGTTACGTGAACGCTGTGACGTACAGATGCTGCAATGATTTCTGTTTCGATGCCATGAATTGCAAAGATTTCTGCGATTTGACGAATTAAATCCATACCGTTATGACCGATATCATCTAAACGACCTAAGAATGGTGAAACATATGTTGCACCAGCGCGAGCTGCAAGTAATGCTTGAACTGCTGAGAATACTAATGTAACGTTTGTACGAATTCCTAAATCAGAGAACGCTTTTACTGCTTTTAAACCTTCTGTTGTCATTGGAACTTTTACAACAACGTTTGGAGCAATCTTCGCTAATTCTTTTCCTTCTTCAATCATTTTATCAGCTTCTAAGCTAATTACTTCTGCACTTACAGGTCCTTCTATAAAGCTGCAAATTTCACGAATACGCTCATGGAAATCTACGCCTTCTTTTGCTACAAGTGATGGGTTTGTCGTTACTCCAGCTACTACGCCTAATGCATTTGCCTCTTTAATTTCGTTAATGTTTGCTGTATCAATAAAGAATTTCATTTGTTATTCTTCCTTCCTAATTTTCATTTTATATTTATTTATTTTTCTTAATAAGCTCTAATTCAATCGGAATAGATTTGTCCACTTTTTTACCTTGTGTTATCTCTTTTGCTGTTTGCATCGCCTTCTCTCCGATTAATTCCGGTTTTTGAGCGACTGTTGCAGCCATACGCCCATCGTTAACCGCTTTCACAGCATCTTCAGTTGCATCAAATCCAACAACTACTACATCTGTTTTTCCAGCAGACTTCAATGCTTCAAGTGCACCTAATGCCATCTCGTCGTTATGCGCAAACACGGCTTTAATATCGCTATTTGCTTGCAAAATGTTTTCCATAACAGATAATCCTTTCGCTCTATCAAAATCAGCCGCTTGTTTGGCAACTACTTTTAAAGACTTATCGGCTACGTTATGGAATCCTTTCCCACGTTCACGAGCAGCAGACGATCCAGGGATTCCTTCTAACTCAGCAACGTTTGCTCCTTCGCCGACTAATTCACGAATGTAATCACTAGCCATTTGACCACCTTCGATATTGTTAGAAGCAATGTGAGAAACAACCTTACCTGAATTCGCAACGCGGTCTACTGTAATAACAGGAACATTTGCTGCATTTGCCGCACTTACCGCTGACGCAACAGCATCTGAATCGGTCGGATTAATAACAACTACATCGACACCCTTTTGAATTAAATCTTCAACATCGTTCGTTTGCTTGGCTGCATCATTTTGCGCATCAACAGCAATCAATTCGATGCCGCTATCTTTCGCTTTCTTTTCTGCACCCTTTTTCAAAGTTACAAAGAAGGGATTATTTAAAGTTGAAACAGAGAATCCAACTTTAATAGTTTTATTTCGACCTTTATCGCTAGAATCCTTTGCCCATTCTGGTGGTTCCATTGAACAACCAGCAGTAATGACCATAATACATGCAACGAGTATAAGTAACCATTTCTTCATGAACTGTCCCTCCATTATGCTTCTTTTCGGCGATCAATTAATACAGCTAGTAAGATTACAAGTCCTTTTACAACTTGTTGGAAGAAAGAAGATACACCTAATAAATTTAAACCGTTATTTAGTACACCGATAATTAGTACACCGATGAATGTACCAACAATCCATCCTCTTCCCCCAGAAAGACTTGTTCCACCTAATACAACTGCTGCAATTGCATCTAATTCGTAAGAAGTACCTGCAGTCGGCTGTGCAGAATCTAGTCGTGATGTTAAGACAATACCTGCAAGCGCTGCCAAAATTCCGGAAAGACCGTAAATCATTACTTTAATTCTCGTAACATTAATACCTGATAGTGCTGCTGCTTCTTCATTTCCACCAATTGCAAATGTACGACGGCCAAATGTCGTTTTCTTCAAAATGAAGTACAGTACTGCGAAAGCGATCATCATTGTAACAGCTGGTACCGGAATACCAAGAAAATAACCGCGGCCAAACATTTGGAACATTAAATGATCACCAAGACCAGTGATCGGACGTCCGTCCATATAAACAAGCGTCAACCCACGAAAAATAGTCATTGTTGCTAAAGTTGCAATAAATGGAGCTACTTTTCCTTTCGCAATGATGATACCGTTTACAATTCCCATTACAAGACCTGCTAATAGTCCAACTGCCATTGCAAGGAACGGATCCATGCCACTTGCCATCATTCCAGCAACAAGTGCACTTGATAATGCTAAAATAGAACCTACCGATAAGTCAATACCCCCTGTTAAAATTACGAAGGTCATTCCGAATGCAATAAGCGCATTAATCGATACTTGACGCAGTATATTAAATAAATTTGGAATTTCAATGAACGCTGGATTTAAAGCTGTAATTACGACGATAATTAATACTAAACCGATTAAAGAACCGAGTTGTTGTAATACATTCCCCTTCTTAGCCATCCTTACTCTCCCCCTGTAGCTAGTGCCATAATAGACTCTTGTGATGCCTCATCTTTCCCTAAAATGCCGCCGACTTTTCCTTCATGAATGACAAGAATTCGATCACTCATCCCTAAAACTTCCGGAAGCTCAGATGATACCATAATAACGGCATCGCCTTGCTCTGTAAGCTTATTCATGATAGAGTAAATTTCTTTTTTCGCTCCAACATCTACACCTCTTGTTGGCTCATCTAAAATAAGTAATTGCGGATGAATGCCTAGCCATTTTGCGATTACAATCTTTTGCTGATTTCCACCAGAAAGAGATTTCACTGCCTGCTCCCCGCTAGATGCTTTCACATTAAGAAGCTTCATCATATCTTCTGTAAACTGCTGTTCTAGCTCGTTGCTTAGAACACTTCCTTTTGAAAGACTTTCTAAATTCGGTAGCGATAAATTTTCTCGAATTGAGAAATCTAACACTAACCCTTCAGATTTTCTATCTTCTGTAATGAAAGCAATTCTTTGTCTAATTGCATCTATTGGACTATCAATTTTTACTTCTTGTCCATTTATAAAAATTTGTCCAGAATCTAAAGGTTCATAACCAAATATCGCTTTCATAATATCAGTGCGTCCAGCTCCCATCAAACCAGCAACACCAAGGATTTCACCTTTTCTTACTTGAAACGAAACATTTTCAAATTTCCCTTTCTTCGTTCCGTTACGCATTTCAAAAATGACATCACCAATTTGACTATTTCGCTCTGGGTAACGTTCACCAATGCTGCGCCCCACCATCATACTCACTACTTCATCAAATGATGTTTCTGGAATTAATCTCTTTCCGACGTATTCTCCATCACGCAAAATCGTAATGGCATCACATATTGAGAAAATCTCTTCCATACGATGCGAAATGTACACGAATGAAACACCTTCTTTACGTAACTTATTGATTACTATAAAGAGCGTTTCGATTTCACGATCCGTCAGTGCCGCAGTAGGTTCATCCATAATAATAACGCTCGCGTTTGTCATTAATGCTTTCGCAATTTCGATAATTTGCTGTTGTCCAACCGATAGTTCCTCTGCTAACATAGCGCCTCTTACATGCAATCCTAGCTCTGCTAGTTGCTGCTGCGCAATCGCGTTCATTTGTCGAGTGCGTAAAATACCTGTTTTCCCATACATTAACTCTTTACCGAGAAACATATTTTCAGCTACTGTTAAATTCGGCAATATGTTTAGTTCTTGATGTATAAATGCTATGCCGTACTCTTCAGCTTCTTTCGCATTTTTAAAGGTACGCTCTTGCCCATCAATCGTGATTGTCCCACCATCTTTTTTGTATACACCTGTTAAAATCTTCATGAGCGTTGATTTACCCGCTCCATTTTCCCCCATCAATGCATGGACTTTTCCTGTTTCAATCATAAACTGTGCATTCTTCAAAACAGGATTACCATTGAACGCCTTTGAAATGTTTTTCATTTCAATATGCATTCCCATCACTTCCCTTTATTAAAAAATCACGCCTGCATGTAAAATTACATTTGCATAAGGCGTAGCCTCGCCTGTACGAATAATTGCCTTCGCTTTCTTTGTATGCTCTTTAAATTGTTCATGAGATACATACTCAAATGCTGGCTCTATTAATTTCTGCTCGATCTCTTTATTTACTTCCGCATTATTTATAATGACTTCTTCTGCTAACGTCACTTTTTCGATTGCCATATCATCAGCTACAACTTGTAACACCTCTAAAAAACTCGGTTTTCCAATCTCAACAGCTAAATCAATTCGTTTTACTCCATCCGGAATCGGTAACCCGCAATCAGCAATTACAACCGTATCTGTATGCCCAAGTGAAGCAAGGACTGCCGCTATTTCACTGTTTAATACACCGTGCTTTTTCATCCAACAATCACCTGCACTTCACGTACTCGATCTCTCGTTGGCATACCACCCTGTGCTCCAAGTTTCGTTACAGAAAGACCACCGGCAATATTCGCGAAACGAATTGCTTTTTGAAGTGTCTCTCCTTCAGAAAGTGCAACTGCTAACGCACCATTAAATGTATCACCAGCTCCAGTTGTATCCACTACATCAACAGCAATGCTAGGAACATGTACAATCTCCGTGCCATTATGGAAACGAACACCGTTAGAACCTTCTGTCATCAATAATTTATTTGGATACTTCGCCAATAAATCTTCAATTGGTGATGTAAAATCATCTAATACAATGCGGCACTCATGTTCATTTGGCGTAATATAAGTTGCTTTTTCTAAAATTTCTTCTGATAAAACTTGTGCTGGCGCTGGATTCAACATAACAGGAATATTATGTTCCTCACAAATAGCCAATACATATTTTACTGTTTCAAGTGGAATTTCTAGTTGAAGAACAACCATATCCGCTTTTACAAGAAGGTCTTTGGAGCGATCTACAACTGACTTATTTACAAGAGCATTTGCCCCTTGTACGACAACAATACTGTTATCTTCTTCTGCTAAAACGATATGAGCAATTCCTGTCGTTCTATCTGTAACCGGTACCACATAATCGATAAAAATGCGTTCGTTCTCTAAATTTTTTCTAACTACTGTTCCATAATCATCATTTCCTACCGCTCCAACCATTGCTACATTTGCTCCTAACCTAGCTGCAGCAACTGCTTGGTTTGCCCCTTTCCCTCCTGGGATTGTATGAAACGCTTCACCAATTACTGTTTCTCCTGCTTTCGGCCGTTTTTTTGAAACAGCCACTAAGTCCATTGAAATGCTTCCTACTACTGCAATATTTGGCATCTGTTTCATCTCCTTACTTCGTTGTATTTCGTTCTATAATTTCAATCGGCAAACGATAGTGTTTCTCTTCTAATGTATTTCCTTCCATTTGCTCTAACAACAACTCTGTTGCAATTTTCCCCATTTCATATATCGGTTGTGCAACTGTTGTAATAGATGGATACATCATTTCTGTTAAAGAAATTCCATCAAATCCGATAATTTGTAAATCATCTGGAATGGCAATCCCCTTTTGAAGTGCAGCCTTTACAATACCAATCGCAATTAAATCATTCCCAGCAACAATACCATCAATATGCGGGTATTCTTCTAATAATTCCATCGCTACACGCTCACTATTTGCTGGCTCAAACGTACTCTCCGCAATCATATACGAAAGGTTATTTTGCGTAATAACGTCTACAAAACCTTCAAAACGTTCATTTGCAGTACTCACATCACGTGGACCGCGAATATGTGCAATATGTTTACATCCTTTATCTAGTAACAACTTTGTCGCAGCCTGACTTCCTGCATAGTTATCTGCATATACAGTAGGAATACGCTCATTAAACATACGGTCAATCGCAACAACCGGGACAGATAAATTCATGTAATTAACACTATTTTGTGGATTTGTTGCTACAATAAATCCATCTACATTATTTTGTCTAAGTACATCAATGTATTGTTTCTCTTTTTCTAAACTTTCATCAGAGTTACAAAGGACAACTGTGTAACCTTGTTTATGTGCTACATCTTCTACGGCACGTGCAACTTCTGGAAAGAACGGATTCACGATATTTGGAACAACTAAGCCAATTAAACGAGACTTTTTATTATACAGTGAACGCGCTACTGTACTAGGCTTATAATCTAACATCTCAATTGCACGCTCTACCTTTTTTAATGTATCTTCGTGAACATATCCATTTTTATTTAAAACTCTGGAAACGGTCGCAACAGATACTCCCGCTAATTTCGCAACGTCTTTAATCGTACTCATTCTCTTTTCTCCTCATTTCATGTAACCGTTTACAGAAAATAATATAACGTATTTCTAAAAATACGTCAATCATTTCTCACTAAAAAGCTTTTAAGGTTATACTCAAAAAAGCACCGCCATAAGGCGATGCTTCTTCATTACGAGTATGATACAGTTTTTTCTTTTTCTTCTACAGCAGGCTCTTCAGCATCTTTTTTACGATCTGATAGTTTAATTTTTTGTAAGAAAATCGTAAAGATGGCACCTACTACGATAAATACTAATCCTGTTAAGAATACAGTATGAAGCGAGTCTACTAAAGAGTTTTTCAAAATAGGTACAATGCTGTTAGCAAACGCTTCTGGCATTTGTTTTAATGCCTCTGGGCTAAATAGCATCGAATATAAACCTTGTGGATCTGTGTGAATCATATCTTTAAATTTCGTTACCATTTGTCCCGCTTCTTTCGGGAATGTATCTAATACAGGTACTAATTTATTTGTTAACGTTGTACCTGAAGTGTTATTCATAATTGATCCTAAAATTGTAATACCAAATGTTCCACCAATTTGACGGAAGAACTGACTTGATGACGTTACGACACCAAGGTCTTTTTTCGGGAAGCTTTCTTGTAACGCTAATGTTAATGTCGGCATTACAAGACCCATTCCTAAACCGATAACCATCATATAAGAAGTAGCTGTAAGCTTCGTTGTGTGCATATCCATCGTTGTTAATAACCAGAAACCACCGGCCATAATAAGCATACCTGCGATAATTTGTGGTTTTACACCAACTTTTAATACAAGTTGCCCACCGATAATACTCATTACAATCATTGTAATCATCATTGGAGTCATAATTGTTCCTGATTCAGCAGCACTTACTCCTACAATACCTTGCATGAAGAATGGTACGAACATAATCGCGCCGAACATTCCAATACTCATAAAGAATCCAATCGCATTCAGTATTGTAAATGTGCGATTTTTAAAGAAATGCATTGGTAAAATCGGCTCTTCAGCTTTCGTTTCAACAATAACAAAGCTAACGATACCAATTACAGCTAGTGCGAATAAACCGATAATTTGCCAAGAATCCCATGCATAATCTTTTCCGCCAAACGTTAGCGCAAGTAATAAACTTACAACACCTAGAATCATCGTAAAGATTCCAGCGATATCAATTTTAATTGGTCCTGTTTGTTTATGTGATTTTAATCCCATTGCAATAAAGATTGTTGCTAAAATACCAACCGGTAAGTTAATGTAGAATACCCATCTCCAGTTCACTGCATCTACAATCCAACCACCAACTTGTGGTCCAATTACAGAAGCAAGACCGTATAACGCACCAAAAATACCTTGCCATTTCGCACGTTCTTTTCCCGTGAACATATCTCCAATAATAATCATAGCCATTGGCATCATAATACCGCCACCAAGACCTTGAATACCACGGAAAATAATTAATTCTGTCATACCATTCGCCATACCACATAACGCCGAACCAATCATGAAAATAACTAGCCCTGTTATATATACGTTACGACGACCAAGTAAATCCGCTAATTTACCTGCAATTGGTACAACTGTCGTTGATGTTAACATATAAGCTGTCGTTAACCATGTCATTAAACTTAATCCGCCTAGGTCACCGACGATACGTGGCATTGCTGTACCAACAATTGTTCCATCTAATGCAGCAAATAGCATCGCGATTACTAAACCGATTAACAACAACTTTCTATTTTGATTTTCTTGTTGCTCCATGTAATCTCCTCAATTCCTCTTAGTTATTCTCTTTTTTCTCTTGTGTCCCGCAAATAATTGTTTCTAACTTCTCAAAGAGACGTAATAAATCTTCTCTTTCTTGCAACTCTAAATGTGAAAAGTATTTTGCAATATGCTCGTTGCGAGCTGTCATTGCCTCTTCTACTCTAGCTTTCCCCTTTTTCGTTAACTCGATGATGACAACACGACGATCATCTTTGTCGTGATAGCGTTCTACAAGTTCTTGATCGATTAGACGATCAATCATCACTGTAATCGCGCTAGGCTTCACATACATCTTTTTTGCTAATGTTGTCGCTCTTGAAGCCCCATAATGATCTAAAATCTTTAAAATATAAAACTGCGGTGGTGTAAGTCCTGTTGCTTGCATTTGTTCTAATAACTCCGTCTGCATTTTCTTTCCAATCGAAAAGGCAAGAGCTTGAATTTTATCGATATGCTTCATATCATTTGGCATGTTATCCACCTCTTATTTAAATAATAAAATATTTAACGTATTTAAATATTAATCCCACGAATAAAATCCGTCAATACTTTTATTCATAAAAACGTTTACATTTTTGTCACAAAGTTGTATAATTTTCGACGAAGTTAATATTGACAGTCACGGAGAAACGGAGTACACGGCTATGAATCATAAAAAAGGAAACTTTTTTATATTTCATGGCCTTTTTATATTCTCTGTCTTAAAACGCTTCGAATTAATTAGGGGAGGATTTTCATTTTATGTTTTTCACACAATTATTTAAACCTGCGCCCCACGCGGAACGCTTACCAGCTGATCGCGTTGATAGCGAATACCGTAAATTACGTTTACAAGTATTCTTAGGTATCTTCATCGGTTATGCAGGTTACTACTTTGTTCGAAAAAACTTTTCACTAGCAATGCCATACTTAATCGAACAAGGCTTTAGTAAAGGGGAACTTGGGGTTATCCTTTCAGCAGTATCTATCGCTTACGGATTAAGTAAATTCTTGATGGGTATCGTATCCGATCGTTGTAATCCTCGCTACTTTTTAGCAGCTGGGCTATTTTTATCAGGTATCATTAATATTATTTTCGGCTCATTTTCTTTCATTACAACGAGCATTATACTTATGTTTGTACTTCAGTTTTTAAATGGATGGGTACAAGGTATGGGATGGCCTCCTTGTGGTCGTACGATGGTTCACTGGTTCTCTATTAGCGAACGTGGTACAAAAATGTCTATTTGGAATGTCGCTCATAATGTCGGCGGCGCGCTTATGCCTTCTCTTGTAACATTAGGCTTATACTTCTTCGCAGATGACTGGAAAAGTATTTTTTACTTCCCAGGTATTCTTTCAATTTTAGTTGGTATTTATGTATTAATTACGATGAAAGATACGCCTCAATCTTGTGGACTACCTTCTATTGAAGAGCATACTGGAGAATATCCACCAGATGAGAAAATAAAAGATCGCGAACGCGAACTTTCGGCAAAAGAAATTTTATTTAAATACGTACTAAACAATAAGTTTTTATGGTACATCGCTATTGCGAACGTTTTCGTATATTTCGTACGTTACGGCGTTGTAGACTGGGCTCCTACTTATTTAGTAGAAGAAAAAAGCTTTACTCATAGTAGCTCACGTACTGCTTACGCTCTATATGAATGGGCTGGTATTCCAGGTACACTTCTTTGCGGATGGATGAGTGATAAACTATTTAAAGGACGTCGTGCACCTGCTGGTATTTTATTTATGGTTGGTGTATTTATCGCAGTTCTTGTTTACTGGTTAAACCCTCCTGGTAATCCAATGGTTGATAGTATCGCACTTGTCGCAATTGGATTTTTAATTTACGGACCGGTTATGCTAATTGGTCTACACGCTCTAGATTTAGCACCAAAGAAAGCTGCTGGAACTGCAGCAGGCTTAACTGGATTCTTCGGTTACTTAGGCGGAGCTGCTTTCGCTAGTGCCGCTATGGGCTTTATCGTAGATGCATTCGGATGGGATGGCGGATTCATCTTATTACTTGCATCTTGCATACTTGCAATGTTCTTCCTTGCCCTTACTTTAAATACAGGGTCAACAAAACAAAAGCAAGCTTAAGTACAAATATTATACTTATCAAAAAAAGAGAGACCATTCTTTCCAGAATGCCTCTCTTTTTTCTACATATAAATCTTTTTTCTTACAAAAGATTTATTTTCCTCTCATATATATGTTAGCGCTTCCAAACAACTTCAACACCTAATACAACTGCATTCAAATTTTATATAAAAAGATTTTTGAATATTTTTTCAACTTACCCTTGTCAAACATTGTCAATTTATATTAAAATAACAACAACATACAAAATATTTAGTTTTTTCAGAAAAGATGGAGGGATAGCCATGAAGAATCCACTTCTTCGTATTGAAAACTTGCAAACTTCCTTTCGTATACAAGATCAGTATCATGCAGCAGTTGATGATGTATCCTTAACTGTTCATGAAAATGAAATTGTTGCTATCGTTGGTGAGTCAGGATGCGGAAAAAGTGCACTTGCCCTTTCCATTATGCGATTGCATAATGAAGCAAATACAAAATTACAAGGGCAGCTTTACTATAGAGATAAGGACTTACTGACTATGTCAGCCTCAGAGATGAATAAAGTGCGCGGATCAAATATGGGAATGATTTTCCAAGAACCCCTTACAGCACTCAACCCTCTTATGACGGTCGGCAAACAAATCGAAGAAAATTTAAATTACCACACAAACCTTTCAAAAACAGAAAAAAAAGAACGCACCATAGAACTACTCCATCAAGTTGGTATTCCAAAACCAGAACTTACATATAAACAATACCCACACGAATTATCTGGCGGAATGAGACAAAGAATTGTTATCGCAATTGCAATTGCTTGTAAGCCAGGGCTCATTATTGCAGATGAGCCAACAACTGCACTTGACGTAACAATTCAAGCACAAATTCTAGAACTACTAAAATCTATTCAAGAACAAACAAAAATGGGTGTCATTTTAATCACCCACGACCTAAGTGTTGTCGCTGAAACAGCCGATCGCGTTATCGTTATGTATGCAGGACAAATTGTAGAAACGGGTAAAGTAGAAGAGATTTTTAATAATCCTCTTCATCCATATACTCGTTCCCTATTAAACTCAATTCCATCCGCATATGCTGAAAAAGAAAAATTACATGTTATTCAAGGCGTTGTACCTACATTAGCTAAGTTACCGCGCACAGGTTGTCGCTTCCAAGCACGAATTCCATGGATTAGGCCCGATCAACATGAAGAGAACCCAATCCTACACGAAGCAAAACCAGACCATTGGGTACGTTGTACTTGCTACAAACACTTCAACTTCCAACATAAGAAAGGAGATGACGTAACTCATGGCACTGCTTAAAGTAGAAGATTTAAAGGTACACTTCCCAATTAAAGGTGGTTTCTTTGGACGTACGTTAGATTATGTACGAGCTGTTGATGGCGTAAGTTTCGAATTACAGCCTGGTGAAACGTACGGAATCGTTGGTGAATCAGGTAGTGGAAAGTCAACAACAGGTAAAGCAATTATGCATTTAACGAAAGCGACAAATGGTAGCATCCATTTCAATAATAGAGATTTAACAAAATTAAGTCGCTCTGAGCTACGTGAACAACGAAAAGATATTCAAATGATTTTCCAAGATCCCTATTCATCATTAAATCCGAAAAAACGTGTTCTCGATATTATTGCTGAACCTATTCGAAATTTTGAAAGGCTCTCACCTGATGAAGAACGTAGAGCTGTTCAAGATTATCTCGATAAAGTTGGCTTAAATCCGGAGTCTATTTATAAATACCCACATGAATTTTCCGGTGGACAAAGACAGCGGATTGGTATTGCACGCGCTCTTACTTTAAAGCCGAAGCTTATTATTGCGGATGAACCAGTATCTGCGCTTGACGTCTCTGTACAGGCACAAGTATTAAACTTTTTACAAGATTTACAAGCTGAGCTCGGACTAACATACTTATTCATTAGTCATGATTTAGGTGTAATTCGTCATATGTGTGACCGTATCGGTGTTATGTACCGCGGACGCATCGTCGAAGAAGCAACTAGTACAGAAATTTATAATAATCCACAACATATTTATACGAAACGCCTAATATCAGCAATTCCTGATATTCGTCCTGAGAATAGAGAGAGACAGCGTAAGCTCCGTCAACAAGTAAGCTCTGAATACGAGAAATCATACGAAAATTATTTCAATGAAAACGGTCGGGCTTATGATTTAAAGCCAATCTCGCCAACGCACCGGGTGGCATTACCATAAGGGAGTGATAAAACATGTGGAAATTTATACTACGTCGATTATTAGTTATGATACCGCAATTATTCGTATTAAGTATTCTCGTCTTCGCACTTGCGAAAGCGATGCCTGGTGATGCTTTAACCGGTAGAGCGATGGATCCAAGTGCCGACCCAAAAGTAATTGAAGAGCAAAGAGAAAGACTCGGATTAAATGATCCTATTACAACACAATATGTACGTTGGATTACAAACGTTGCTCAAGGTGATTTTGGTGTCTCTACTATACATAAAATTCAAGTAACAGATTTATTAGGTGAACGCCTTGGAAACACAATTACATTATCGCTTGCTATTTTAATTCTTACCTATTTAATTGCCATCCCACTAGGGGTTATTAGCGGTCGCTGGAATAACTCTTGGATGGATCGGATTATTACACTATATAACTATCTTGGTTATGCAACACCGCTATTTATTTTCGCACTAATTATGCTCTTTGTATTCGGATTTCAACTTGCTCTTTTCCCGACTGGAGGCAGTGTCGATCCTCAAGTAGTTGATGGTACCTTCGCTTATTATATGAGCAAATTAAATCACCTCCTGTTACCTGCAATATGTGGTGCACTTATTGGAACTGTTAGTACAGTCCAATATTTAAGAAGTGAAATTATTGATACAAAAATTAAAGATTTTGTACGTACAGCTAGAGCAAAAGGTGTACCAGAGTCACGAATTTATTCTAAACATATTTTACGTAACTCTTTCTTACCAATTGCAGCTTTCTTAGGTTATGAAATTACTGGTTTAATTGGTGGATCAATCTTCTTAGAAAGCATATTTAGTTACCCTGGACTCGGTCAACTCTTTATGCAATCTATCACGCAGCGTGACTTTAGCGTTATTACTTCTTTAGTAATGCTTACTGGTTTTGCAACGTTACTTGGAACACTCCTTTCTGACATTATTCTAAGCATCGTTGACCCACGAATTCGAATTGATTAATAGAAAGGAGCAGACGTTATGTTGGCCAATCCTGAAAAACAAACAGAAATAATTCAATATGAGAAAAGCCCATCAGGTTTCTCTATTATGTGGAGAGAATTTCGTAAAGATAAATTAGCAATGTTTTCACTTGTCTTTCTTACTCTTCTACTACTAGGTGTTTATATAACCTCATTTATTATGAAACAAGAAGATATTGTACGAGTAGACTTATTTGCAATATATTCACCACCTTCTGCTGAACATTTGTTAGGTACAGACTATGGAGGACGCGATATTTTTGGACAACTTATAATCGGTACACGTAACTCATTTACAATTGGTTTAGTTATTACCGCTATCACTTGCTTTATCGGTATGACTATCGGCCTCATCGCAGGTTACTTTGGCGGAAAAATTGACAATATGATTATGCGTATTATTGACTTTATTATTGTTTTACCGTTCTTAATGATCGTAATTGTTTTCATCACAATTGTCCCAAAATTCAATGTCCTTACATTTATTTTGATTATGAGCATGTTTTTATGGACTGGGAAAGCACGTTTAATCCGCTCAAAAGTACTAGCGGAAAAAGAGTTAGATTATGTATTAGCTTCCAAAACATTAGGAACACCTAATTGGAAAATTATAACTTCGCAAGTATTACCTAATTTAAGTTCTATTATTATCGTAAGTGTCACATTAAACCTTGCGGGGAATATCGGTATCGAATCTGGACTAACATTTTTAGGCTTTGGTCTCCCAGAAAGTACACCGAGTCTCGGGACACTTGTTAGTTATGCAACAAACCCAGATGTATTACAAGAGAAATGGTGGATTTGGTTACCTGCATCAATCATGATTTTAGTGTTGATGTTGAGTATAAATTTTATCGGCCAAGCGCTCCAACGTGCAGCTGATGCAAGACAAAGAAAAGGTTAAGGGGTGGAGAATTTATGAATAAACCAAAATTTATTAAAGTTCTAAGTACACTTGCAGTTTCAACATTATTACTCTCTGCATGCGGAGGAAACGGTAGCAGTGATAAGAAATCGAGTAGCCAGAAAAACGTTGAAACAAATAAATTTAGTTCACAAGTAAAAAATGATAAAAAAGAAGTGAAAGATGGATCTCTTACTTATGGACTTGTATCTGGTACACCATTTGCTGGTATTTTAAATCCTGTTGTGTATGAGAATGCTACTGACTGGGATATTATCACATTCTTTGATGACTCACTATTATGGACAGATAAGAACTATGAAATTACAAATAATGGCCCAGCTACTTTTGAGATTTCTGAAGATAAAAAAACAATTACAATAAAAATCAAAGATAATGTAAAATGGCACGATGGTAACCCTGTTACAGCTGAAGACTTAGAATATGCATACCTTGCAATCGGTCATCCAAAATACGAAGGTGCTCGCTATTCAAAACAAATGCCACTTATTGAAGGTATGGAAGATTATCACGCTGGCAAGGCTGACAAAATTTCTGGCGTAAAAGTAATTGACCAAAAAACTATTTCCATTACATATAAACAACCAAATCCATCAATGATTACTGGTGTTTGGACTTTACCACTTAATAAAAAATATTTAGGCGACGTACCAATTGAGAAACTAGCAGAATCTGATAAAGTTCGTAAAAATCCAATCGGTTTCGGTCCATTTAAAGTAAAAAAAATCGTTCCAGGTGAAGCAATTGAATTTGAACGCAATGATGATTACTGGGCTGGAAAACCTAAACTGAAAAATTTAACATTAAAAGTTGTTAATCCGTCTGTTGTAAACGCCTCATTAAAAAATGGTGATATTGATATCGCTGAAGTTAGCGCAGATCAATATCCAAATGTAAGTAAATTGAAAAATGCACAACTTATCGGAAAAACAGATTTATACTATAGCTACATCGGCTTTAAGTTTGGAACTTGGGATAAAGACAAAAAAGAAAATGTAACAAATGAGAATAATAAGTTTAAAGATGTACGCTTACGCCAAGCAATGGCTTATGCTATTGACCGCAAAGAAATCGGTGACAAATTATATCATGGACTACGCTATCCTGCTAATTCACCTGTTCCACCATCTTTACCGAAGTTCCATAATAATAATGTCGGGGCATATGATAAAGACGTTGAGAAGGCTAAAAAATTATTAGATGAAGCTGGATATAAAGATAAAAATAGTGACGGATTCCGTGAAGATCCAAACGGAAATGAATTTAAACTTAACCTTCTAGCAATGAGCGGAAGTGACACGAGTGAACCTCTTGCAAAATTATTTATCCAATCTTGGAAAGATATTGGTGTGAAAGTAGAGCTTGTTGATGGACGCTTACACGAACTAAACTCCTTCTATAAAATGGTTGAGGAGGACGATCCAAAAGTAGACTTATTCTCAGCTGCATGGGGCGTTGGTTCTGATCCAGATCCTTCTGGTGTTTGGGGTAAGAATGCTAAATTTAACAATGGTCGCTGGGTAAACGAACAGAATACTAAACTATTAGAAGATGGTATCTCTCCAGCGGCAATGGACGATAAATATCGTAAAGATGTATACGATAAATGGCAAAAACTTATCCACGATGAAGTACCATTAATTCCACTTCATTACAAGTTTGAATTAACAGGTGTAAATAACCGTGTTAAAGATTATGACGTTGCACCAGGTTCTAAATTAACATGGAAAGACGTTACTGTAACAAGCGAAAAAGCGGAAGTAGCTAAGTAAACAAAAATAGCTCTTAGCATTTACATACATGCTAAGAGCTATTTTTTATTTATAATCCTTTTCTTACTATTTATAACAACCAATTCCTTCCCTACTATAAAATCAAAAAATTTGATGAAACACCTTTATTAAAACAGCTAACGTAACAGATGCAGCAAATCCTCCTAGACAAATTAAGCTTACCCCTTGACTATATGACAAATTTTGAAATGATTTCATTGCTTCCATCCTCCCTATCTCCCCTTTGATACTTTTATTTTACCAATGGGAAAAATTTCATAACATCGATTTCTCTAACAACTAACTTACAAATTTGTAAGTTAACATCTTCTCAACTTATATATCTAGTATTTCCACAAATAAGAGTCATTTATACATAAAAAAGACCTCAGTTATACTAAGGTCTTTAGTTACATTCTATTTCATTTTATAATCATCACCGGACATTTCACTCGTTTTGCTATTTTATGACTGACACTACCAAGCACCATTTCTTGCAGTGTGTTTAGCCCTCTGCTTCCAGCGATAACAAGATCTATATCTCCTGTATTTACATATTGAACAATTGTATCTCCAGGATCACCATGTAATATCGTAATTGTATAAGATATGTTCTCTTTCTTTAATAAAACTTCAATCTCTTTTAATTTATCTTTTCGACTAGCCGATATTGTTTCTAAATCTGTTTGACCTTGTATAATATCTGATTTTGCCGTTCTATTATCTACTACGTACACAACTTCAACATTTGTTTCTTCGCTACATTTCGCAATATATGTTGCATGTTCCGCTGCTCGAAGTGCATGTTCAGAACCGTCACATGCTAATATAATTTGTTTGTACATATGCTGAATCCCCTTTTCGTTATCCTACTCGTATTATATAATAAAGCCCCCTAAAAAGGAGGCTTTTAACTAGCAATTCTGTTATTATAAGTAGCTAAATTTGCAACAAGTTTTGAGCTACGTTCATTTAATCCTGTTATACTTACTTTCACACCACTTTGCTCATACTTTATGATAACTTTATCAATTGATGCCACCGCTGAATCATCCCATACGTGCGCATGAGTAAAATTCATTTCAATTTCTTTTACATCTTCATTAAATGAAAAATTATTTATGAAATCGGCTGTGGATGCAAAGAAAAGTTGACCGTGAATTTCGTATATTTTCTTATTTTCAATATATAAATGTTTCACGTGAATCTTTGCCATATTGAATGCAAATAACACCGCACTAATTACTGTTCCGATAATTACACCTACTGCTAAGTTATGTGTAATTAGGACAATCACAACTGTTACGATCATAACAAATGCGTTTCCTTTTGGTACTTTATGAATCGTTGTTACAGAGTTCCAATCAAACGTTCCGATTGAAACCATAATCATAACCGCAACTAAAGCTGCCATCGGAATATGAACGACATAATCTCCTAAAACGAATAGTAATACGATTAAAAATCCGCCCGCTACAAATGTTGATAGGCGACCTCGTCCACCTGATTTAATATTAATAACAGATTGACCGATCATTGCACATCCTGCCATTCCTCCGAAAAATCCAGCAACGATGTTTGCGATCCCTTGTCCGCGTGCCTCTTTATGCTTATTACTTTCTGTATGCGTCATATCATCTAAAACTGAAGCTGTTAATAAAGACTCTAGTAAACCAATGATTGCAAGCATAACTGCATAAGGTAAAATAATCCCTAATGTTTCTAATGTAAATGGCACATCAGGAATACTAAAGAACGGTAATTCTTTCGGCAGGCTTCCCATATCCCCTACTGTTTTCAACTGTAATCCGCTCATAAGTGCAATGCTCGTCACAATAATAATTGAAATAAGCGTAGAAGGTACAACCGTTGTAATACGTGGAAATAAATATATAATTGCAAGTCCTAATACAACGAGTGCATACATTTGCCAAGTTGCATTTTTAAAATGCGGTAATTGCGCTGTAAAAACTAAAATTCCAAGTGAATTTAAAAAACCACTCATAACAGATTTCGGCACAAACTTCATAAATGAGCTCAGTTTGAACACGCCAAAAATAATTTGGACGATACCTGTTAATATTGTTGTAGCAAATAAATATTGCAAACCATGATCTTTAACAAGCGTTACCATTAATAATGCCATTGCACCTGTTGCAGCTGAAATCATTCCAGTCCTTCCGCCAACAAATGAAATGGTAACCGCAATACAAAAGGCTGCGTATAGTCCAACTGTCGGATCCACGCCTGCAATAACAGCGAAGGCTATCGCTTCAGGGATTAATGCTAAAGCAACGACAATTCCTGATAACACGTCCCCTCTCACATTAGAAAACCAGTCATTTTTTATCGTTTGAAACAAAATACCACTCCTCTACTCCTTTATAATTTGATTTTCTCCATAAGAAAATCTAGCCGACTGCACGAAAGCAATTATATAACGAGTAGAAGATTTTTTGCTATGTAAAAGTTTCCTAAAGAAAAAGACGCTACCTTAGTAGCATCTTTTCTCATTTCATTAATGTCCACCGTGTCCTTGACCACTTTCTTGAACAATTTCTAACCTCTCATCTAGTATTCCTTGTGTTTCAAATGAAATATCACTCGTACTTCCTAATAAGAAGCCATGATTATATGGTCCAAGTGTTGGATCATCTTTAAACTTCGGCTGAATATTAGCAAGGAAGTCATACACTGGTTGTGAAGCTTTCCCTTCTTCTAACAAGACAACAGGTGCGTGTTTACCCATATGTGAAAAAGGTGCCCCAGCAACTGCTAAATCTGGTGTTTTGCTTGAAACAAATGATAAACCGTGACCAGGTTTTGTGAATCCCCAGCCAAATTTTGTTTTTTCATCTTTAAACTTCGCAAATGCGATAGAATTTTCTGTTGGAGTCTCACCGCTAATACGCGTTACTTTCCCGTATTTGCTTAACTCTTTTTCTACTTCTTTTGAAACGATTTTTTCTGGTCCTAGTACATATATATTTGCTTTATCTTTTCTCATTTTTAATGCCTCTATTGTCGCTTCTGGCACTTTATCCTTTTCTGTATAGAGTAATGGTTCCGGCATATGAGAAATCCAGTTTACAGCGGGTGTTGTATATAAGCGTCCTTCTTCTGCAGATGAACCGATAATAACACTATTTGGGTAGCTTCCTGTTATATCGGCATACTCCTTATCAACGTCTTTCGCAAATATAGCTGGGTCCGTTTCTTTTATTTGTTTTACTTTATAACCTTTTAATTGTTCAAGCGCGCTAGTACCTACATCCCCCATCACCATAATTTGTGTTCCATCTTTCGTTCCGATTGGATTTAATCGTTTTATTTCTTTTAACGTCATTTCCGGTATCTTTTCTTTTTCTATAAATAAAATCGGTCCGTTATTCGGATGATGAATAAGGTCTGCACTCGCAATACCTAATTGCCACTCGCTTGCTGGTACTAAAATAACAGCACCCGGCTGGTTCTCTTTATGAGTTGCTGGCCATATCGTTTGCGAAGTTAACACTGCCATTTGCAGGGGATCATTTGTATTTAACCTCGTCACATTTTTTAAACTTGTCGTTAATAAATCATACGATGCCCCTTCGTTCATTTCTTTTGGCGCCGTTACCTCCTGATTCATTTTCATTTCCTTTTGCTCTATTTTTTTCTCTTTTGTAGATTCATGGTTTTTATGGTCTGTATTCGTTTGTCCGCATGCAGCAAGACCAACTGCTGTAATTATTGTTATCCCAAAAATTCGGGTCATTTTTTTCATTATACCGCCTCCGTATTAATCATTTTTGAGCCAATATGATTACCTAAAATGTAATTTCAACTCCACAATAACAAGCAATTCTGAAGAAATTATGCAGACACATCATAATCTGCACCATTTCTTCATGATTTTGCATTACACTTTAAGTAACGATTATAAATATGGAGGGCTCTCTATGATTGATATACTGCTCGTAGACGATGAACCGAGAATGCTTGAATTATTAACGCTTTATCTTACCCCAATTGGATATAACTGCGTATGTGCGACTTCAGGAGAAGAAGCTATTTTACATATAGAAAATCGAAACTTTAAATTTGTTTTACTCGATATTATGATGCCAAAGATGGACGGATGGGAAACGTGCAAAAAAATCCGATCTTTTAGTAACATTCCTATTATTATGGTTACAGCTCGTGATCAAACAGTAGATGTCGTTCAAGGATTAAAACTTGGAGCCGATGATTACGTAACGAAACCTTTCCATGAAGAAGAACTTTTCGCAAGAATTGCAGCCGTTTTAAGACGTACAAATGAACATAAACAAATCCAATATCACGGTATTGTATGGGATGAAACAAAACACTTCGTTTCTGTCCATAATGAAGAACTCCTTCTCACACCAATTGAATTTTCTTTACTCGGATTATTTTTACGCCATGTGAACTACGTATTAAGCCGTGATCAGCTCATCGAACGAATTTGGGGGTTAAACACAAATACAGAAGATCGCACAGTCGATTCACATATTCGTAATTTACGTGATAAATTACGAAAAGCACATTTCCCTATTGATCATCATTTAAAAACCGTGTATGGAATAGGTTATCGATGGATTGATACTGAACAGTAAGGGGCAAAACGATGAAACGAATTTCAATTCAATTCGGATTTTATTTTTTAATTGTTACACTTTTAATTGAAAGTGTTCTCTTTATTTTGCTCTATTATAGTCTTGTAAATACTAGAGTAAATGAAGAAATGACGGCTTTATTAAAGCGAGGAAATAGTCACCGGGATGTACTTGAAAAATATTACGATGCGCAAACCATCTCTCACGTAGCATTAATGGAATCTGAAGCTGAAACAACTGTCGTTATTACAAATGCAAATAAAGAAATACTAGCTAAATCTAACGAAATAAACACGACTATAAACGATCATATTAGTAAAATGCAAACTCGAACAGACCATAATGGAGCGATTATAGAAAATCATTGGAAAACATCTAATTATATATGTACAGTTAGCCCCATTGTAGTAGATGGAAAACATGAAGGCTATGTGTACATGTTTCTTGGAACAGAATCAATTGAAAAGTTAGTTAATGGATTAACGAAACAATTCATTATTGCTGGTGTCATCACGTTTCTACTCACAGTCATCACAATTTTCCTATTATCACGTTTATTAACAAAACCATTGTTACACATGAAACATGCCACTGAAAAAATGAGTAAAGGCGATTTGTCCGTTTCGTTAACGACTACTCGAAATGATGAAATTGGCGAACTAGCATCATCTATTCAAACGCTCGCAAATGATTTACATTATATGAAAACAGAGCGAAGTGAATTTCTAGCAAGTGTTGCTCACGAATTACGAACACCATTAACATACGTAAGAGGTTATGCTGACATTGCTTTAAAAGAAAGCACCCCTCCTAAGCAACGTTTGCAATATTTATCAATTATAAAAGATGAGTCTGATTACATTACAAACTTAGTTCAAGATTTATTTTCACTTGCACAAATGGAACAACATAACTTTTCTATTCAAGTAAAGGAAGTGCATTTACACACCTTCCTTACTCGCATAGCTGAAAAAGTAAACGCCATGTATAAAGAAAGATACATTAAAGTTTCTTTCTCTTGTCCTCCTACACTGCTAGTAAATTTAGATGACCAGCGATTTGAACAAGTTATAATAAACATTTTAAATAACGCTTATAGACATTCAAAAGAACATTCTCATATAAACATTTCTGTTACAGAAGAACATAAAAATATCTCTATTACAATTGAAGATGAAGGCGAAGGCATTCCTCCTGAAGACCTCCCTCACATCTTCGACCGCTTTTATCGAGTTGATAAAGCAAGATCACGAGCTACAGGTGGAACTGGTTTAGGACTATCTATCGTAAAAGAAATTGTAGAACTACACGGCGGGAATATTGCTGTAACGAGCGAAGTTGATCACGGGTCTTGCTTTATCATTTCATTACCCTCTATACAAAAACACGACTATTGATGGTAGTCGTGTTTTTGTATCATTTTACTTTATAATATAAATTTACAAATTGCCCAAAACGTTTCGTATCGGTTAAAGTTAAATTAATTTCTGGATTCTTGTCTTGAAATAATGGAACTCCAGAACCTAATATATGCGGTGTAATCGTAACGATATATTCATCAATTAGATTATTTTTAAAGAACTCACTCAGTAAACTTCCTCCACCAACCATCCATATTTTAGATCCTTCTTGTGCTTTTAACCTTTTAGTAAACTCCACTACATCTTCATTTACAAACTCCACGTTTCCGTCTGAGCCTTTTTCTGAACGAGAAAAAACATAACATGCTTTATCTAAGTAAGGGAATGTTTCCGTATGCTCTACTACATAATCGTACGTTCGTTTCCCCATAATTATTGTATTAATCGTTTCATACATTTCTGTATAACCGTTATCTCCCTCTCCTTCGGTTTCCATTAACCACTCTAAATCATCATTCTCTTTCGCAATATATCCATCCAAACTAGCGGCTATAAATAAAACAACTTCACGTGACATCTCTTTTCCTCCTTGCATCTCATCTTGATTACATTATGATGTAATCAATATACTATCAATAAAACACGACAATTTATGTCATGTTTAAAAAGAAAAAGGTGATACATTTGTCAAAAGCTAAACGCTTATTAGATATTCTTATATTCGCTTCTACAAAAAGAACATTTACAGCTCGGGAAATAGCTGATGAATTTAATATTTCCGTTCGTACTGTCCATAGATACATTTTAGATTTAAGCGATATGGGATTACCTATTTATGCAGAACAAGGTCGTAACGGGGGATATAAAGTATTAACGAATAAAGTCATTCCCCCTATTTTATTTACCGAAGAAGA
Source organism: Bacillus thuringiensis (assembly GCF_001182785.1). NCBI lineage: Bacteria > Bacillati > Bacillota > Bacilli > Caryophanales > Bacillaceae > Bacillus > Bacillus thuringiensis. Next base: position 661,354 of record NZ_CP012099.1, on the reverse strand, counting down.
AGCAGTATCCATCTTTTTTGCTTTTCAGTCTTTAAGCTACTACAGGGACTTGCCTTTTAACACAGAAATCAACTCCGTTACGCATAAACTGTATAACTCTCTACAACATGATGCACAAGCGAAAGTTGATAAAATACGTTCTTATATCGCTTTTTGGAATCCGAAGAGAACAATTGATACCCCTCTATTAAACGAAGTGTTAACCGCGGCTATCGAAAATAAAAATTTACACTTTCAATACGAATCTAAATCAGGGATAAAAACAAAACATGTTCATCCTATCGGTGTATACGCTCACGATGGGCTATGGTACTTACCATCCTATGACTTCAGCAGAAAAAAGGTATTACTGTATCGCGTTGATCGTATTCTTTCCATATTATCAACAGAAGAAAATAAAGATACGTTCATGAATTTAGAAGAATGGTTCGACTCTAACTCTAACGTCATAAAAATTCCTATCCAATTACATGTTTTATTAACGACAGAAGGCGTACGCCAATGTAAAAGCGTTCCTTACCTTGAAGAATTCGTAGTAGTAAACGAAGACGGGACAGGATATATACATTCAACAATTGATAAAGGTGAAATTAACTTTATTACCCCTCTGTTTTATAGACTTGGAAAAGATGCAAAAGTTTTAAAACCGAAAGAATTAATAGATGGTTTACGTATACGTGCGAAAGAAGTTTTACATATGTATGAAGGCTGAAAAAGCTGCTAAATATAAGCAGCTTCTTCGTCCTGTTGTTCCTATTGTTTTACTATTGACGAATATCAATCCACCAACGATATTCCGCATTCATATTTTCAGTGCCACCATTCCCTCTATAATGGAAAGCATCAAGGAAGATTGAGTCTAGTTTATCCTCATCTACAAAATAACCTAGATTAACCTTTACAGTTTGTCCTGGTGTGATACTGCCAATATTGTAAAAGCTTTTTCCATCTCCGTGAGGTTCTAAGTAATCAACTTCGCCCGTCATAATATTTTTCTCGGCAATTCCTTCTTCTTTAGCATAGTTCCATGCATTACCTTCAGATTTAAGCAGCTTTATAGATGGATGCATATAGATTTCTTCTGTCGCCTGTTTACCTATATTTTTCACTGTTGTTGTTAGGTAGACAAATTTAGGATGAATTAATTTTGATTCTACTAATTGATCAATTGAATCTTTACCATTTCCAATTTTATATTTGTCCCGTCTATATGGTATTAATTGTCCCCCTTGATCCAAAGCCTGATTCCTGCTTAGTATTCCTAAGCCAAGTTCATAAAAGTTCTCTTGTTTAAAATCTTTGATTGAATCAAATACTTCAACTTTTTCTATCACATATTCAACTTGGCTATCATCCATCGTTATCGTTACTGGAACCTTTTGCCCTACATGAAATAGTCGTTTACTATCTTTTTTCAAAGGAATAACCTTAGTTTTTTTAGGTTCCTCTGCTTTGCTAAAACGATTTTCATCATAATCTACTATATGTGATGCCTTTTCTTTTGACGTGGGCTCAAGTGAAATGTTCCCTAACACATCCATCATTTGTTCTTCGTTTATATCGGATCCAATATAACTTTCTAACATAATCCCTTCTTTCTCAAAAAAGAGAAATACCTTTCTATCGAACATTACATTGTTGTTTCCTGTTTCTTTATGGACAATTACTGCTTTCCTACCATTTATCTCTTTTTCTTCGTAACTTTTCGAATACAGAGTTTGAAAATCTGTATTTTCCCCTACCCTCCGAAGAGCGAATGAAAATCCTCCCATTGCGTAGTTATCTTTAAATGAATATTTCATAGCACTATCATCAATTGCTTCCATATTTTCTGGCAATTTACCAATCTTCAACTTATACCACTTATTACTCTTTTTCGAGTCCTTGTTTGTTACCGAAACATTTACTTCATAATTTTGTTTTTTAACAATCATATTATAAACTTTTACTGCACCAAAAACAGTTGTCGGCATACCAATTAATAAACAGGCAGCAGCGATTAACATACGATATCTTTTACGCTTTTTCTGAGGTTGTCCATCTTTCAACTTCATTTCCTCCATAAACAATTTCTTTTTGCGCGTATATGTATGTGAAAATTCATGTTGTTCTTCGAGTTTATCAAAATCATCTAAAGCAATCTTTTCGGCAAGGTCATACATTTCTTTGGAGTTCTTTGAATTCGTCATTTTGTATACCTCCTATAATGTTTTGTACTCGTTTCCGAGCACGCTCAAACTGCTTGCGGACATTAGCCTCCGTAATCCCCATTACACTTGAAATTTCTTGATACGTTAAGTTATAGAAGACTTTGTACTTAAACACCTGTCTGTTAGATTCATTTAACTCTTTTAGCAATGTATCAATTTGAACCTCAGACATTTTACGTTTTTCCCACTCTTCAATATTTTCATCTACTGCTTCTATTGATTCTCTTTCATATTCTTCTAAAAATGTTTCATGTCGTTTATTTTTCCGGTAACTATCAATCGCCTTGTTTTTCGCGACCCTCAAAATATAGCGTTTAAGCTCTTGCGTGTTCAAGCTATGAAGTTTTTCCAAGTTCTTATAAAGAGTAATAAACGTCTCTTGAACCGCATCTTCAGCCTGCTGAATATTATTTAAAATAGAATACGCTACATAATAAATTTTTTGTTCGTACAACTCGTATAGCTCTTCCATCTTTTCATAATTGTTATTTGTAACTTTCATATAATTCCTCCTCTCACTCTATATAACGAATGAGCGATATACTTTGTGACACTGCAGTATTCTTTAATAGATAAAACCGAATAATAGAATGAAAAAAGCCCAATTTCTCTATTGTAACTGAGAAATTGGGCTTTTTTATATTAGAATTCCCCTGACTGTTCCATTAAGAACATCCCTCTTATGCCTTTTCAGTAAGTAGTATTTGCTCTATCGCTTCTTTTAACAAATTCTTTGTCTCTTCAAAGTTATGATTCTTCTTTTCCTCTGGTTGCACCGTATAAAACTCAGCAAACGAACGCTCTTTATATCTTGGTACGACATGCATATGGTAATGTGTTAACTCGTTAAATACTCCACCATTTTGACAAACTGTAATTCCATCTGGTTTATATAATGCCTTAATCGCTTTTGCAATCAGCTTAGAAGCATCCATAATGGATTTTGCTACAACATCATCTAATTCGTCTACTTCTACAACATGCTGCTTTGGCACAATTAAAGTATGCCCTGGGTAGAAAGGCGCATGATCTAAAAAGCAAGTTACATAATCATCTTCATATACTTTATATATTTTTTCCTCTTCGTTTACTAATTTACAACCTAAACAGTCCATTACACTTTCCCCTCTTTCTAAAACATAAAAACGTGAGAATACGGCTCTCACGCTTTTATATTTCACTTTATTAATTCAATTGTTTCCGTAACTTTTATACTATCTTTTACAGATTGAACAATCGTGCAATTTTTCACTGCAAGCTGCAATGCTTTGTCCAACTGCTCTTCTGTAATGTTTTCCGCTTTAATTTTATAGTGCAAATGAACACTTTCAACTGGTTTTGATAAAGCTTCACTTCTACCAATTTCAGTTTCAATTGTAAACGTATCGTATGTAATACGTTTCTTTTCTAAAATTGTTCGAAAGACAATTGCACTACATCCTGCGATAGAAGAAACGAGTAATTGTAACGGTGAATACCCGTTTTCTTTTCCAATCGCTAATTGACCGTACGATAAATCTGCCTTTATATCATCGTGTTTGATTGTTAGTTTCATTTGTTTTGTCCATCTCCACTTTCATCGGTTTCTGCCGTTTCTTACTCATATAATAATAATATATATAGCAGAAAATGATAAATGGAATACCACAGTATAACGCCATTCTTTGTTCAGGAATAAACGCTAAACTAATAACAACGATGCTATTTGTAATTAAAGCTAAAATTGGAACAATCGGGTATAGTGGTGTTCTATACTTTAAGTCCTCTAACTTTCCTCCGCCTTTTATATACTGACTTCTAAAGCGAAGTTGCGATAGAGCAATAATGATCCAACTTGAAACAGCCGATAAACCAGCTATCGATAATAAGTACATGTATACTGTATCTTCTGCAAGGAAACTTGTGAATAGGGATAATCCAGCTACCGCAATCGTTACGACTAGCGCTGTAATTGGAATACCACGTTTATTTACTGTCTTGAAAGAAGTTGGTGCCATTCCTTCATTTGCAAGTGACCATAATATACGCGTCGCTGCATATAATCCAGAGTTCGCTACAGATAATAACGCAGTAATAATAACAAAGTTCATAATATCAGCTGCATATGGAATACCGATTTTATCAAATACAACTACGAATGGACTTTCAATTACGCCTGCTTCCTTCCAAGAAATTAATCCTACTAAAATTGTCATTGTTAAAATGAAGAATAACATAATGCGCCATACTGTATTACGGATCGCACGTGGAATTGTTTTTTCTGGATTTTCACTTTCTCCCGCTGCAATCCCGATTAACTCTGTTCCTTGGAACGAGAAGTTAACTGTAATCATTGTAAGTAATACGGCAGCTAGTCCATTTGGGAAAAGTCCACCATCGCTTACAAAGTTAGAGAAAAGAGGTGCTGCTTCTTTTCCGTCATATGATATAAATCCTAATAATGCACTACCACCAAGAACAACAAATGCAAGGATTGTAATTACTTTAATACTAGAAAACCAAAATTCTAATTCAGCGTAGCTTTTCGCTGAGATAGCATTTGACGCATATAGAATAACGCCGAATACAAGGCACCATACCCAAACATCAACATTTGGAAACCATCTTTTCATCATTAAACCGATTGAAGTTAATTCTAAACCTACCGTTACTGCCCAGCCGAGCCAGTATAGCCAGCCGATCATAAAGCCCGTTCCTGGTCCAATAAACTTCGTCGCATACTTTTGGAAAGAACCTGAAACTGGCATTGCTACCGTTAACTCTCCAAGACAAAGCATTGTTAAATACATAATAAATCCGCCTACTAAATATGAAAGGATGGCTCCCCCTGGTCCAGCCTGATTAATAGTGTAACCTGAACCTAAGAAAAAACCAGTTCCGATTACACCACCAAGTGCGATCATAAATAAATGTCTACTCTTCATCGTACGATGTAATTTCTCATTCGTTGGTTGCTGCATCTAAATCCTCCCCCTACCATACCCCTATATCTTGTTAAAATTTTCTGATAATAAAAATATACACGAAAGCGATTACATTTTCTATATAAAATTAAAACTTTTCTGATAAAATAATATAAAAAATCTAATTATTGCAAGATTTAGATTCTATTTAGAGGAAAATAAGGATAAACAAGGAAAAAACCCTCACATATATTGTAAGGGTTAACGGAGTTCTAATCTTCTGGATAAAATTGACAAACTATAATTTACGATAAAGTACATACAAGCCACTAATATAAACGTCGGGATCATGTAATTCACATTTTGTCCGCTAATAATTTGAGCATTATGCATAAGTTCAGGTAGTGATATAACAACCGCTAGCGACGTATCCTTCAGCAATGAAATAAATTGACTAACAAGTGGCGGAACCATTCTCCTTAATGCTTGCGGCAAAATAATATACCAAAGTGCTTGAACATACGTTAATCCTGAAGATCTTGCAGCCTCAACCTGCCCTTTTTCAATAGATAACAGACCACTTCGAACGATTTCAGATATCATTGCAGCTTCAAATATTGTTAAAGCAACAATTGCAGCTGTTATAATTTCTAATTTCAAGCCTGCTTCTGGAAGTGCAAAATACGTAAAAAATATAATTAAAAGAAGCGGTAAATTTCGAATCACTTCAACGATAATTCCTAATATTTGTGAGACGACTGGTATTTTCATGTAGCGCAATATCCCTATTACACTACCAATAATAAAGCTAAGTACAATTGCTACGAACGCTACCTCTAGTGTTATGAGTAATCCTTTTAATAAAAACAGAATATGATCTCCTGTAATTGCTCCCTTAAAATCCATTTACACCGCCTCCTTTGCTAAGCGTTTTTCTAAATAACGCACTAGCATACTGAGCGGAATTGTTAATATTAAATAAAACATCCCGACAAATATATAAACATCAAACGTAACAAACGTCTTCGTGGAAATTAAATCTCCTTGATACATTAAATCAGTACCAGCAATAATTCCGAGTATTGAGGAGTTTTTAACTAAATTGAGAAATTGATTTCCTAAAGGGGGGATTACAATTTTCATAGCTTGAGGTAAGACAACATAATACATTCCTTGCACATACGTTAATCCTGAGGAACGCGCAGCTTCCATTTGCCCTTTCGCAACTGATAAAATACCAGCGCGAATTACTTCTGCAATAAATGCTGCAGTATATATCGTAAGCGTAACTGTTCCTGCTACAAAACCATTTAACGTAATTCCTATTACAGGTAAAGCGAAATAGAATATAAATGCAATTAATACGAGTGGAATATTTCTTACAAACTCTACAAAAGCGGATCCCATCCAATTTAAAATACGAATAGGTGCAATACGCATTACTGCCAAAATTACGCCTAAAATAAAACTGCCTATTAATGCAATTACACTAGACATAACTGTATATTTAAACCCTTCTAAATACATATCAATGTTATTCGTTAATATAGAAAAATCAGGCACATATTCTCCCCTCTTTCTTTACAAGAAGAGGATGAGTACTCTCATCCTCTCACTCTTACTATTTATCAAGAAAAATAAAGTTTCACTTTACTTCTCTTGTTTTTGACCGATCCATTTTTCATACAATTTATCGTATTCCCCGCTCGCCTTCATATCTTTTAGTAAGTTATTAATCTCTTTCGTTAAATCGTCTGCACCTTTTTGCACTGCAATTCCGTACGGTTCATCTGTGAAAATTTTTCCTACTACTTCATAATTAGCATCTTGTTTTGCCATTCCATAAAGAATCGCATTATCTGTCGTTAACACATCACCTTTACCTGCCTTTAACGCTGTAAATGCCTCACTATAATTTTCAAATTCTAATACAGTCGCTTCTGGTGACTTTTGACGAATGTTATTTGTAGATGTTGATCCTTTTACAGCTAATACTTTAACGCCTTGTTTTATATCATCGACGCTCTTAATATTGCTTCCTTTTTTCACAAGTAACGATTGTCCTGCTTTAAAATATACATCTGAAAAATCCACTTCTTTTTTGCGTTCTTCCGTAATTGTCATTGTCGCAATAATTGCATCAATATCACCATTTTTCAGCATTGGAATACGTGTTTTAGACGTTACTTCTTTCAACTCTAGCTTCTTTTCATCTCCAAGAATCTTTTTCGCAAGTGCCTTCGCGATATCAACATCGAATCCTTCTACCTGCCCTGTTGAAGGATTTTTCAATCCAAATAAATTCGTATCATTCTTCACCCCAACTACTAATTTCCCTCGTTTCTTAATTTGCTCAACAGCCCCGCCTTGCTTCGTATTTGTTTCCTTTGCCTCATCTTTCTTACTTCCGCATCCAGCAACAACAAGCACGAATAAACATGAAAATACGATTAAAGTAAATAACTTTTTCATTTTAAGCATGAAATTCCTCCTCTAATGATTTAGCACCCGACTTAAAAATAAACGAGCTCTTTCTTGTTCAGGATTTGCAAAAAATTGCGCCGGTGTTGTATCTTCAATAATTTGACCATCATCCATAAATAAAATCCGATCTGCTACTTCTCGCGCAAATCCCATTTCATGCGTGACAACGACCATTGTCATCCCTTCTTTAGCTAGCGTTTTCATAACATCAAGTACTTCCCCGATCATCTCCGGATCAAGAGCAGACGTAGGCTCATCGAACAGCATAATTTCCGGTTGCATCGCAAGTCCTCTAGCAATTGCTACCCTTTGCTGTTGTCCTCCGGATAATTGATGCGGATATACATTAGCCTTCTCCGGGATTCCTACTTTCTCTAAATAAAACATTGCTGTTTTCTCTGCTTCTTCTTTGGAAACTTTATTTACTTTAATCGGTGCTAGTGTAATATTTTGCAGAACTGTTTTATGTGGATATAAATAAAAATGTTGAAAGACCATCCCAATATTTCGCCGCAATTCATTCATGTCCGTTTTTTTATTGTGTACCTCTGTATTTTGTACAATTAATTCTCCATCTGTAATTGCCTCTAATTGATTTATACATCGAAGCAATGTACTTTTTCCTGATCCTGAAGGCCCGACAACTACTACCACTTCGCCTTTTTTCACTTGCACATTAATATTTTTCAAAACTTGAAAGTTACCATAATATTTATTTACATTACGAAATTCTATCAACATACTCCCCCTTCCCCTAACAACGCATGTACATTCTTTTTATATTCAAAAATAGTCCCAAAAATAACTTTCAGCTTCAATTTGTCCATAAAAAAAGCAAAGGGTTTCCCCTTTGCTTTTTTCATTTCTATTCTATTAAGATACTTCTTCTTTCTTATCTTTCCCGTATTCATGCTCCCAAAAATCAGCATTTTTAATTCCTAATTCCTGCGGATCAAATACTGGATCTTTCCCTTCTTTTTTCTGCTTTTCATAATCTTTTAATGCGATCAATGCTGGTTTTTGTAGTAGTAAAATCGCGATAATGTTAACCCATGCCATAATCCCTACACCAATATCACCTAAAGCCCAAGCCGTTGCAGCTGTTTTTACACAACCATAGAATACGACTCCTAAGAATACAAATTTTAGTACGATGGACATCCAAGGACGGTCTTTATCACGATTTAAGTATGCAATATTCGTTTCTGCAATGTAGTAATACGCCATAATTGTTGTAAACGCGAAGAATAGTAAAGAAATTGCAACGAAACCGTTTCCAAATCCAGGGAAAACAGATTCTACTGCTGCCTGTGTATAACCAGGACCCGGCTGCGCACCATTTAATTTATTAACGATAAAGTTTTTTCCGCTTGCATCAAATACGTTATACATGCCTGTAATAATCATCATAAATGCTGTTGCTGAACAAACAAATAATGTATCAATGTAAACGGAAAATGCTTGTACTAACCCTTGTTTAGCTGGATGTGATACTTCAGCAGCTGCCGCCGCATGGGCCCCAGTTCCTTGCCCTGCTTCATTGGAATAAATACCACGTTTTACTCCCCAAGAGATTGCTAAACCAATAATTCCACCAAAAGCTGCTTCTAATGCAAAGGCACTTTTTAAAATTAACATGAAAGCATCTGGTAATTTTTCAATATTCATAGCAACAATCACGCAAGCTACTAAAATATAACCAAGCGCCATAAATGGCACTACAACTTGCGCTACATTAACAATTCGCTTAACTCCACCAAAAATAATAAGCGCTAATGCCGCTACTAATACCGCTCCGGATACAGAAGTATTAATACCGAAAGCTGTTTCCAAACTTACAGCAATACTATTTGCCTGAACACCCGGTAACAGCATCCCCGTTGCAAGAATTGTTGCTGCAACGAATACTAATGCATACCATTTAACCCCTAACCCTTTTTCAATGTAATAAGCTGGACCACCACGGAATTGCCCTTGATGCTTCGTCTTATATATTTGTGCAAGTGTCGATTCTACATAAGCAGAACCTGCTCCTAGAAACGCGACCGCCCACATCCAAAAGACAGCTCCTGGACCACCAAATGCAACAGCCGTTGCAACACCCGCAATATTTCCTGTTCCAACGCGCCCTGATAAAGAAAGTGCTAACGCCTGGAACGAAGAAACACCAGCATCCGATTTTTCTCCTTGAAATGTAAGCTTCACCATTTCTCCTACATGCCTTACTTGTAAAAACCTCGTTCGAATGGAAAAATATAAACCTGCTCCTAAACATAAATAAACAAGTGCTGGACTCCAAACAATATTATTGATCCAACTTACGATAGCTTCCAACATTCCCCCTCCTCTTTTTATAAAGAATATTCAGAATATATATAAAATTATAAGTGTATACCGAATCTAGGACAATATTATTTTAATAAAGTAAACATATTTTTGTATAAAAAAACAAAGTATATATTTGTTTTATATACTTTGTTTTGAACTAAATGTATTATATATTCACAATTGCTTCTTTTTTGATAATTCTTCCGTATAGCTCTTCCGATAATTTCAAGAAATTATCAGGCATATCTTTCCCTTTAAACTTCTTTTGAAGCGTTCCATATAAACCTATATCACGTAAGCGTAAAAATAGTGGTAACGATTCATACCAACTATCCGCCAGCCTGTGCTCATATTCGTATCCTTTTCTTAACACTTGTAACTGTTTACGAGCGAATGTCGTCTTCTCCTCCACTGTCCACGGTGCAAAAAGGACCGAGTAATAAAGAACCATTGCCAAATCATGAATGAAGTAATTATAGGCAGCATCATCAAAATCAAAGATTGTTAGCTCTTTTCCATCATAATGGAAATTACCTGGATGAATATCGCCATGCATAAGACCGAACGTTTCTCTGCCAATTGGAAGAGTCTTTATTTCCTCCATTAATACAGCAGCAATCTCTTTCACTTTCTCATCTTCTAATTCATTAACAATGCTACTCTCGTCCTCTTCCCACGTATCACGGTAATCTGTTTTAGGATAATCCATTGTAAGGCGATGCAGTTGTCCAATCGCTTTTCCCCACGCTTCAAAGTAAGTATTTCCCCAATAAGGCGATTCCTCTCCTTTTACTTGCTCGCCTTTTGCATATGTAAATAAAGACGCGAAAAAGAACGTTCCATCCTCTGCTACAATTTCTTCTACAAGATTCTGAGACGTTGAATAAAGAGGTCCTGCTACCTTTGCCCCATTCTCCGCAACATATCGTAAAAAATCTAGTTCCGCCTCTACCTCTTGTTTAGAGCGATGAGAAGAATGCGTTAAACGTAATACGTAATCTTCATCATTATCACCCTTCGCCTTAAAAATATAATTTTCAAAATCTCCAAGTGGCTTTTCTTCCACTGTTACATGAAATTCTCTTGCCGCTCTTGCTAAAATTTCCTTTGTAAAAACACGTTCTACAGCTATTTCCATATGTATCCCTCCTATATATCTTCTTAATTCGACACAAATGTGAGAAGTACTGCTATGAAATTGAATAGTGCACAAAAGACAATGTAACGTAACTTTCAATCCTCTTTTTTTAAAAATAATTCAAGCATAAATTTCTCACAAACGACAAAAATTAACAGAAACAATTGCACTTTAAAAGAGGTGGAAATTATGACAGAGAAACAAGAACAACAAGAGAGTAAAAAACAAAAGCATATGTTTCCATCACTTCCGGAGAACATTAATTACATTGAAAATAAACTTTCTCATTCTGATGATATAAAAAAATTAGATCTCCCTTTTCAAAACGGAAAAGGAACAATCTTATATATCGAATCTTTAGCAGATCCAAATCTAATTCATCAGTTAGCCCTTGAGCCTTTATTGACACGGTCAGACTTAGCTTTAGATAAAGCTTTTTCTACATTGAATATGACAAAAGAAACGAATTTAAATTATGGTGTGCAGCTTTTATTACAAGGTAAATCATTATATTTCCATGAGCAAGTCGAAAGCTTTTGTATTTTTGAAACAGCTCTATCTTTAAAAAGAGATATAACAGAGCCTGATAATGAAGGTATTGTACGTGGACCGCATACTGGTTTTGTAGAAGATTTAGCAACGAATTTAGCTTCTATTCGTAAACTCATTAAGAGTCCAAATGTAGTTGTTAAATATTTTACACTCGGTGAAGAAATGCACACGAAAGTAGCTATTGCTTATATTCAAAATATAGCTAATGATGATCTCGTTACCGAAGTAAAAAGAAGGCTAGAAACTATTAAAACCGATTCCCTTATGGCACCAGGTTATATACAAGAATTTATAGAAGATAATTCTTTCTCGCCATTTCCACAACAATTAAATACAGAGCGGCCAGATAGAACTGTCGCTAATTTAATGGAAGGCCGAGTTGCTATTTTATCCGATGGAGATCCAACAGCTCTTATCGTTCCTGTTACGTTATTCGCTTTCTATCAATCACCAGATGACTATAATAATCGCTGGATTGTTGGTTCTTTCGTCCGAATGATTCGCCTAGTGAGCTTCTTGATTGCCTTTCTCTTACCAGCTATATATATCGCAACCGTCGCTTTTCATCCTGATGTGTTGCCACTCGAGCTCGTTTATACAATTAAAGCTTCATTAGAAAAAGTACCTCTCCCTCCCATTTTTGAGGCTCTCTTAATGGAATTGATTTTCGAATTATTACGGGAAGCTGGTATTCGCTTGCCAAGCCGAGTTGGACAAACAATCGGTATTGTAGGCGGTTTAGTAATTGGTGATGCGATTGTAAAAGCTGGACTCGTTTCTTATACGATGATTATCGTTGTAGCTTTAACTGCAATTGCATCTTTTCTCGTTCCATCAAACGATATGAGTTCAGCAGTTCGTATTCTTCGTTTTCCGTTAATGCTCCTTGCTGCTATATTCGGATATGTCGGAATATCATTTGGTCTAATTATAACTTTCGTTCATTTATGTCAGCTACACTCATTTCATACACCATATCTGTCTCCTGTTGCCCCGATGCGGATCAAAGATATGAAAGATTCTTTTGTAAGACTTCCAATTTGGTCGTTTTGGGAACGGCCTCATGATCCAAAGCCGAAAAAAATGCAACGACAGCATGTAACGAGAGAGGATGAGAATGGTGACAAACACGCAAAGTAAAATTTCACTTGTTCAATTTACCTTTTTCGTTATTCAGTGCCAAATCGGAGTTGGTATACTTTCTTTACCAAACCGTCTTCACCCAATAGCGAAAGGTGGCGGATGGATTTCTGCTCTCATCGCTGGTCTTGCAATTCAACTTATTATTTTACTTATGTGGTTTTTGTTAAGAAGATTTCCTGATGCAACTATGTATGAAATTTCTTCTATAATGTTTGGGAATAAATTCGGAAAACTATTAGGATTTTCATATGTTCTTTATTTTACACTTATCGGTATGACCGTTATGTTAAATGCTTGTAATGTCATTAAAGTATGGGTTTTGCAAGCAACCCCTTGGTCTGCAATTCTCATACTATTTACAATAGCTTGCTGCTATGTAGCCTATAATACATTTAAAGTAATTGTAAGATTTTATGTCATGGCTTCTATTCTCATTTTGCCCATGGCTCTTTTAATTGCACTAGGTTTTTCACGAGCTGATTTTTCTTATATTTTTCCAATTACAGAAGCCGGATGGTGGAATATTATTCAAGCTTCAAAGGAAACCATTACAGCTATGTATGGTTTTGAAATTATTCTGATCGCTTTTCCAAAAGTAAATGGGAATCCTGTTGCACGGCTAAAGGCCATTTCTATCGCTAATGGATTTGTAACTCTTTTTTACACTTTTACCGTTTGGATTTGCTTTATTGTATTTAGTCCAAAACAAGTTGAGCTTATTCCAGAACCAGTTGCTTACTTATTACGCTCTCTCCATATTGGGATTATAGACCGAACAGACCTAATTTTCATTCCAATTTGGATGATAACTGTTGTAGCCTCCATCGCTAGTTATTACTGTGCTGCTTCAATAGGAATTGGACATATATTCAATCTTGCTAATCATAAAAAAGCTGTTCCAATCGTTGGTATTATTGCTTTTAGTGTAGCCTTATTTATAGATACACCTGAGGAGCTTAAAGTACTTGCTACATTTACTGATAAATTCACCTATATTTTTATAGTAATTCTACCTTTTTTATTTCTTCTCTATTCCTTATTCAGAAATAAGAAAGGAGCTCCATATGCACAAAAAAACAATTAAATTATGTAGCATATTGTGCGCTAGCTCACTTCTTTCTGGTTGTTGGGATCAAGAACCTTTAAGAGATGCGAGATTAGCTTATAGTATTGGCTTTGATATTACAGAAGAAAATAAACTGCAGCAAACCATTGAACTCGTAAAGAGTTCGAGTGGGGATCAATCTTCATTTAAAAATGAAGTACATTCAGCAACTGGCTATAACATACGTGATACAAGTGATTCTTTAAGAAAAAACGTTACTGGTAATATTCGTTATTTCAAATATGGAGTAGAACTATTAGGAACAAAAATCCAAAAGAAAGGCATACTCCCTTATTTAGACGTTGGATTTAGAGATCCAACAAATCCAACCGCATTAGTAAAACTTATATCAGTAGATGGGGAAACGGATAAAATACTTGCCCAAAAGAAGGTAGGAAATTTATTAATTGGAGACTTTTTAAAGAAAAAAGTACAGAGCTTAGAAGACATGAGTATATTTCCAGATGAAACTTTAGAAACGGCCGCTACAAAAATGTTAGATCCCGGAAAAGATTTCACCCTCCCATCTATAAAGCTAAAAGGAAAAGAAGTTGTAACCAATGGGATAGCTCTATTTAACAAAGATAAATTAACTGGACTTTTACCTTTACGCCAATCGGTACTCTTCGTATTACTAACTGATAAAATGGGGAAAAGCGCTCGCATAACCCAAAAACTTACAAATAACGATTCATCTAGTACATCTGACTATCTTACAATTGAAGTAAGTAATCGAAAGTTAAAACGAGACTTAAAAATAACAACAGATAAAAAAGGAAATGTTTATGCTCACATTAAGCTCCAACTAAAAGTTATAGCGCTTGAAGCTCCGAGAGATAATCTTTACAAAATGGATGAAAGAAAAAAACTAAATAAAGAATTGTCTAAACAACTTACGAAAGAAGCTAAAAAGATAACAAAAAAGCTACAAAAAGCAAACTGTGATGCTTTCGGTATCGGCAGACACCTTATCGCTTATCATCCTGATTTATGGAAGAAAAAAAATTGGAATAAAGATTATGCAAAAGTAAAATTTAAGCCTGAAGTAGAAGTAAATATTTTGTATAGTGGTGTCTTAAAATAAAAGGTTGTATGCCTCCTCGGCATACAACCTTTTATTTCGTATATCGATATACAATTGATTCATATGGTCTTAAATTTAAATTATTAATGTCCACACTTGAATCTTTATAATTTGATACTACTACTTCTTGTTTCATACCATCTACTTGAACATGAACTGGTACGGAATATGTGATGTCTTCTCCATAAAAGTTATTTATAACAAGTAGTACTTCATTCTCTACAGTACGTGTATATGCCCAAATCTTAGGATGATTTTCATCTAAAATAGCATACTCTCCTTCTGTAATAACATCATATGTTTTTCTTAGTTCAATTAGTTTTTGATAATGATAAAATACAGACTCATTATCTTCTAATGCCTTCTCTACGTTTATTTCTTTAAAGTTTTCAGCGACCGAAATCCAAGGTGTACTTGTTGTAAAACCACTGTTCATCTCTTCATTCCACTGCATTGGAGTGCGAGAGTTGTCACGAGATTTCTGCTTTAAAATCCCTATAATCTCTTCTTTTGATAGCCCTTCTTTTAGCTTTATATCGTATATATTTAACGATTCCACATCACGATATTGCTCGATGGACTCAAATTTAGGATTCGTCATACCGATTTCTTCCCCTTGATAAATATAAGGCGTTCCTTGCAGCATGTGCATGGCTGTCGCTAACATTTTTGCAGATTCGTTTCGGTACTTTCCATCATCACCAAAGCGTGACACGATGCGAGGCTGGTCATGATTACACCAAAATAAAGCATTCCATCCTTCGCCCTTTTGCATTTCAATTTGCCAGTTAGACATAATCTCTTTTAATTTAATAAAATCAAACTCTGCTTTCGTCCACTTATCACCATTCGGATAATCTACTTTTAAATGATGGAAACTAAACGTCATGCTTAGTTCATTGCGCTCAGGGTTAGAATATTTAATACAATTATCAATTGTCGTAGATGACATTTCTCCAACTGTAATTACATCTTTTCCTTCAAAAACATTTCGGTTCATCTCTTGTAAATATTCATGAACACGCGGACCATCTGTATAATACTTGCGCCCATCACTTGTCGCAGTACTACCTTCATCGTTTAAGAAGCATTGGTCTTTTGAAATTAAGTTAATGACATCTAATCGGAATCCTGTTACTCCTTTATCCAGCCAAAAACGCATCATATCATATACTTCTTCACGAAGTTTTTCATTTTCCCAATTTAAATCAGCTTGTGTTTCATCAAATAAATGTAAATAATATTGCTCCGTCTTCTCATCATATTTCCAAGCAGATCCACCAAACTTAGACTGCCAATTATTTTTTTCATCACGCCAAATATAGTAATTACGATATGGACTATTTTTATCTTCCTTCGCTTCTTTAAACCACTTATGTTCAGTCGAACTATGATTTACAACAATATCAAGCATAATCTCAATGTTACGTACTTTCGCTTTTGCTAAAAGTTCTTCAAACTCTTCCATCGTTCCGTAAGATGGATCAATGCTGTAGTAATCACTTACATCATATCCATTATCATTTTGTGGTGATTGGTATATCGGTGTTAACCATATATAATCCACTCCGAGTTCTTTTAAATAATCTAGTTTCTCTGTAACCCCTTTTATATCACCGGTTTCTCTATTGTAATAACTATTAAAGCTCTTCGGATAAATTTGATAGACTACACTTTTATGCCAATCCTTCATGTTTAACTTCCTCCTACTTCTGTTTGACTCTTTTTGCAAATAACCATGTTAAAGTAAATGGGATTACAACTGCAATAATCATTCCTACAATAAAAATTGGAATCGATTTCGGAATGATAGAAATAAATGCTGGCAATCCGCCAATTCCGATAGCAGGTGCTAATACACCATTTAATGTAATGAATATCGCTGCCACAGCAGACCCTATAATCGCTGCATAAAACGGGAACTTATTTCGTAAATTCACACCAAACATCGCTGGTTCTGTAATACCGAAGTATGCTGAAATGGCTGATGTCGATGCCATACTTTTATCATTTTGATTTTTAGAAATCCAGAACATCGCAAGTGCCGCACTACCTTGCGCAATGTTAGAAAGAGCGATCATCGGCCAAATAAATGTACCACCATGTTGTGCAATTAATTGTAAATCAATTGCAATAAACATATGATGCATACCGGTAATTACGAGCGGTGCATATAATGCTCCAAATAATACTGCTCCAACTACTGGTACTGTTTCATATACACCTACTAATCCTACTGTTAATAAATCTCCGATATGACGTGTAACCGGACCGATAATTCCTAATGCTAACACACCTGTCACAACGATTGTTGTAATTGGTACAACTAATAATTGAATTGCATTTGGTACATGTTTCTTTAAAAAGATTTCTACTTTACTTAACACAAATGCAGCTACTAAAACAGGTAAAATTTGTCCTTGATATCCTACCTTCTCAATTTGGAACAGTCCTAAAATATTGAAGTACTCAATCTTTTGACCCTCTAAACCAGTCGCTGCTTTTCCATAGTCCCAAGCGTTTAATAAGGCCGGATGCACAAGCATTAATCCCATAACAATCCCTAGTATTGGACTACCACCAAAACGCTTCGTTGCTGACCACCCTACAAGTGCCGGTAAGAATACGAATGCTGTATTGGCCATCATATTAATTAAATCCCAAAGCCCACCTAAGTTCGGATAAACATCTAATAAATTTTTCCCATCAAAAAATAAGTCCTTTGCGCCTAATAGATTGTTAATACCCATTAGTAAACCAGCTGTTACGATCGCTGGTAATATAGGCATAAATACATCCGAAAATATTTTCACAAACTTTTGAGCTGGATTTAACTTCTGATTTCCAGAATCTTTTACGTCAGCTACAGTCGATTCTTCCATACCTGCAAGCGTTATCAATTCAGCGTAAACACGATCTACATCCCCTGGACCAATTACAATTTGAAATATCCCAGCGTTATGAAACGCTCCTTTCACTAATGAAACAGACTGCAATTTATCATTATCTATTTTACTTTCATCTTTTAAAGCGATACGGAGCCTCGTCACACAATGTGCTGCTTGTTCAATATTGTCTTTCCCACCAATATACTGCAACACTTCCTCTGCTGTTTTACGATAGTCTTTCCCCATATTCCCGTCCCTCTTTTCTTTTTTTGATACCGTTTACAATTACATATTAACTCGTATATATAAGTTAGTCAACACTCGTATATACGAGTTCGTGTTTTTTTTTATAAAAAAAGAGATGAAACAATATTTTGTTCCACCCCTTTACTTCCTACGTGCCACATCCGAAAAGTGAAAAATATCTAAACGGTGGCGTGATTCTGTATATTCAAATTGACTTCCATCATACAAATGTGTAAAGTTTTTCACAACGACAACATAGTCCGTTCCATTTAAATCTAAATACTTTCGATCATCCTCTGTACATGGCTGTACTTCGATTACCCTCTGTGAATAGCTAATATGTAGCCCTAATTCTTTCTCGATGTATTTATAAATTGACGCCGTTGCAATTTCTTTCGTTAACCCTGGAATAAACTCAGATACAAAATGATTTATATCTAAAATTACTTTTTCTCCATCAATATTTCGTACACGTTTAATATGGTCAATTTCTGTTTTTTCTTTCACGTTTAATAACTTTGCTACGTCTTTCGTCGCTTCGATTTTCTCCATTTCTACGACATCTGTAATACAATGACGCCCTAAACGTTCATTTTCTTCTTGAAAGCTTACAATACCACCGAAATTAAACTCAATGTTTTTTCGCTTTAAAACAAAAACACCTTTTCCATGAATTTTTTGCACATATCCACGCTCTTGCAGTAAATCTACTGCTTTTCTTACCGTACCTCGGCTTGCCTCATACTGCTTCATTAATTCTGTTTCTGATGGGATTTTGCATCCTTCTTTTAATTGCTTATTATCAATAGACTTACTGATTTCTGTATAAATTTGTTCATACTTACTCATCATCTACACTAGCCCCTTGTCACCTTCTAATTCTATATGTATTATACCATGCTACACTCTTCTGCCAATCTCTCACTTATTTTCCAGTATAGGAAAAATACAGGTGAATTTTTAATCTCTAAAACGGATTTTTATAAAAATTTTTATATTTTTCTTTTCATTCAAAAAAACATGTAGTATACTAACTTCAAAATCAGAGGAGAGAGGGAGCAAAGAACTATGCTTACTTATACAACAATTGTAGTTACATTTGCACAAAAACATCATCATCATACTTAACCCTTGAAACCTAGCGGAAAATTACGCGTAGGTACAAGGGTTATTCCCGTTGTACCTACGTCAGGCGAAGAGCCATGTAGGTATTTTTTATCTACATGGCTCTTTTTTTATTGTCAAAAAGGCTAGTAAAAAATGATGTTTAAGCAAAACTTACTACAAAGGAGTTAACAAAAATGGAAACGAAAAAATGGGGATTATGGGTTTTAACAGCATTTGTTATCGGGAATATGGTTGGCGGCGGCGTATTTATGCTTCCAGCAAATTTAGCACAAGTATCAGGTCCAATGGGTTCTACACTCGCATGGAGTATTACAGGCCTTGGCGTATTTATGATTGCACTTGTATTTGGAAATTTAGCGATTCGGAAACCAGAATTAAAAGCTGGACCACAAAGCTATGCTCAAGCGATGTTTCCTTCAAAAAAAGCTGGTAAAGTTGCAGGATATAGTATGGCATGGGGATATTGGGCTGCTAACTGGGCTGCAACAGCATCTGTTATTATTTCCTTTGCTGGATATTTATCAACGTTCTTTCCAGTTTTACAAAGTAAGCAAATTCTTTTTTCAATAAACGGATTTTCACTAGAACTCGGAAAAGGGTTAACTTTCCTCATATGTAGCCTTATGCTGTGGGGAATTCAATATATTCTTTCTCAAAATATTGATCGAGCTGGAAATATGAATCTACTTGCTACCATTGCAAAAATTATCGGATTTACAATGTTTATTGTAATTACATTATTCATTTTCAATGCCTCTAATTTCGGAGACGGTCAAACCTTTATGAATGAAGCTGGACAATCCATCTCGTTAGGTGGACAAATCAATTCAGCTGCTATTGCAACCCTCTGGGCATTTATCGGTATTGAATCAGCAGTTATGCTTTCTAATCGTGCAAAATCACAGCGCGATGTAAAAAAAGCTACGATTTTCGGATTAATTATCGCTCTTCTTATTTACATGTCAATTACTTTACTTACAATGGGAGCTCTTCCGCAAGATGCTTTAAAAGAGTCTCAAAAACCATTAGTAGACGCATTAAATTTAGCAATTGGAAATAAAGGTGCATATATAATGGCTTTACTCGCTCTTATATCTTTATTTGGATCTACAGTTGGCTGGATTGTTGTTAGTTCAGAAGTACCTTACCAGGCAGCAAAGAATGGACTTTTCCCTAAGTTTTTCGGGAAAACAAATAAAAAAGGTAGTCCTTCAAAATCATTATTGATTACAAATGTAATGACGCAAATCTTCTTATTTTCAACGATTTCTGGTACTGTTTCAGAAGCGTATAGTTTCGCTATCGTCGTAGCAACATTAGCCTATTTAATTCCATACCTTGTTTCTACTCTGTACCAATTCAAACTGGTTATTACAGGAGAAACGTATGATATAATGCCTGGTTCTCGAATAAAGGACGGGATCATTACTACATTGGCATTTGTATACTCAATTTGGGTTATCAAAACGGGAACTGCTGATTTAAAAACGTTCTTCTTAGGAATTGGATTGTTCGTATTAGGTCTTATTCTTTATCCCGTACTAATGAAAGACTCACAAAAAACGAATTAAAGAAAGAGAAGCTGTGAAGTGACCCCTAAAAGTTAGACACGGTTATTTCATTAGGCAGCTTGATAAAAGTGAGTCCGGTATTGTACCGGGCTCATTTTTAATTTTGCCTTAATCCGTTTCGTATTATAATAATCTATATATTTTTCTAATTCTATTTTAAAGTGCTCTACATTTTCAAATTCTTTTATGTAGAGGAACTCCGACTTCATAATCCCAAAGAAATTTTCTATTACTGCGTTGTCGTAACAGTTTCCTTTTCGAGACATACTCTGGACGATAGCTCTTGATTCAAGTGTCCGGACGTACTGTCTCATTTGATAATGCCATCCTTGATCCGAATGCATCAGTAGCTGGTGGGTTTCGGGTAAACGTTCCAATGCTTTCTCTAACATGTCTGAAACAAGCGAATACGTCGGTCTAGAACCAATTGTATAGGTAATAATTTCACCATTATACAAATCTAATACAGGTGATACATACAGTTTTTCTCCAAACAATTTAAACTCTGTGATGTCTGTTATCCACTTTTGATTCGGTGCATCTGTATGAAAATTACGCTCTAAAATATTAGGTGCAATTCTACCGACTTTTCCTTTATAGGATTTATATTTCTTCATACGCACAACACACTTTAACCCAAGCTCTTTCATAATGCGCTGAACCTTCTTGTGGTTCACTTTCTGGCCACGATTCGTTAATTCATCACGAATGCGACGGTAACCATAACGACCTTCATTTTCCTCATAAATCGCTTTAATCTCAGCTTTCAAATCGGCATCTACATCTGGACGATTCATTTTCTTTACTAAATCATAATACGTGCTTCGAGGAATAGTAGCTAGCTCCACGAGTGCCTTGACCGAATATTTATGCCTTAATTCATAGACTACTTGCGCTTTGTCTTGTTTTGTGATTTTTCCTTGTTTTGAACTAAGGCATTTAACTTTTTTAAGTACTCATTTTCCATCTCAAGCTGTTTAATGCGTGCTTCAAGTGCTTCGACTGATCCTTCAGCTAAAGGTTGTTTCAATTGTTTATTTGAATCTTTTTTCATGGATGGACGCCCCTTTTTCTTAGATTGAAGGGCATCAATTCCTTGTGTTTCGAGCTGTTTTTTCCAAACAGAAATCGTTGAAGGGGCAGGAATATTAAAGATAGCTGCCGTCTCAAATAAGGACATACCGTTTTCAATCATAAAGTTTAGTACGTCTAGTTTAAATTGTTGTGTGTAATTTGTACATCGTTTTAGAAAAGCTTCCAGACCATTCTGTTTATATTGGTTTACCCAATTCAAAATGATTGTGTCACTTATACCGAGCGATCTACCCAGTTCTCGATAACTTTCATTTCCGTTCAAATAACGTAGAACGATTTGTATTTTTTCATCAGCTGTAAATTTAGCCATAGAAAAACTGCACCTCCAATTGTTAGACTGTGTCTAACAATTGGGGTGCAGTTCACTGCTGGCTTCTCTTTTTTATTAAAAATCTGTAATTAACTTTTCTTTTAGCTCTCCTACAGATAAAGGTTTCGCATAATAAAATCCCTGTACATAATCACAGCTCATTGATTGTAATAAACTCTCTTGTTCTACTGTTTCTACCCCTTCAGCAACTACTGCTAAATTTAAACTATGAGCAATTTCAATAACAGATTTTACAATCGTTCGTTCTGGCTGTGCGTGATCATAATGAAATTCACGAATAAAATTACGATCAATTTTCACAATATCCAGTGGTAGTTGTTTTAAATAATATAAGGAAGAATAGCCAGTTCCGAAATCATCCAAAGCAATTAAAACACCCATATTTCTTAATTCTTGTAATGTAGCAATAATATAATCAAAATGGCGAACTGCAATGCTTTCCGTTATTTCTAATATTAAACGGTTCGGAGGAAAACCAGTTCTCTTTAAAATGCTACGTACAGACAAAATAAAACGTTTCTGCATTAATTGTTGTATAGATAAATTCACAGATAACTTTAGTCCTTCTTGATAATTTGGCAATGTTTTAAACAATCGGCATGATTTTTCTAATACCCAGTCTCCTAGCTTTATAATAAGTCCAGACTCTTCAGCTACGGGGATAAATTCGCTTGGTGAAATAGGTCCATCTTCTGTCATACATCGTACTAAAGCTTCTATACCAGAATATCTCTTCGTTTTCAAATCAATAATAGGCTGCAATGCTACATCTAACTCTTCATCACGAATTGCCTTTTGCAAAGCAAACTCAACTTTCATTCTGCGATTTATTTTCGCGCGTAGCTCATCTGTAAAGAAACATGCAGCATTTCTCCCCTGTTCTTTTGCACTATACATAGCTAAGTCAGAGTTTTTCAATAACGTTTCCACATCTTGTCCGTCTTGTGGATAAGAACAAAGTCCTAGACTAGCTGAAATGTATACTTCATGGCCTTCAAGCATAAATGGTGCCTGGAAACATGACAACACAGATGTCGCTAACTGCCTCATATCATCTTGTCTATGATTTTTTGTTAACAGCACAAATTCGTCGCCACCTAGCCTAGCCAGAACATCTTTCTCTCCTAGTACATAATGCAACCGTGAAGCAACTTCGCTTAAAAGTAAATCCCCTATCATATGACCTAACGTATCATTTACTAATTTAAAACGGTCCAAATCAAAGTAAATCATACCAAATTCTTTTTTATCTGCAATCAATTTATTAACGGTCGTTATTAATTGTAAACGGTTAGGCAAACTCGTTAAAGCATCATGATAGGCAAGTTCCCTATAACGACTTTCACTTAGCCGCAATCTATGTTCCGCTTCTTTTCTACTACTAATATCATTTCGAATTGCGATAAACTGGTATGGCTCTCCTTTTTCATTTAAAAATGGAACAATTGTTGTTTTGACCCAATAATATGTACCATCTTTTGCTCGATTCCGAATCTCACCTGTCCATACTTTCCCATTCAAAATACGTTTCCATAAGTTTTGAAAAAAGGTTTTCGGATGATGTCCTGAATTTAAAATACGGTGATCTTTTCCAATTAATTCTTCTCTTTTATATTTAGAGATTTCACAAAATTTATCATTTACATATGTAATAAGACCTTTTCGATCTGTAATTGCAACAATTGAAGACTCATCTAATGCTAACTTTAAATCTCGCAATGAAGAGTCATATAATGCATGACCTCTCTGTTCTAGCATGCGCATCTCTCCTTGCTTCCTATCTGACTAAAACACAACCTGTTTCTCTTCATAGAAATAGAGATATTTCATTTTCTAATACTAGCCCATTACATAAATTATCTTTTTAAATAGACCGATTAAAATAACATAATATTATTTGTAATAAAAAGCAATATTATACTGTTTCAATTATAACTAGTAGCTTCTCATCTCCCTAATTATCTCGTGCCTTATTATACTGCAATCCCTTTAAGTGGCTCTATCCAAGCCTTATTTCCAAATAAGTCCACTCATGTCTGGTTTCTTTGTTTTTTAATAACGAAATAGAAATTAGACCATACTAAATAACTATTCACGAATAATAATATGAAAACCTACATTAATGTATATGTTTTTGAATTACAATAACAAAATATTAACATATTTTCACCTTAATTTTGGAAGTATTTTATAAATAAATACCATATTAAACTAAAAAAGAGGATAGCCTCTTTTTTAGTTTAATATGAATAGGGTATTTGCTGATAACCTGGGTATGGCATTGGATACGCTACAGGGTATGGTGACGGATAAGTTACTGGATATGGAGCTGGATAATACCCTCCACTTGTTGTACCTGTTAATGCACCAGCTGTCAGTCCGCCTAACACTCCTCCTGCAAAGCTTCCAGGGAAAAATCCGCCTCCCCATGAACTACCACCCCAGCCCCAGCCGCCTCCGTGATGATGATGATGATCATAGTGATTGTGTCCTCCATGGTGATGCTGTCCGCCGTTATGATTGTGCCCACCATGATTGTGTCCTCCATGGTGATGATTCCGATAGTACAATCCATTATTTTCTATATAATTCATGTTTCTCCGCTCCTTTTCGATTTTTTCATTTTCATATGCATTAAGAGTGGGATAAAAATGTGATAGTACACTGTATGTAGGACAAATGCGGAAAGTATAGGTGAAATGTCTATATTTTGTAAAAAAAGCAAAACACCTTATAATAAAGATGTCATATTACATCTTCTATTTAGGAAGTCTATATTGAAAAAAGATTAGGGGAATTATATAGAAATGAAGAAGCCTATCGTTCAGTTACTATTAATATTTACAATTGTATCTATCGTTCTGTTCCTATTAAATACATCGTATATTTCGTTATATACATTTGTCGGTGCTCTATGGTCCATCACAATCGTAGGAATTTCATTCGTTATCTTTATAGAAAATAGATCTCCACAAAGCACATTGGCATGGTTTTTAGTATTAGCACTTCTTCCTATTATAGGTGTGCTTTTATACGCTATTTTCGGGCGCAGCCGCTGGAGAAGAAAAAAACATCTCCATCGTTCAGAAGAACAAAGAAAATTATTCCGTGAAATATTAGAAGGAAGAAGACTAGAGTTATTACTCACAGTCCCACTAAATGAACGTTCCCTACATTTAACAGAAGTCATACAAAAATTTGGAGGCGGTCCTGCCGCAGATAAAACAACTACAAAACTTTTAACAAACGGAGATCAAACATTTTCAGAAATTTTGCGAGCTATAGAGCAGGCAAAACATCATATACATATTCAATACTACATTTATAAATCTGATGAAATTGGTACAAAAGTTCGAGATGCTTTAATACAAAAAGCAAAAGATGGTGTTATTATACGCTTCCTTTATGATGGTCTTGGAAGTAACACGTTAAGAAGACGATTTTTGCAACCTATGAAAGAAGCTGGGATTGAAATTGTAGAATTTGACCCTATTTTTTCAGCTTGGTTACTTGAAACTGTCAATTATCGTAATCATCGAAAAATCGTTATTGTAGATGGAGAAATTGGTTTTACCGGAGGACTCAATGTCGGTGATGAATATCTTGGCCGTTCAAAGAAATTTCCCGTTTGGCGTGACAGTCATTTAAAAATAGAAGGAAAAGCATTATATAAATTACAAGCAATCTTTCTAGAAGACTGGCTCTATGCCTCTAGTGGTTTAAATACTTATTCCTGGGATCAATTCATGAATAGACAATACTTCCCAGGTAAAGAGATTTCAAATGCAGAAGGTGCTGTTCAAATCGTAGCAAGCGGACCAAGCTCCGATGATAAAAGTATTCGTAATACATTATTAGCTGTTATGGGCTCTGCAAAAAAATCCATTTGGATCGCTACACCCTACTTTATTCCAGACCAAGAAACTTTAACATTATTACGCTTAAGTGCAATTGCCGGAATAGATGTACGGATTTTATATCCAGGTAAAAGTGATAGCATCATTAGTGATCAAGCATCTCAATCCTATTTCACTCCGCTTTTAAAAGCTGGTGCTTCTATTTACAGTTATAAAGATGGTTTTATGCATGCAAAAATTGTACTCGTTGATGATACAATTGCAACTATTGGAACAGCGAACATGGATGTACGTAGCTTTGAATTGAATTACGAAATTATTAGCGTACTTTATGAATCAAAAACAGTTCACGATATTAAACGTGATTTTGAAGAAGATTTTAAACACTCAACTGAAATTAAATGGAACTCTTTCCAAAAAAGAAGTATAAAAAAACGCATATTGGAGTCTTTCATGAGGCTCATTTCTCCTTTACTGTAGGCAATCAACTTCATCTTGATTGCTTTTTCTTTTCCCTTTATCCTCCTTCCTTTTCTTTGCATACCATATTAAAACAAGTTATCATAAGATGTATTACTTTATGAAAATAATGTTAGGTGGGAAATACATGTTAGAACAATTTCATATACATGCTGATTTAAAACAACAGCTTTCTACGATTCATGAAAAGAATAAACAAGAAGCTGGTGAAAATGCTCATTTAATCGGTACTAAAATATATAAAGCATCTGATAATAGCATTATCGAAGATGCGATTACAGCACTTCTTCTTGGCAAGAACATTCTATTAAAAGGACCGACTGGTAGTGGTAAAACAGTACTAGCGGAAACACTTTCTTCTTTATTCCAAAAACCAATGCATAGCATTAACTGCTCTGTCGACTTAGATGTAGAAGGTATTTTAGGATACAACACACTACAAACGAAAGATGGTGCATCTGAAGTTTCATTCGTTAACGGTCCTCTTATGAAAGCAATGAAGAACGGTCACTTCCTATATATTGACGAAATCAATATGGCAAAACCTGAAACTTTACCGCTACTTCACGGCGCATTAGATTACCGTAAAATGATCACAAACCCATTTACACAAGAGGTTGTATACGGTGATGACGAATACCGTGTAATTGCTGCGATTAACGAAGGTTACGTTGGAACAAGTGAACTAAATGAAGCATTAAAAAACCGTTTCGTTATTATTGAAGTTCCTTACATTCAAGGTGACACATTAAAAGAACTATTATTAGCAGAATCAAAATTAAATGATGTTGCAACAATTGAAAAGTTTGTTGCATTTGCAAGCGACCTTATGCCTTTAGCTCGCGATGGACGTGTAAGTGAAGAAGCAGCAAGTATTCGTGGTATTATCGACGCATGTGATTTAGGTGTATATATTCCTGTTATGCGCGCTATTGAACGAAGCATAATTGCAAAACTTAATGATGAAACAGAACAAATGACTGTCCGTGAATTAGCAGAAAGTTATTTCTTTGAGGGATAATTTATGAGACAAATTTTTAGTGACAAAAAAATTGATGCGTCGCTGTTTCTACAAATGGAAAACTTAATGTATGCCCTTCTAAAAGAAGACGATGCCTATCTTGAATACGGCTATAAAGCATACTACGACGAAATTGAAAAGAAAGTTGTCATTAGTCACTTTTGGGATGATCGAAAAGAAGAAGATACAGTAATCGGATTAAAAAGCGAAGTGTTCTTAAAAGCACTTGGTAATAAACATTACTCGGACATGACTTTAATTCGTTCGTATGCGATTGAATTGCAAGAATCGCCCCTAAAAAAGTTTTTAACACAATTATTTGTTCTATTAGAAGATTTACGCGTTGAGGAAATCGTAAAGAACTTACGTCCTGGCACGAAACATATTTTTAAACGCCGAAAAGAAATGTACCGCAATTATTTCGGCTCTCAAAATGAAATAAACCGCGTTCGTAATTATCACGGTGATCGTCTATTTTGCCTATGCTATCTTTCATTAACGAGCGATAAATATGAAATGTTTAATAATGAATATTTTGAGCAAATTGAAGCGATTTTACATGAAACATTCCAAGCACGTAATACAGAAGATATTATGTATATCGTTGAGAAAATTCGCTATCGCTTAGAGGCGCTTCTTGAAAGTGATATGCTTAACAACTATTTCGGACATGCTCCACTTTACTTATCTGTTCTTGCAGACGAAAAGAACTGTCGCGTCGAAGATTTAGCAAATGATGATACGCAGCTTATAGATGACGATGAAAATAAAAACAAAATGGATGAAAGTTTCTCCACATGGCATCGTGAAAATAAAAATAACGAAAACGAAAACTTTTTACGCTTTGAATTAGAAAGCGGAACAAAAACAAACATGATGGGCGATACTGCTCGTGAATCAGAAGATGGCGACCAGGCACTTGGTTCTGTACAAGGTACTTCTCAAAAAAGTACACAATCCAACTTTGATGGCGCTGATACAGAAGAAGCAAGGGCTTCACACGCTTCTAGCCAGCACGACGGTGCATATGGGAAGTATAATGTAGGTGCTTCTCATACATTTAAAGAAGCTCGCAAAGTAAATATTGATGAGAAAAAAGATTACCAAGCTATCAAATCAGTCGTCAATAAAGATGTAAAAGAATTAAAGAAAATTATCGAAAAAACGATTGAAAATAAAACGAATGCGAATAGTGATAAATATTACGGAAGACTTCGTAAGAAATTCCTTCGTATTTATACCGAAAAACAACCGCGGATGTTTTATAAAAAAGGACAAGAGTCACAAGAACTCGATGTTGCATTCCAACTGTTAGTTGACTGTTCTGGTTCTATGTATAACAAAATGGAAGAGACGAAGAAGAGTGTTGTACTATTCCATGAAGCTTTAAAATCTTTAAAAATCCCGCACGCTATTAGCGGATTTTGGGAAGATGCCTCTAGCGCTAAACCTGAAGATAAGCCGAACGTTATCCATGAAGTTGTAAATTATAAAAACTCAACGTTACCAAACGTTGGTCCAGAAATTATGCAACTTCGTGAAGAAGAAGATAACCGCGACGGATATATTATTCGTATCGTTTCTGAAAAGCTTGCCAAAAGACCTGAGAAACACAAATTCTTACTAGTCTTCACAGACGGTGAGCCTTCTGCGCTCGACTATCAACAAGATGGAATTTTAGATACGCATGAAGCTGTTAAACTCGCGCGTAAAAGTGGTATAGAAGTAATCGGTATCTTCATCGAAGAAGGCGAAGCGAAAGAAGCAACTTATCAATTGATGAAAAACATTTATAACCATCACTTCTTAGTTGCAAATCATGCTGAAGATTTACGATTGAAGATTAAACCATTGCTGAAAAAACTATTACTGAAGACGATTGAATAGAAAATAGGAGCCTTGTGGCTCCTATTTTTTCGTTCAATTACTTTATTTCTGGTTGAAACTTGTATGGAATGGCTACTTCTAATAAAGATTCAAATCCTCCGTCATAGTATGGGAAGCGCTCATTCGCAATTGTTCGATTCACCCACTCTATTGCAGAAATTTCACCTTCATCTTCCGCAATAAGTTCACCTTTTACCACATTTGCTCGGAATGTAAAAAATAGCGCATGATTCCCTGATTCTTCAAAGAATTTTTCATTGATAGCAACAAGTCCACCTAACGCAGCAGTTAAACCTGTCTCTTCTTTCACTTCTCTTATTAGTGCTTCCTCTAATATTTCACCTTTTTCCACAGCCCCGCCTGGCAATGACCAAACGTTTTGTTCTACATTATGTACCATTAATATTTTATCTGTTTCTTCGTCATGTATTAGTGCATATACGACATCAACTCTTTGCATGTTGCATTTCCCCTTCAATTAACTCATCCATTGTAAATAAGGAGTGCAACTGCAATCCATCTTCTAATAAGTTATCTCTTCCTTCTTTTGTTCGTTCAATCACACCTAGAACATGATTAACTTTCGCACCTAGTTCTCTTAAATCTTTCGTGCTTAATAATATTTGACCGCCTGTCGTAATGACATCTTCAACAACACAAACATTTTTCCCAGCAATATCAACACCCTCTGCCAACTTACATGTGCCGTACTTCTTCGCTTCTTTTCTTACAAATACGACTGGTATACCTGTTTGTAAAGATAATGCCGTTGCTACTGGAATTCCTCCCATCTCTAAACCAGCGAGTGCTTCTGTATCAGGAGGAATGAGCTCTTTCAACTGTTTAGTAATTTCTAATAACAGTACTGGATTAGATTCAAATAAGTACTTATCAAAGTATTGATTTGATACTTGTCCTGATCGAAGTTTAAATGTTCCCGTTAAACGTGACGTATTGTAAATTTCCTTTGCTAACTCCCATTTCTCCATTCCTTGTCTCCCCTTTACACACAAATTAACTCATTCTATCACATTTGTAATTATTTGCATATTCCAAAAATACAAATAAAAAGAGTCGATTCCTAAGAATCGACCCTTCCTATTAATTCATCACTAACTCAGCTGCAAGCTTTTTTTTTAACTTAGCCAGCATGTCAGTTGTCATTTTATCTAAATCGTATTCTGCTTTGAAGCCCCACTCTTTCATTGCTGCTGTTGCGTCAATAGAGTTTGGCCAGCTATCAGCGATTGTTTGACGAGCTGGATCTACTGCATAATCCATTGTAAACGTCGGAATGTGTTTACGAATTGACGCTGCAATTTGCTCTGGCTCGAAGCTCATTGCTGTAATGTTAAATGCATTTCTATGCACTAGCTTACTTGGATCAGCTTCCATTAATGAAATGATCGCTTGTAAAGCATCAGGCATATACATCATGTC
The DNA here is from genome assembly GCF_001182785.1 of Bacillus thuringiensis. Taxonomy (NCBI): domain Bacteria; kingdom Bacillati; phylum Bacillota; class Bacilli; order Caryophanales; family Bacillaceae; genus Bacillus; species Bacillus thuringiensis. The sequence continues at coordinate 630,463 of NZ_CP012099.1, read as the reverse complement.
CATATATGTTCCTTCTGCAATGTATGAGGTGTATACACCTTTTTTAATCGCCTCATAGTAAATTTCAACGGCATAATCAGTCGTTCCGCCTCCTGGAGGAGCTACATAAGAAATTAAACCTGGGAAACGGACACCGCGCGTATCTACACCAAACTTTTGATAATAATAATCACATAGTAATTCTCCTGCTACTTTGTTTACCCCATACATCGTAGTAGGACGCTGAATTGTATCTTGCGGTGTATTATCTTTTGGCGTCGATGGACCGAATGCACCGATAGAACTTGGCGTGAAGAACTTACAGTTTAATTCACGAGCTGCTTCTAGAGCATTTACAAGTCCACCCATATTTAAATTCCATGCAAATAACGGATTTTTTTCTGCTGTTGCTGAAAGTAAAGCTGCTAAATGAATAATTGTATCTACTTCATTACGCTTTGCGATATCATGTAATTTTTGTCCATCTGTTACATCTAATGTTTCAAATGGACCAGACGTTACTACTTCACTATCTGTTTCACGAATATCTGTTGCAATAACATTTGATGCGCCGTATACATCACGAAGTTTCATTACTAGTTCAGAACCAATTTGCCCTAAAGAACCGGTTACTAGAATTTTTTTCATTTTCCCCACTCCTCATTTGCAAGCTATTCAAAAGATGTCGTTACTTAAATGATGCCCATTTCTTTCCCTACTTTTTCATACTTACGAATTGCTTCATCTAACATTTCTTTCGTATGAGCTGCTGTAGGCATATTACGAACACGACCTGTTCCTTTTGCTACAGTTGGGAACACGATAGATTTTGCGTATACGCCTTCTTCATTTAGACGTTTACTAAATTCTTGTGTTAATACTTCGTCCCCAATAATACAAGGTGTAATTGGCGTTTCACTTTCCCCAATGTTAAAGCCAAGTTCTTTTAACCCTTGTTTTAAATAGCGACCGTTTTCCCATAGACGATCATGTAACTCTGTGCTTTCCATTAAGATTTCAATTGATCTCATGCAAGCTGCCGCATCAGCTGGTGTTAATGCTGTAGAGAATAAGAATGGACGTGAACGAACTTTTAACCAGTCAATTAAGTTTTGTTTCCCTGCTACATATCCACCAATTACCCCAATTGCTTTTGATAATGTACCAATTTGGAAATCAACTTTATCAGAAAGACCGAAGTGCTTTACAGTTCCTGCACCTTTTCCAAGTACACCTGAACCGTGTGCATCATCTACGTATGTCATTAAATCTAACTCTTCTGCAATCTCAACAATTTCTGGTAGTTTTGCAACATCTCCATCCATTGAGAAAACACCGTCTGTAATTACCATTAATTTATTATAAAGACCTGATTCTTTCGCCGCGATTGCTTTTTGGCGTAAATCTTCCATATCAGAATGTTTATAAACAATAATTTTTGCTTTTGATAGACGACTACCGTCAATAATAGATGCATGATTTAATTCGTCTGAAAGAATCGCATCATTTTTATCCATAACAGCTGAAATCGCTGCCATATTACAGTTAAATCCTGATTGATAAGCAATCGCTGCTTCTGTATGTTTAAACTTTGCAATTGTTTCTTCTAACTTAATATGCAAATCTAAAGTACCGTTAATTGTACGAACAGCCCCTGCTCCAACACCGTACTTATGAATAGCACCAATTGCTGCTTCTTGCAAACGGCTATCTGTTGCTAATCCAAGATAGTTGTTTGAAGATAAGTTAATATATTCTTTTCCGCCAATTGTAATGATTGGTCCATTCGAACTCTCAAGCGGATCAATTACGTTATAAAGCCCCTTTGATTTTAAATCCTCTAAATTTTCTTCTAAAAATTTCGCAAGTGTTTTACTAGACATTGTGAAGCCTCCCATCGTTCATGTAAGCGGATTATTGTCTTAATAGTTCTAATAATCCCTCTACTAGCTTAACACGTTTTCAGAATTTATTATAGAAAAATAGTTTAAAGTAACCGCTTACAATTCTAGATTATATATGATTCATTACAATAAATCTATCATTTACTTTTCATATTTGATAGAATTAAAAAAATATTTAGGGAGGCTTCAAACATGGCATTTACAGAATCTGATGTATACAATAACACAGCATTTTTCGAACAATATATGAAACGAAGATACCGAGAAAATAGCCCAAATGAATCCATTGAAAAACCAGTATTCTTTCAGCTCATTGGTCATGTGCAAGGAAAACAAATTCTCGATTTAGGCTGTGGTGATGCTAAGTTTGGTGCGGAATTATTAGAAAAGGGATGCTACTCTTACACCGGCATTGAAGGCTCCGAGCTTATGTATGGAAAAGCTAAAAAACAACTAGAAAATAAAAATGGATCTGTTCATTTTTTAAACCTCAAAGATTATACCTATCCCTCTTCCACTTTTGATTTAGTAACCTCTAGACTCGCCTTACATTATATTGAACATCTTGATATCATTTTTCAAAATGTGTTTCAAACTTTAAAAACAAATGGCACCTTTACCTTTAGCGTTCAACATCCCGTTATTACTTCTTCATTTGAAGGCTTACAAACAAGTGGTAAAAGAACGAGTTGGCTCGTCGATGATTATTTTAAACTAGGCAAACGGGTTGAACCATGGATTGACCAAGAAGTTATTAAATATCATCGTACAACGGAAGAGTATTTCACATTATTACAGCAAGCCGGATTTACCATTACATCATTAAAAGAAGCTACACCAAATCCAACCTATTTTCAAAATAAAGAAGAGTATAAACGTCGCTTACGAATTCCTCTCTTCCTCTTATTTTCTTGTACCAAATAAAAAAACGATGAATCACTCATCGTTTTTTTATCTCATTGCCTGAGCAACTTCTTTAACTACACGTCTTCCTCTTCCGTGCGGGATACAAAGCGGTGTTCCAAACAACGGATCCGTACTAATTTGACACTCCATTCGGAATACATCACGTACTAGTTTCTCATCTACCACTTCTTCAGGTTTACCTTGTGCATATATTTGTTTATCTTGAATTGCTACAATGTTATCTGCATAGCGGCATGCTAAATTCAGATCATGTAATACCATAACAATTGTTCTTTGTTCTGTTTCATTTAATTCGAATAATAAATCTAGCACTTCAATTTGGTGAGTCATATCTAAGTATGTAGTTGGCTCATCCAGTAAAATGATATCTGTATCTTGTGCAAGTGTCATTGCGATCCAAGCACGTTGACGCTGCCCACCTGAAAGAGCATGCACATCACGCTCAGCAAATTCTGTCATACCTGTTGCTGCAAGTGCCTTCTGTACCATTTCCTCGTCTTTTTCTGACCATTGCTTCAGCCATGTTTGATATGGATAGCGTCCTTGCTTTACAAGTTGTAATACTGTAAGTCCTTCTGGTGCTTGTGGTCCTTGCGGTAAAATCGCCATTTGACGAGCAATTTGCTTCGTTTGCATACTTTGAATTGCTTGATTATCTAACAAAATATCACCATTTGTTGGCTTTAATAATCTGGCTAGTGAACGTAATAAAGTTGATTTCCCGCAACCGTTAGAACCGATAAAAATTGTAATTTCTCCTTTTGGAATTTCTAAGTTCAGCTCATCAATAATAATTGTTTCACCATAAGACAACGTCAAGCGTTTCGTCTCCAATGCTTTTTGCATATTCATCTCCCTTTATGAATTCCGACTTTTATAAAGTAAATAAATGAAATAAGGTGCACCAATTGCTGATGTAAATACCCCTGCTGGAATTTCAAGTGGTGTGAAAATTGTACGCCCTATTAAATCTGCAGCAAGTACTAGAATTGCACCGACAATAGCTGCAACTGGGAGTAATGCACCGTATAAAGAACCAACTAATCTTCGTGAAATATGAGGTGCCATTAAACCGACAAATCCAATCCCTCCGGCAAAAGCTACCGCACCACCAATTAAAGCTGTACTAAGTAATAACATAAATACACGCGACTTCGTTAAAGGAACCCCAAGTCCTACCGCTATATCATCCCCTAGCTCTTGTGCATTTAAATGCCTAGCTGCGATAAATGATATTACTGTTAAAATGAGAACCCAAGGCGCAAGTACCATAACATTTTGCCAAGAAGAGCCGTAAACGGTACCCGTAATCCATACATTCGCTTGGCTCGCTTGATAAATTGGTGCTAGCAACATAAATAATGTTGTCGCCGCCTTCGTTAATGCCCAAAATCCAACACCAATTAAAACGAGACTAATTGGTGATAATCCATCATTTTGCCATGCAAATAAGTATACAAAAACCGCTACAATCGTTGCTCCTGCAAAAGCTGCGAGCGGCATATAATGAATACTTACCGTTAGTGCATTATTTTTATCACTAAATAACGCTAAAAATAATACAACTGCGACACTTGCCCCGCCCGTAATCCCGATGATATCAGGAGAAGCAAGCGGATTTCGAACGAGCCCTTGTAAAATACAGCCCGCTACCGCAAGCGCAATTCCTACGAGGATAGCAATTAAAATACGTGGCATACGAAACTTATTTACAACCATATTTGACATTGCATCGCCATTTCCGGTAATTGCTTGCCATACGTCATAAGGAGCAATTTTCATGTCTCCCATACCTGCGCTCGCAAAGAATAATCCTATTAAAACAACTAGTAAACTTAACAAGACGAGACAAGCTCGTTTATACATTAAAAACGAGAGCTCGCCTTTTCCTATACGAAACGGAATATATTTCTTCATTTGCTAAGCCCTCTCTTACGTGCAATATAAATAAAGAACGGTGCTCCAATAAATGCTGTCATAACTCCTACTGGTACTTCTTGTGGCATAATGACATATCTTGCTGCTATATCAGCCAATATTAGTAGTATTGCCCCTAACAATCCGCTATAAGGTACTCTCCATCTGTGGTCAACTCCAACAAGAAATCTAGCAAAATGCGGAGTAATAATTCCAATAAATCCAATTGGACCAGCAACCGCAACTGAACCACCAGACAACAGTACAATAATAAGTAACACGAATGATTTCATTAAAATTGTTCGTTGTCCAAGTCCTTTCGCGACGTCTTCTCCCATCATCAATGTATTTACTTTCCCTGCCATCATAAGAGATGCAATCCATCCTATTAATAAATATGGGAATACAGATTGTAAAATTTCTAACTTTCTCCCTTGCACAGATCCAGCAAGCCAAAATAATACCTCTTCAAGTGCTTTTTCATTTAACACAAGTAATCCTTGTGTTAATGATGAAAATAACGCACTAATTGCGACCCCTGCTAACGTTAACTTAAGAGGAGTAGTCCCTTCTTTTCCTAAAGAACTAGAAGCAAATACAAGTACAGCTGCAACCGCAGCTCCTAAAAAGGCAATCCATGTGAAAGCTGATAATGATGTTACTGAAAAGATTACAATTGCTACAACTATGAAGAACGCAGCACCTGAATTTAATCCAATAAAATCTGGAGAAGCAAGTGGATTCTTAGTTAAAGTTTGCATAAGACAACCCGCGATGGCTAAACTAGCACCAACACTTGCTGCTATAAGTGCCCTTGGAAGGCGCACATTTTGAATAATAATATGTTCATTAGAACCATTAAAATGGAAAAAAGCATCTAGCGCTAATTTCCAGCTCGTATTTGTATATCCGAAAATAATACTTCCCCAAATACAAATAACGACTGCAATGATTCCAACAAATAATCCAATCCATTTTGCTTGATTTGTTTTTAATAACATGCAGCGTTTCCCCTTCAATGTATAATGATACGTTGTAAGTGTATTTCAACTTAATTCTTATTGTCAACGGAAATGAGAATTATTTTCAACCATATGTATTGACAATCAAAAGATAAAGGCTTAATATCATGCTTGCTATTGAAAAATATTCTCAACATGTAGGGGGTACATAATGAATTTCATGCGGAAAAAATCGTTTACAGTATTTGTATTTTTACTAGCATTTTCAATGCTTTTAAGCGCTTGTGGAAAAGCAAATAACAAAGAAGAATCTACAAAAGAAGATAATAAAAAAGAAGTGGTTACTGTAGAACATGCAATGGGTAAAACAGAAGTTCCTGCTAATCCAAAACGTGTAGTTATCTTAACAAATGAAGGAACTGAAGCTTTACTTGAATTAGGTGTGAAACCAGTTGGTGCTGTAAAGTCTTGGACTGGTGACCCATGGTATCCACATATTAAGGATAAAATGAAAGATGTAAAAGTTGTTGGTGATGAAGGACAAGTTAACGTTGAAACAATTGCTTCTTTAAAACCAGACTTAATTATCGGTAACAAAATGCGTCACGAAAAAGTGTACGAACAACTAAAAGCAATTGCACCTACTGTGTTCTCAGAAACATTACGTGGGGAATGGAAAGATAACTTCAAATTTTATGCAAAAGCATTAAATAAAGAAAAAGAAGGTCAAAAAGTTGTAGCTGATTACGAATCACGTATGAAAGATTTAAAAGGCAAACTTGGCGATAAAGTAAATCAAGAAATCTCTATGGTTCGTTTCATGCCTGGTGATGTTCGTATTTATCATGGCGATACATTCTCTGGTGTTATTTTAAAAGAACTTGGATTTAAACGTCCTGGAGATCAAAACAAAGATGATTTTGCAGAGCGTAACGTATCTAAAGAGCGTATTTCTGCTATGGATGGTGACGTATTATTCTACTTCACATTCGATAAAGGAAATGAGAAAAAAGGATCTGAACTAGAAAAAGAATATATAAACGATCCTCTATTTAAAAATTTAAATGCCGTAAAAAATGGTAAAGCATACAAAGTCGACGATGTTATTTGGAATACAGCTGGCGGTGTAATGGCTGCTAACCTATTACTAGATGACATCGAAAAGCGCTTTGTTAAATAATACATCTCTAGCCAGCACCCTCCTATGGTGCTGGCTATTTTCTATTTCACTGAAGTGTCACATTATTTCATTTTGTATTTTTATTCCCAATATGTTATATTATAAAAGTAAATAGAATATATTTTCTCTATATCAGAATAGATGTTTTAATCTAAATTTTCTGATTAATCACTATTTTATTTTATTTTAGAATTCAATTATTACATTTGAAAACGCTTATCATCTCGTTTTCAGGGCAAAATACAGTAACGGTTGAAGAAAAATAGAACTTTTTTAGAAATTTTCTTTCTATTTCCATATAATTCTATTGACTTCTAAATATTTTGTAAATTAAAATGATTACATAAATATCCGTTATACAGGATTAGGGGGAAACAAAAATGGATGCAGCTTTAAAATTAGACAAAGCTGGAGAGCAACAATCACAAAAAAAACATCCACCAGGGTTGTACTTGTTGTTCTTAACAGAAATGTGGGAAAGATTTAGTTATTATGGAATGCGTGGCCTTTTAGTTCTTTATTTAACAACTGCTGCTGTTAGTGGCGGGTTAGGATTTGATAAGGCAGTCGCAGTGCAATTATATGGTACTTTTACAGCGGCAGTATATTTCATGCCAATTATAGGCGGATGGCTAACGGATCATTATATCACAAGACGTCATGCCATTACTCTCGGCGGAATCATTATGGCAATCGGCAATTTTGTACTATTCTCAATGAATACAAAAACAGGACTATTCCTTGGATTAATACTATTAGTTATTGGTAATGGATTCTTCAAACCAAATATTTCTACACTGTTAGGTGAATTGTATGGCGAAAATGATTCACGTCGTGACAGTGCATTTACTATCTTCTATATGGGTATTAACGTAGGTGCTTTCTTTGCTCCACTTATTTGTGGATTTTTAGCAGAAGATTTCTTTAAAACAAGCGCTAATGGCGTTATTGTAATGGGATATAAATACGGATTCTTAGCAGCTTGTATCGGTATGATTATTGGACAAATTGTTTTCAACTTATTAGCTCCTCGTTACCTTGGTAAAGCAGGAACAACAGTTGTTGGTAAAAAATCAAAAGATCAACCTGTAATCGAAAAGAAACCTTTAACAAAACAAGAGAAAAACCGTACTTGGGCAATTGTAATTTTAACTTGTTTCGTAGTATTCTTCTGGGCAGGATTTGAACAAGCTGGTAGTTCTTTAACACTTTATACAAATAAATTTGTAGATCGTACAATTTTCGGTTGGGAAGTTCCAACATCTTGGTTCCAATCCGTTAATCCAGCATTCATCGTACTACTTGCACCATTTGTATCTATGCTATGGTTAAAACTTTCTAAAACAAAACGCGGTGATTTAAACGTGCCAACAAAAATGGCATTTGGTATGATTTTACTAGGTATAGGTTATCTTGTTTTAACATTAGCAGTTCTAAAAACTGGAAGTAGTGAAGCAGATATAACTGTAAAAGCGAATTTATTATTCATCGTTATCACTTATCTCTTCCATACAATTGGTGAGTTATTCTTATCACCAATCGGTCTATCAATGGTAAGTGCAATCGCTCCTGTAAAATTAGCATCATTACTAATGGGGGTATGGTTAGCTGGTACGGGTATGGCTAACTGGTTAGCAGGTAAACTTGCTTCCTTTACACAATCATTAGGATACCTTGAAGTATTTGCAAGTATCGGTATTATCGTTATCGTCTTAGGACTTGTACTCCTTCTCTTCTCTAAAAAAGTTGCGAGTATGATGGAATAACACACAAAAAGACGCTTCTAAAATTAGAAGCGTCTTTTTTATTATTTCTCCTCTAAAGCTGTCACGTCCACATGAACGCTCTCACCAGGATTAGATATATCATACACTTGAGCACTCCCCTTCTGCTCATCACAGCTCTCAATCCATACTGGTACGCCCTCATATGTAACGTCAATTCTACTTGAAGAAGATAAGATTTGTTTCACACGTTTCACATCCATACTAATATCCCTCCTTTTGCTTACTACACTCCTTTCTATTTTTTCTTTTCCTTTTAGAATATATTCCGTAAAGCAGCATGTTGATTGATAGTCATTTCTTCCTCACATGCTAATATTTACTCTCTCGCTACCTTTCTGACAAATAAAAAAAGACGTATATTCCACACGTCTTTTTCCATAATATTCAAATTTTAAGAAAATAATGTTTTTACTACCGCACTTACTTTATCATTATGGATTTGGTAATACACTTCTAAGCCTCGTCTTTCAAAGCGCACTACTTTATTTTGCTTTAACTTCGTTAAATGTTGTGAAACCGTTGATTGCGGAATTTCTAATACTTCCTGTAGTTGTGTTACATTACATGTTCCTCTTTGCATAAGTTCCATTACTAGACGTAGACGAAGTGGGTGAGCTAACGCTCTTAACATTTGTACATCTTCTTCTGAAATACGACATTCGAATTGATTTTGGCTCATAAAGTTCCCCTCATTTTCGTTTTTATTTGCGTTTTTATTTGCGTTTTTATGTTCTTTTTATTTATTTATATATCTGTTCTTATATTTCCTGTTACGACATAACTTTATCAACCTATAAAGCCGAAAAATTTTTCCATCTTCATCAGCAAAAATTCAGGAAAAAATCCTTGCTGATTTTGAATATTATACTATATGATATAACGAAAAAGCAAAATAATGGCCTACGAATACTTTGCTTGCAAACGTTGTTTTATCAGGCTTTTTGTTATATTTTCACCTCATTGAAATGCACAGTAACGGTATTGTAAAATATCGTCTATAATTGATAACCTTTCGTAATGTAGTTGAACTATACTTAACCTCTTTGTTACGCTAAAAGGAATTTTCAGTAAAAAGAGATGATATGGTATTAAAAATTTGTTTCTTATTTTTTATTCGTATTGCAAGCGGTTGGATTGTTGTGAAAGACTTCCTATTAAATCCACTCACCGTTCCTCCCTCACTAGATCAAACAGGACAGATAAGTGGCATATATCAAACTTTATACTCTATATAAAATACGGCATCTAATATACACCTATAGGAAACATGCCATCTGAATAAGCAAAATAATATGCAAATAATTTATACAGCACACTTAAATTCATTTAAGTGTGCTTTTTGTCTACTTTATGAACAAAGCTTTTCTTTTAACACTATTATGGAATAATTATACTTTTTTACGTTGACAATAGTGTTGAAGGAGAATATACTAAGCATGTAAGTTGATTGTGAATAGTTTCACAAATAATGTGAATTTCTTCACATATAATAGATAGGAGTTGTCATTATTATGAGTACTTGGACACAAATTTATGACCCATTAAACAATATTTGGTTATCTGCACTAATCGCAGCACTTCCAATCTTTTGTTTCATCATTTGTTTAATGGGATTCAAAATGAAAAGCTACATGGCTGGTCTTTATAGTGTGATTGTCGCTATTATCCTTGCAATATTTGTTTATAAAATGCCAGCAACAGTAGCTGTAGCATCTGCCGGATTCGGTGTTTTATCTGGATTTTATCCAATTTGTACTATCGTTATTGCCGCAATTTTCCTTTACAAATTAACTGTTAAAACAGAGCAATTCAATATTATTCGCGATAGTATTTCAAGCATTACAAATGATCAACGTTTACAAGTATTATTAATCGCTTATTCTTTCGGTGCTTTCTTAGAAGGCGCAGCTGGTCTAGGGGTTCCAGTTGCTATTACAGCTGCACTACTTGTCGGTATGGGCTTTAATCCATTAAAAGCAGCAGGTATTTGTTTAGTAGCTAATATTGCTGGTGGTGCTATGGGTGCTATGGGTATTCCAGTTACAGTACCAGCACAATTAACTGAACTTGACGCATTAACTATTGGTCGTCAAACTGTTCTTATTTTACCTTTCATTAGTATTATCTTACCTTTCTTACTTGTTTCAATGGTCGATGGAATTAAAGGTATTAAAGAAACTTGGCAAGGTATTCTTGTAAGTGGTGTTTCTTTCGCAATTACTCAGTTCCTTGTAACTTACTTCTTAGGTGCAGAACTTACTAACATTTTCGCAGCCGTTGTAAGTATGATTGCTCTTGCATTATTCTTACGTGTTTGGCAACCAAAATCTTCTACTAAAGAAGAAAAACAAGAAACTAAAGTATCACATACATTCAATCAAATTTTATATGCTTGGTCTCCATTCGTATTCTTAACTGCATTTGTAACAATCTTTAACTTAAAACCGATTAAAGCTTTATTTGCTCCAGATGGTGCTTTAGCAAACTTAGTATTTAACATTCAGTTCCCTGGTCTTCATAATGCTGTTATGAAAACTACACCAATTACAAAAGCTGATACACCTTTCGCAGCTGTTTTCAAATTTGATGTATTCTCTTCTACAACTACTGCGATTGTACTAGCAATTATCGTTTCACTTATCGTTTACCGCGTAAAAGGTAAAATGGTTAAAGAATTAATGATTGAAACAATGAAAGAATTAAAAGCTCCAGTATATACAATTTGTAGCGTTATCGCTTTAGCTTACGTAGAGAACTACTCTGGTATGTCATCTACACTTGGACTTGCATTCTCTTCTACTGGTAATGCATTCCCAGTTCTTTCTCCAATCTTAGGATGGATTGGCGTATTCATTACAGGTTCAGTAGTTTCAAGTGGTTCTTTATTCGCACCACTTCAAGCAGTAACAGCAGACCAGTTAAACATCGTTCCTTCTACACTCGTTGCCTTAAACGTAGTAGGTGGTACAATGGCAAAAATGGTTTCACCACAATCTGTAGCAGTTGCTTGTGCCGCAGTTGGACTAGTTGGTAAAGAATCTGCTCTATTTAAAACAGCAATGAAATACAGTTTAATCTTCTTAGCTGTTATTAGCTTACTTCAATTAAACGCTGTATTTAATATCTTTTAAAAATAAAACACCGATCCAAATTGAAGTGAACCCGAATAGTGGTACATGAAAAAAACACCTCCTGAATTCGCATACTAAGTATGCAAATTCAATGGAGGTGTTTTTGGTTTGAAGACAAGAGTTCATTACCCAGAAGAAATAAAGTGGAAAGTGATTGAAATGAAAAAGGATGGATATTCCAATCGGACCATTATGGAGAAGTTTGGAATTAAAAATGTTTCCCAAATTAAGACATGGATGAAGTGGTATCGTACCGGTCAAACGTACCGTTTTCAACAACCTGTAGGAAAGCAATATTCTTATGGAAAAGGGCCAAAAGAGTTAAATGAATTGGAACAGCTACGGTTAGAAAATAAACAGTTAAAAACAAAATTACTGATATGGGGAAAGTATCCGGAAATCGAAAGGAGTTGAACCTGGAAACTGTAGTTACTTTATGGACCGATTTCAAAACAAAACTAACGGTAAAAGAATTGTGTAATGTATTAGAATTACCCCGGTCTACATTTTATCGTTGGTTACAACGAACAGTGGACCTAAGAGATGAGATAGAAGAGAAAATAAAGGATGTTTGTCTTCGGCATAAATTACGATATGGATATCGAAGAGTGACCGCAACTCTTCGGAAAATGGGACTGTGTGTGAATCATAAAAAAGTATTACGAATCATGAGACAAAATCAGATTCTCTCAAAAGTTCGTCGAAAGAAAAAGAAATATATCAGTGGTGCGGAGCCAGTAATAGCCCCTCATCGATTGGAACGCCAATTCGATGCATCCGCACCAAATGAAAAGTGGTTTACGGATGTGACGTATCTATTATTTGGAGAGCGTACCTTGTATTTATCAACGATTATGGATGCCTTTAATCGTGAAATTATTAGTTATGTCATCAGCGAGTCCCAAGCACTGCCATTAGCAATGAAGACATTAAAACAAGCAATGAGAGGGCGAAAAGTAAAAGATGTCCTTCTTCACTCAGATCAAGGAAGTATTTATACAGCGAAGGAATTTCAAGCATATGCCAAAGAAAATGGCATTATCACCAGCATGTCCCGGAGAGGAAATTGCCATGATAATGCCGTCATGGAAAGCTTCTTTGGTCATTTGAAAAGTGAAGCCTTCTATTCACAAGAGATAACAAAAGTATCCAACACAACTGTGCGAAAGATTGTGCTAGAATACATTCATTACTACAATTGTGTGCGAATTCAAGAAAAATTAAACCACCTATCCCCTAAAGAATTTAGGGAACAAGTGGTTTAGGTGTTTTGATAGGTGTCCCGTTTTCAGGGTTCACTTCAAAATGGATCGGTGTTTTTCACATTACATTTTTTTATTTTTTAATAAAGAAGCTCCAGCAATTTCAGGATGTGTCATTTCAAATGGATCTAAAATAATATCCAATTCCTCTTCTGTCAGTACACCATGCTCTAAACATAACTCCCTAACAGATTTTCCTGTTTCAATTGCTTCACGTGCAATGCGAGATGCTGCTTCATAACCAATATGAGGATTAACTGCTGTAATAATTCCAACACTTTTCTCAACATATTGCTTCAGCAATTCTTCATTTGCTGTAATTCCTTCAATACAATATTCACGGAATACACGGAATCCGTTATTCATAATACTGATAGATTGAATTAAATTAAATACAAGCACAGGCTCCATTACATTTAACTCTAATTGCCCTGCTTCTGATGCTAAGCAAATTGTATGATCGTTTCCGATTACTTGGAATGCGACTTGGTTAATTACTTCTGCCATAACTGGATTTACTTTACCTGGCATAATAGATGAACCTGGCTGACGTGCTGGCAATTGAATTTCAGCTAACCCAACACGTGGTCCAGAAGCCATAATACGAAGATCGTTTGCAATTTTAGACATATTCATCATACATACTTTAAGTGCTGCAGATACTTCTGTGTATGCATCTGTATTTTGCGTTGCATCAACTAAATGCTCTGCACCAACAAGTGGGAATCCACTAAACGTTCTTAAATGTTTTACTACTTGTTCAATATACGTAGGATTTGCATTTAATCCTGTACCAACAGCTGTCGCCCCCATATTCACTTCATATAAATGTTGACGAGACTGTTTAATTCTTTTTATATCACGTTCAAGCACTCGGCTATACGCTTCAAATTCTTGTCCAAGGCGAATTGGAACTGCATCTTGTAAATGTGTGCGTCCCATTTTAATAACGTGATCAAACTCTTTTGCTTTTTTACGAAAAGCAGAATGAAGTTCTTCCATTGTAATAAGAAGCTCTTCTAACATCATAAGAGTTGCAATATGAATCCCTGTTGGAAACGCATCGTTCGTTGATTGGGCCATGTTCACATGAGTATTTGGGCTAATTTTCGCATATTCCCCTTTTTCATATCCAATACGTTCTAACGCTCTATTCGCAATTACTTCATTTGTATTCATATTAATAGAAGTTCCGGCTCCGCCTTGAATAGGATCCACAATAAATTGATCATGAAACTTTCCATCAACAATTTCTTGCGCTGCTTCTGCAATTTCATGTCCAATGTCCTTAGCTAAATAACCAGTATCTATATTCGCAAGTGCCGCCGCTTTTTTCACAATTGCCATTGCTGTAATGAGTGATGGATGAATGCGGTATCCTGTAATTGGGAAGTTTTCTACGGCACGTAATGTTTGTACACCATAATAAGCTGCACCTGGTACTTCTTTTTCACCTAAAAAATCTTTTTCTATACGTATATCCTTCGTTGCTATCATTTTTATCACCTATACTTTTTCATTCTAAATCCTTATCCAAAAAATCCGCCCTCTAAAAACACGAGTATCATTCAGAAGAATTTTTCAGTATCCACCTTCACTATATAGCACCTTTTTTGAAAGCGCAAACATTTATTTTTCTGCATATCCTTTTTATTAAAGTTTATAGAAAATCATTCTTCTACTTTCCTTATTTCCACTCGTTTAATTTGATGCATATCCTTTTCAAGGACTTTAAAATAAAAACCGTGTTTCTCAATAACATCTCCTTCAGCAACGATTTGTTTTTGTACCATAATCCAGCCACCAATTGTATCTACATCATCAGCAATTAAATGTATGCCAAGCAAATCATTTACTTCACTAATAAGCACTTTTCCCTCTACAATTTTATACCCTTCACTTACATGCTCTATAGGCGGGTGTTCATCTTCATCGTATTCATCTCGAATTTCTCCAACAATTTCTTCTAAAATATCCTCTAGTGTAACAATCCCTGCTGTACCACCATATTCATCATACAATACAGCTAATGGAATGTGTTTTCTTTGCATTTGTAATAGTAAATCATGAATTGGAATATTTTCTAGCACTTCAATAACTGGCCTTGTATATGGCATAATCGAGCACTCTTCGTCCCGATTACCATCCATATAACGAATAAATAAATCTTTTACATTAACCATCCCAATAATTTCATCTTTATCTTCACCAAATACAGGATATCTCGTGTACTTTTCTTGTGCGATTACTTTAATATGTGTTTCAAATGGTTCGTCCTCATATAAGCCTACAACTTCCGTACGAGGTACCATAATTTCTTTTGCTACTCTATTATCAAATTCAAAAATATTATTTACATATTTAAATTCCCTTTGGTTAATCTCTCCGCTCTCATAGCTCTCAGATAAGATTAACCTTAATTCTTCTTCTGAATGAGCTACTTCATGTTCAGAAGCTGGATGTAATCCGAATAAGCCAGTTACAACCCTCGCTGAACCATTCAAAGCCCAAATAAACGGATACATAACTCGGTAAAAATAAATAAGTGGTTTCGATAACAATAAGCTAACTTGTTCTGCTTTTTGTATAGCAAATGTCTTTGGAGCAAGCTCCCCAATGACAACATGTAAAAATGTAATTACTGCAAAGGCAATAATAAATGAAACTGTACTAGAAATCGCAGGTGAGAATTTTAATTTTAAAAACAACGGCTCGAGTAAATGTTTAATGGTTGGTTCCCCTAACCACCCGAGCCCTAAAGCAGTAATTGTAATACCTAGCTGACAGGCCGATAAATATTCATCTAAATTTGAAGTTACCTTTTTAGCTGCCAGTGCACCTCGTCTTTTTTCGCTAACGAGTTGATCAATACGACTGCTACGTACCTTAATAATTGCAAATTCAACAGCCACAAAAAATGCTGTTAACCCAATAAGAATGACTACCATCAATAATTTTAAAATATCCACATATGTCCTTTAGCTTTCTTAGCTAAAGTTACACCTCCTTTTAAAAAGAAGTTTCACTTTAGTTTCTTCAATTATTTGAAAGCAACTCTATATAAAATCAACCAATTTTCAAACCTCATACAATTCTAAAGGTAAACCATCGGGATCTTGGAAAAAGACGAATTTCTTCCCCGTTATTTCATCAATACGGATCGATTCTGTCTCAACACCACATTGATTTAAATGCTTCACAGCTTCTTCTATATTTGTAACAGCAAATGCTAAATGTCTAAGACCTGCTGCTTCTGGAAAACTTTTGCGCTCAGGCGGATTTGGAAATGAAAATAATTCGATTTGATACTCTTCTCCTACACATAAATCTAATTTATAAGAATCTCGTTCCTTTCTATATACTTCATTTATTTCTTTAAATCTCAATATTCTAGTATAAAAATCTTTTGACGTCTCATAATTCGAACAAATAATTGCAACGTGATGCACTCTACATATATTCATACTCTCTCTATTCCTTTCTTTACCAAAGATGCATATTCTCCCTTGAAATGAAAAACATATATAGCAGAATATCTCTTTTAGGGGGCTTACCATGAAATTCATTACTTTTTTCATCGGACTAATTGTTGTTTTCTTGCTCGCTTATATTGCTAGCAATAATAAGAAGCATATTAAATTTAAACCAATTTTTATCATGCTTATTATACAGTTAATTTTAACCTATTTACTATTAAATACAGAAATCGGCCTCATACTTATTAGAATCATTTCTAGTTTGTTTACCAAGCTACTCGAGTATGCTGCTGATGGAATAAATTTCGTATTTGGTGGTCTTGCAAATAAAGGTGAAATGCCATTTTTCCTTACTGTATTATTACCAATCGTCTTTATTTCTGTTTTAATTGGTATATTACAACATTTCAAAATACTACCGTTTTTCATTCATTGGATTGGGTACTTTCTTAGTAAAATAAATGGTCTTGGGAAATTAGAATCTTACAACGCTATCGCCTCTGCCATTGTCGGCCAATCAGAAGTTTTTATTACAGTGAAAAAGCAATTAGCTCAAATTCCAAAACACCGTCTTTATACACTTTGTGCCTCTGCTATGTCAACCGTATCTATGTCTATCGTAGGTGCCTATATGACAATGATTGAGCCTAAATATGTAGTAACCGCACTCGTTCTTAATTTATTTAGCGGTTTTATTATCGTACTCATCATTAACCCTTACGACGTTAAAGATGACGAAGATATTTTAGAGATCAAAGGTGAAAAACAAAGCTTTTTTGAAATGCTTGGAGAATACATTCTTGATGGTTTTCGTGTAGCCATTGTTGTCGGCGCTATGCTCATTGGATTCGTTGCATTAATTAGTTGTATTAATGACCTGTTCCTCATTATATTCGGTATTACGTTCCAACAATTAATCGGCTACGTATTTGCACCTATCGCATTCCTTATCGGTGTACCAAGTTCTGAAATTGTCGCAGCTGGCAGCATTATGGCAACGAAGCTTGTAACGAATGAATTTGTCGCAATGATGGATCTTAGTAAAATTTCTAATAACCTTTCTCCCCGTACAGTTGGTATTATTTCTGTTTTCCTCGTGTCTTTTGCCAATTTTTCTTCCATTGGTATTATTTCAGGTGCGGTAAAAGGACTAAACGAGGAACAAGGAAACGTTGTTGCAAGGTTTGGCCTTAAATTACTATATGGAGCTACTCTCGTTAGCATTTTATCTGCAATTATCGTAAGCATTATGTTGTAATTAGGTAAAATTTTATCATTTTCTTATCCCTATCTTTTGTGCACAATAACGAATAGATGTCTTATAAAGTGAAACTTTACTCAGAGGGGGATAGCCCCCTCTGAGTATTAGCCTTCACCAATCGGGCTTTTACGGGCAGTTAACTCCCACCTAACTTCCTTGCATTCGCTGGACTTTGAGGTGGGAGTTTTACTGCCCGTTAATGCGGGATAAATAATCAAGACATCTATTTTTTATACATGTACAATCGCTTTTATTTAGCGTAAAATATTTTTTATGTGTTTGAATACACTTCTAAATGTATACACTTTGATAGTTTTAAAGGAGAAAAAATGATGAAATCCGACACGAACAACAATACGCGAGCCAAAAAAGGACGCTCAAAGAAAAAACGCTTACTTTGGTTCCTTCTTATTCCATTACTAATTGTAGCACTTGGAGCAGGAGGCTACTCCTTCCATATATACAGTAAAGCAAAGTCCGTCTTAAATAATGCTTATGCTGAACTAGGTCGAGGAGATAAGTCCAGTAAACGTGAAAAAGCTGTTAAACCTATGACCGACAACATTTCCGTACTAATTATGGGTGTTGATGAAAGTGATATTAGGGAAAAAGGCTACGGAAAAGCAACTCGAACAGATGCGTTATTACTTGCAACAATTAATAAAAACGATAAATCCGTTAAACTTGTAAGCATTCCACGTGACTCACGCGTCTACATTAAGTCACGTGATAAATACGATAAAATCACACATGCTCACGTATTCGGTGGTGTAGACAGCACAATTGATACGGTAGAGAACTTTTTAGATGTTCCAGTTGATTACTATGTAAAATTCAACTTTAAATCCTTTATCAAAATTGTTGATTCTCTTGGTGGTATTACTGTGGACGTTCCAGTTGAGTTCACAGAGCAAAATAGTAAAGATGAAGCAGATGCAATTCATCTTAAAAAAGGACGTCAACATTTAAATGGAGAAGAGGCATTGGCGCTAGCTAGAACTCGTCATATCGATAGTGATTATATGCGTGGCCAACGACAACAGCTTGTATTAGAGGCCATTGCTGAAAAGGCACTATCTCTTAATTCCATTAATAAAATCGGTGGCCTACTAGACGCTGTCGATAAAGATTTAAAAACCAATTTAACGTTTGATGATATGATGACAATTACAAAAAATTCAATGGATTCAAATTTAAAAATGGAAAAAATGCAAGTAGAAGGTACAGATAAATATATAGGTGGTATTTATTATTACGTTCCAAATGAAAAAAGCGTCGATACTATTTCAACTACCCTTCAAAAACATCTCGGTGTTACGAATAAAAATGAACATAAAAAATTATAATAAAAAGGCTGCTAGATCTTTCTAGACAGCCTTTTTATTTTATTTTTCAACATATTTTTCATACACATTGTGACAAGAAGTGACAATTATTACAGCGATGTAACATTTTTTATGAAAACATTACACACACAGTGAAAATAATAGTATACTAGTACGTACATAATGTTATTTTCATCATTTTTATACAAAAAATGTAATACATATATTTATACATAAATTTCTGGGGGGAAATAAATGAAGCTAAGTAAAATACTGATCGGTTCTGCAATTGCTGGGGGCATATTACTTTGTGTAGGCGGTGTTGGGGGATATCAATATGTATCCAAATTAAATAATCAATTAAATACTACTGCATTACCAAATACTACATTTGAAGGTATTTCTCTCGATGGAAAAAATAAGAACGATATTCAAGCAATTATTAATCAAAAGGTAACTGAATTAGATCAAAAATCCCTTACCTACATATTCCAAAACGATAAACAAACTTACACATGGAAAGATTTAGGGATAAATTATAAAGAGAAAGATATTATTGACAAAATCTTTAAAGAACAAGAAGGAAACGTAATGAATCGTTACAAAATGCGGAAGCAAGCTGAAAACGGTGAATTAAAACGTGACTATAAATTAACACCACAATTAAATGCAACAGCTTATGAAACCTTTATAAAAGATAAATATAATGAAACATTAAAAAATCCTGTTAATGCGGAATTAAGTATTGAAGGCCCAACAGTAAATATTAGTCAAAGTCAAAACGGAGAAAAAATTGATAAAGGGAAGCTAAACGGTTTAACAAACGAAGCGATTACTACTGGTAAATCAGATGTTACATTGCCAGTTACATTCATAAAACCCGAACGTTCTACAGAAGACATACAGAAAATGGGTATTAAAGAAGTCATCGCTGAATATTCTACTCCAATGGCTGGCCGTAACGGAAATCAATCATTTAACGTAAATAAGTCAGCTAATACTTTAAGTGGGGTTATTGTCGCACCTGATGAAACATTTAGTTTTAACGGCCGCGTTGGCGTAACTGATGCTGCACATGGTTACAAATCTGCAGCAGTATATTCACAAGGTAAAGTAATACAAAGTGCAGGCGGAGGAGTTTGCCAAGTCAGTAGTACATTATACAGCGCAGCTTTAAGGGCAGATTTAGGTATTGTTTCTCGAAGTAATCATTCTATGCCGGTAAATTATTTACCACTTGGGCAAGATGCAGCAGTAGCAGATTATGGTCCAGATTTTAAATTTAAAAATAATACGGGCAATCATATTTATATTCAAGCATTTTCAAATGGGGGTAGTATTACTACACGCATTTTCGGTACAAATACTGGTAAAAATGTTGAAGTCTCTTCTCAAGTAATTAGTAGAAGTAGTGATAAAATAACAGCAGTTACGTATAAAAAAGTAACACAAAACGGGGAAGTAATATCAAATGGACAAATTTCAAAAAGCGTATATAAAAGCGCTCCAAAAGAATAGATAATATCCACCGAATAGCATAAAGAAAAAGGCGTGATTATATCACGCCTTTTTCTTTTGCAGTAATAGTAAAAAAGTTTCAAGATGGTCTTTCGTTTCTTCTAAAGACCACATACGATTGCCTTGCTTCGCAGCTAATACACACGCCTCTTCCCACGCGTTCTTTTTCTTCATATTTATTAATTCATCACGTAATTTCAAAACAATTTCTTCGTCTTCTTGTTCAATAAACTCTTCCATCACGCTTACTATTTCATCCTCATGAATACTTAACGTACAGTACGATTTAAGAAAGTATTGTAATGTCGTATACATAATGTACTCCCCCTTCTTATTTATCAGATGGATAAGAAGTAATAATCTTAAACCCTAATTCTCCTGACTTATCTCTCGCTAAAACAGTAACAGTTTTTACCAACTTGTCTTTTACACTCATATTTTTCTTTATTACCGTTTTTCCAACCGGGAATGAATGTGTTGTATTTAATACGAGACGAGCCTCTTTAGAATTTTTTAACCAGTCTTGAATTTCCTTATCATGCTGCTTCAAACTATCTTTTACAGCTTTCGTTGCTGTTTCCTTGTCATAGTATGTACTTGCTGCTGATACTTTATCTGTCTTCAAGCGATTCTTCAAATCTTCTTCTGATTTGCCTACATGTCTTTCAATCGTATGACCATTTTTAGGTGGTCCTTCCATTTCATCTAAAATATTATCACTAATTTTTTCTACTGATGTCGATTGATTCCCTGTTTGTTTCTCTGTTTTTTGTTCTTTTCCTGCACATCCACTTAAGATCAGCATTAGTGCCAATAAACTACTCAAGAAAAGACTGCTTATTCGTTTCATCATATCACCTCTTCCATGATTATTATCGTAACTTCACTAAAAGTCAATTTCACAACGAAAAAACCTATCAGTTTTCACTTTTTTCATCTATTTTCCTACACACTTTCACCAACACCCTATTTTCCGCCCCTCTTAATATATACCCCCTAAATTTTATGATTATTTCCCAAATGAAAATACCGATAATAAAACCATATAACCCTTTTAAACAAAGGGTTATTAAACTTTTTTGAAAATAACTTAAAATACCCCTATTTTTATATACCTAATACCCATATAAGGTATATAAATACCTTCTTATCAACATTTTCTACATTATGTAAATTTACCCTTGCCTATACAATCGAAATGTGGTGTAATGCAAAAAAAGATAAAGGATTTTAAACAATGGCTGAAACGATTCAAAATTTCTTAACAGAATACTATTCAATCGCAATTCCACTTAGTATCTTAATTAACATCATCATTAGTCTTTTAGGTGTTATTCCTAGCATCTTTTTAACCGCCATTAATATACAGCTCTTCGGTGTAACAAATGGCACAATCATCTCGATCGCAGGTGAGGCCTTAGGGGCTATTATCTCGTTTTATATTTACCGCATGGGCCTTCAAAAGTTCACTCACGATAAAGTAAATAAGTACCCAAAGGTAGAGCGTCTTCTTTATGTAGAAGGTAGAGAGGCCTTTCTACTCGTTCTATCGTTTCGATTGATACCTTTCATCCCATCCAGTATCGTGACTTTATTTGCAGCTCTAGGGAAAATGTCATTACTCTCCTTCAGTATTGCCAGTACAATAGGTAAAATACCGGCCTTATTGATTGAAGTATATTCGGCATACCAAGTCATGAACGGAACAAATGAAGCGAAGTGGATTGTGACAATCGCAGGTTGTATCGGATTATATTATTTGTGGAAAAAATGGAGAAAAAAATAAAGAAGGAGCATAGGCTCCTTCTTTATTTTTGAGGTATTTTATTAATAGCTATCCTTTAAATCCTTAGTTAATACCAACAGCACTAAATGATTGCTTAACCGCTGCTACTTCAGCAGAATTTGCACCATATAAGTCTGCAGCAGCTTGTACTGCACCAGCACGAGCTTGGCTAAATGTAGTAGATTGCGTGAAATACTGTGTATTTGCACGGTAGTAAATCGCACCTAATTTATCTTTACCGATACCAGTTACAGTTACACCAAAATGCGTACCGCCATTTGCTAATAAATAAGCTTGTTTATTAATAATGCCGCTGTTTGTATGAACGCCACCGTTATCACTTGAACCTGTGTAACGCTTAGAATAATGGTCTGGATCACCATATTTCGCTGGATCACTCATAGAGCGAAGCGCATCTCCTGCTTTACCAGGCGTGTAAATATCTTCACCAATCTCCCAATCTGGGTTACGGTTATCATAGAATTCTACTAAAGTACCAAAGATATCAGAAATTGCTTCATTTAATGCGCCTGATTCATTTTGATAAATTAAATTCGAGCTATTTTCCGTAACAGCATGCGTTAATTCGTGACCAATTACATCAATCCCACCAGATAATGAAGTGAATGTTACACCATCACCATCTCCGTATACCATTTGTGAACCATTCCAGAATGCATTATTATACTTACTTCCGTAATGAACTGTTGATTTTAATGGTGCTCCTGCATCATTAATAGAGTTTCTGTTAAATGTAGCTTTATAATAATCATATGTTCTACCTGCATAGTAATGAGCATCTACTGCCGCTGCATCATACGCTGCATTGAAAACATTATCCGCATCTGCCCATAATGTTCCTGGTAATGTTGAGCGGTTTTTCGCATCATATGTGAAAATCGTTGCCCCGCGCGTATTATCTTGTAAGTAGTAAGATGAACCAGATAATGTTGTATTAAGTGATTTCGTATCTCCTAATACACCTTTACCAGTTCCTACTTTATTTGTTCCTGTTACAGGTTTTACTACCGCTTTCGCATCCTGTTTAGGAGCCTCTTGCTTAACTGGTGACTTATCATCATTTGTCACATGATCAATTGTATTAAACTTATTTAATACTTTACCGCTGTCTGCTTCAATGAAATAGTAGTAGTTTCCTGGACTTGGATCTAAGAAGTTTAGATTTACAACGTATGCATATGTTGTTTCTTCACCATTTTGATATACATATAAGTCCGCTTTTGGCTCTACCTCATATTTCGGTGTCACACCTAAATCTTGCTGCGCGATTTCAATTGCTTTTGCGCCTTCAATTTTATTTTTATTTTTCAACTTTTCCTTTTTGTCTAAATCAGGTGCAACTGTTCCAGACAAAACTTTTAAAGAACCGTCTTTACTTACGTGAGCTACTTGAGTAGAACCCCATACAGGTACTCCTTCGTAAACTTGTTGCATACGTACTACTGTTGAATCAGTTACAGCATCTTTCTTCACTTGTTTCACTTTGAAAGAATCTTGCGCACTCTTTTCCCCTAGCTTGTAATCACCTTTTGCTGCGTTTAAGTAATCAAACACAACAGATTCTGCTTTCTTACCAGTTGCTTCAGTTAGATCACCAGAAATAAACTCAGGTGACTGCACCGTCTCATTGTACTTCTTCGTAGAGAGCACATTTTTAGAATCCGCAAACGCAGAGCCTGTCCCTCCAAAAGTTGTAACTGCCATTCCTGTCGCTAACACTAATGCTAAACTCTTCTTTTTCATATAACCTTCCCCCTAATAAAAAATTTTTTGAAAAAGAGTAGTTTCATATTAGCATTATGTTTCCACTATTAATATACTAAAAATTCAAATAATTATTTTCTCAAGTTTTGTAGAATTTTGAGGAACAAATATTGAAAAAAAACCCTTTCCGATTGGAAAGGGGTTTCTGTTAAGAATTTATTAATTCTACTACTTTTTCTCCTTGACCATAGATATCCGATGTCCAAGCATATTGCGGTTCCAATACCACTAATACAGCCACCAAAGCCAAAGCACCAATAATTATTTTTTTCATATTATTTTCCTCCCTTTTCTTCTAATAAATTAATTGCTAATTTATAGTAGTTATTACTTTCCTTAAATTCTAATAATTCCTCGTGATATCCTGCTAGTTCTAAATACACCATTTTTAATTCCTTTTTATTTTCTTCGCCTCTAAAAAACGGGATTGCCTCAACTTCTAAAAACTTTTTATAAACATCTTTTGTTTCAAAGTATTTATTCTTAAGCATTGAAAGTATATATAGCATACTTTTATACTTTTCATCCCTCTTGGCGACATCTATCCCTTTATCAATCCAATCTTTCGCTTCTTCAAATTCTTTTAATTCAATACACTGCAAAGCAATCTCATATACTGCATCAATATAATTTAAATCCTCTTCCTTTTTGTACTTTAGGCATTGTAAATAATAATCTTTAGCTTTTGCATAATCTTTTAAGTTATAGTACAAGAAGCCTAAATTATTTAAAGCAATAGCTGTTATGCTTTCTTTATCGGCAAAAGAATTTGCTTCCCTCAAAATATTATTATAAATAGATAGCGCTTCATTATATTGTTTTTTTTGTATATAACTCAACGCAATAAGTAACTGGCAGTTTATCACATAACGGAATTTATATTCATTCTTAAATCCTTCCATTGCTACATTAGCAAAATGTAAAGTCATATGCTCAACTTCCAATTCATTATAAACAAGAGCTAAATTGAAATATATTCCATTTTCATGATAACCTTGTTCCTTTGCCATTACTTCTGTTCGAGTCAAATACTCCAATGCCTTCTTATATTTATGTTGTAAAAAATAATATAACCCTTTGCTATACGTATATAATAATTTTTGGAATGGTGAATACTTTTTGTACATCTTCTTTAAGCTCTCTAACTCTTCTTCGACAGCAGGAAAATCCCTTTTCATAATTAAATAACGTGTATACAGTAGTTTATAATAATTTATAATTTCAAAATCCAACACATGCTTCATTTCACCTTGCAACTCTTCATATATACGTTCTACTTGTTGCTTGTCCAAATGAACTAGTGCATTCAACCATTCATCCAGCTTCCCCTTCACATCTTCTTCTACATCTCTCAAATCCGTCACGGCAATTTCCAGTCTTGTGCAGAGCAATTGTAGAATTTCTTCTGATGCTTCGATCTTTCCATTTTCGATCTTACTTAAGTATGAGACAGAACAAATGCCCTGACATAGTTCTTCTTGTGTCATTTTTTGCTGGAGCCGTTTGTAAAAGACTTGTTTGCCTATTTTTTCTAATGTTTGTTGCATTGTCCTCCTCCATTCTCATTACCCCATTACTCTAATAATACATAAAATCGAGAGAAATATAAATTGATAAATGTTAATTTTCTAAAAAATATGCATAATTTCATTTTTTTCTCTCTTGACTTCACATCAATATCTCTTCTTTGCTACGAATGATGAAAAATTGGTATACTATAACCAAATTATGGAGGTGTTCTCGCGATGACTCATTATAAAGACGATAGTTATGCCTTACATACAGACCTATATCAAATCAACATGGCTTATACATATTGGAAAGATGGTATTCATAATCGCCGTTCTGTTTTTGATTTATATTTTCGAAAGCTTCCATTTGAGAATGGCTACGCTGTTTTTGCTGGCCTTGAGAAAATTGTAGAGTACATAGAAAATTTCAGTTTTACTGAAAGCGATATCGCTTATTTAGCAGAATTACAATTTGAAGAAGAATTCCTTCATTATTTACAAAATATGAAATTCACTGGGACGATTCGCAGTATGCAAGAAGGTGAAGTTGTATTTAATAACGAGCCTTTATTACGTGTTGATGCACCACTCGGTGAAGCACAAATTATTGAAACCGCCCTCTTAAATATTGTGAATTACCAAACATTAATTGCAACAAAAGCTGCTCGTATGAAACATGCTGCAAGTAATGATGAGCTTTTAGAGTTCGGCACAAGACGTGCCCATGAG
This sequence comes from Bacillus thuringiensis, assembly GCF_001182785.1. Lineage (NCBI taxonomy): Bacteria > Bacillati > Bacillota > Bacilli > Caryophanales > Bacillaceae > Bacillus > Bacillus thuringiensis. The sequence continues at coordinate 604,023 of NZ_CP012099.1, read as the reverse complement.
TTCGATGCTGCCCTTTGGGGGACACGCGCTGCCTTTATTGGTGGTTTCTCCTCTACAAGCAACGTTCGTGCCGGAAAACGCTTCGGGATCCCTGTAGCTGGCACACATGCGCACTCTTTCGTTCAAGCATATCGCGATGAATACGTCGCATTTAAGAAATACGCTGAAACTCATAGAAAGTGCGTCTTTCTCGTTGATACATATGACACATTAAAATCTGGTGTTCCAAATGCGATTCGCGTCGCAAAAGAATTTGGAGATCGTATTGATTTCTATGGCATTCGTCTTGATAGTGGTGATATGGCTTATTTATCTAAAAAGGCAAGAAAACTACTAGATGAAGCAGGATTTACAAATACAAAAATTATCGCTTCTAGCGATTTAGATGAATACACAATTATGCACCTTAAATCTCAAGGGGCAAAAATTGACGTATGGGGCGTTGGGACAAAATTAATTACGTCCTTTGAGCAACCTGCATTAGGAGCTGTTTACAAACTAGTTGCGATTGAAGATACTGACGGAAAATTAAATGATACGATTAAAATTTCATCTAACCCTGAAAAAATTACCACTCCAGGACTGAAACGAATTTATCGTATTATCAATCGTGTTAACGATCATGCAGAAGGTGATTATATTGCGTTAGATTCTGAAGAACCTGGAAAAGAAGAGCGCTTAAAAATGTTCCATCCAGTTCACACATATATAAGTAAATTCGTAACAAACTTTGAAGCCCGTGAACTGCATAAAGACATTTTCGTTAACGGTGAAAGAACATATGAACTACCAAGTATATTAGATATTCAACAATATAGTGCACAGAGTCTCGCTCTATTTTGGGAAGAATACATGCGAACTTTAAATCCCGAAGAATATCCTGTCGATTTAAGCCAAGAATGTTGGGATCATAAAATGAATTACATCCAAACTGTTCGAGAACAAGTTGAAAAAAACATACAAAAGTAAACAGAGAAGTTTCTCCTTCTCTGTTTTTTCAATACTATATGGATATTTGTAAAAAATATATTAAAATAATAAGACGAATGTGTTTTATTTGTAAATTTTAATATTACACTATTTAAAAGTAAAATAATATTTGATATTATTTTATTAAATCAATTTCAACAAAATCACTAATAAAAAAGAGGACGCAGGTTGCGTCCTCTTTTTTATAAATCTTTCACTCGTAATACACGCATTGCATTTAACACTGCAAGTAGTGTCACACCAACATCTGAGAAAACAGCTTCCCACATTGTTGCAATACCAAAGGCACCAAGTAATAGAACAATCCCTTTTACACCTAAAGCAAAGATGATATTTTGCCACACTATACTTCTTGTGCGTTTTGCAATTTTTACAGCTGTCGCAATTTTTGAAGGCTCATCAGTCATAATAACGATGTCTGCCGCTTCAATTGCTGCATCTGACCCTAAACCACCCATCGCAATACCAACGTCTGCACGGGCTAATACTGGTGTATCGTTAATACCGTCACCAACGAAGGCAATTTTTTCTTT